>JASMFB010000068.1 GCA_030751995.1 Candidatus Thalassarchaeaceae archaeon
AATCAACATTGAGAGTCCTACAGCAACGAACGTGAGCATCAACCGAACCGGTTTTCGGACGCTGGAGCGAATAGTCAATCCAACGGTCGCAGGTAATTTTGAAGTCAACTTCTGCAATTTTCTGGAAGAGACTCGAATTTCGTGCTGCCCACGCAACACTTCCAGTGGCTGCAAACGCGATGCTTGCCAAGCAGGCCTTAATCCAGATAAGAAGACTATGAGCATGGCAATCACAACGATTTGTTTGACCAAAGATGTTGGTAAAGTGTGGT
Organism: Candidatus Thalassarchaeaceae archaeon; assembly: GCA_030751995.1. Classification (GTDB taxonomy): domain Archaea; phylum Thermoplasmatota; class Poseidoniia; order Poseidoniales; family Thalassarchaeaceae; genus MGIIb-P. The sequence continues at coordinate 273 of JASMFB010000068.1, forward strand.
CAATTATCGGGATGCCAATGATTGATTCATACATTGAAACCATTGCAGGTGCTCCAAACAAGACTCCTGGTATGACTCCCAATACACAACCGATGGCGCCAATGAAAATCGGAGCGATGATGTAGCCGGGCATAATCGACATACGCTTCACTCCAAGAGTACGGAGAACTGCGATTTCCTTGGCCTGAGATTGAATCAATCGTTGAAGGCTGAGGAAAATTGTGATACCAGCGACAATCGCAATCATGCCAGTCACGATTGGATAGGTTTTCATCGCCCCCTCGACATCCGCTCTCAAGAATTCAACTGAAAGGACCCCTGTTCGATCATAAACACCCGTTGGCGAATCATCGTTCTCTGCTGCAATCTCTGAAATGCCTGAAATCAAATCAGTCAAACCACTTCCATCGGGAGATTGTGAATCGGGTGTACCGACAACATCAATCAACAGTAAATTTGAGTCGCCGGCACTGAAATTTGCAAGTGCTTCTAGACCCTCATCCGTCATGTATCCCGTCACAAATGTCCCTGGTTGTGCAGGGATAATTTCCCCCTCAATTGTGAAGTATAAATGGGTAGAATGGAATCCGATTCCAACCACGGTATAGTCCAATGCAAAGCCCGCACCGGCGCTGATTCTAACGGTGTCTCCAACCTTGAGATTCAGGCCATCAACCGCGTGTTGATCGATGACAATTTCATTGGCGGCGGTCGCCATCCGTCCCGAGCAGCAATCGTGTTCAGGAATCCAAACTTTGTCCACTTCTCCTTCATCGATTCCATGCCAAACTGCAGGGACCATGCCAATATCTGCAGATTCACTGAAAAATTGGCCATTGGATTGTAGTCGGGGTTCGCAATGGTCGAGTTCCAAGGTTTCACTCGGCCATTGATCTCGAATTTCTTGGCAGAGGTTCGCGGCGGTTGTCGCATTCCAATTGCCAGCATTGTTCTCCACCCAGACATCGGGGAGATTAACGCCCTGTTCATCATCTTCGTAGATATCATCGTAAAGGGTCGTCACCGACATTGCATAGGCTCCGAAAGCGATGCCTGCGAATACACCTATGGAGACCATCAGAACCACTGCTGAAAGACGTAATTTGGTACGCCAAAGGCTTCTTGCGAGCCTCTTTGTCAGCAGCATGGACATGGGATTACCTCAGTTTGACACCATTTCATCGGAGATGATGTTCCCACTATCCAAGCGAACAACCCTCGTCGCAAATCTCGCTAAGGTTTCGTCGTGAGTGACCATGACTGTGGTAATCTTCTCGGCCTCACAAGCACTGACCAAGACCTCCATGACTTTCGTAGATGTGGCTGAATCCAAATTTCCAGTCAATTCATCTCCAAGGAGTAAATTGGGACTCTTTGCAATACTCCTAGCAATCGCAACTCTCTGTTGCTGGCCACCACTAATCTCAGCGGGGAAGCGATTGACTTCAGCCTCAAGACCAACCAAGGCAAGCAACTCACGAGCTCTAGCCTCATCTCGGCCGTCTGACAATTCTTGGATGAGTAGGATATTCTCAAGCACGGTCAAATCCTGAAGGAGATTGAAGAACTGAAATACATAGCCGATATTCTCACGACGGAACGTCGTCATCTTCTCTGCATGTCCTCTTGGCACCTCTTGGCCATTGAAATCGTAATCCCCTTCGGTTGGATTGTCTAGTGCTGCAAGGCAATTCAACAGTGTCGTCTTGCCCGAACCCGATGGACCGAGCAAAAGGATTCTTTCGCCTTCCTCGATCTTCAGATCAATTCCATCGAGAGCCTTGACTGTCCCTGAGGCCATTTTGTAGTGTCGTTTGAGACCGGTGATGTCGACCAATGTCATGTTTTCACGGGTCGCGCTGAAATCGGGAGAATATAGGGATTTCACCCTGCGTAGCAGGGTGAACCTGAATCAGGCTTCCTTTTCTGGCGTCCCACCAAAGAACTGGATAGTCTCCTTGAACAGTGCTTCTCGGCGACGTTTCTTGCTGGTCCTAAGGTGGAATACAGCGAATAGGATTACGACTGCAATAAGCCAAGGAATCAGTGCCTCGGCATGGTATCTTTCCATCACTTCGATAATTCCGCGAGCGGTATAGGCCCAAGTCACGGAGGCTGCGAAGCCACCAATCGAACAGGCGATTAGCACATTGGTGAATCGCATCCGACTGAGTAGACCGAGCATGGCCCCGACAAGAACACCGGATGCCATGAAAGGAATCCAGACGAAAACAATCAATCCCCAGAATCCCCATCGATTGATGAAATCACGCTTCTCCTGGGCAACGAACTCGACTGTTGACAACACATCGCCCATCACTTGGTTTTGCAACAGTGTGCCCACAATGCCTTCTTGCTTGGCGACCAAGGCCTGATGCTTGCCTTCTTCACCACCCATTTCGACGCGCCCAGCAGCAGCTCTGTCGGACAGGGTCTGCACTTCATTACGAGCACTGACGACCAATCGGCGATCCTCAAGATATTCGCCCATCTCACGTCGAATGTGGTTCTCAATATCGGCTTCCACTTCTGCGTAGGAACGCTTGAAGCGGAAAAACGCAAAGCGTAGATTTGGTTTGTAGATGATTCGGATATACAGGGCGACGTCGTCTGAATAGACCTTGGAACCACGATCGATTAGGCGCTGGGTCTTGAACCACTTCTTCACCTCAAGAATGGTTCTATCCTCGACACCGGCTAGCATCCCAACGGTCTCAAAGAATTTGGAATAATCATCGACCAACTCCGCTCTCTCACCTTGAGCCTCTACTTTCACGTCCAAGCCATGCTCAAGGGTCTCAAAGATGCCCTGACTGCTATCCACAGCCTTGGCTTGCAAATGTAGTGGTTTCATCACTCCGAACTTCTTGAATTCGTCGAGAACAAGTGTGACCATTGCACCACGAATCTCTTGGATATCGACGTGGGTCTCCATGGTTGTTCGATAAGGCACTAATACATCGATGCTGATATCTCGCTCTTGCATCTTCCAAGTATCCCAATCCACTTCAAGTCGCATTTTCTTCTCGACTTTCTGGATGGCCTGTTGGATCAGACGTTTCAGTTGGGATTCGTTCAGCATATCGTCATCCTCAGTATGATAGAAACGATACATGAGTGGATATTGGACGAAGAGGAAGAAAACAGACATCGACATCGAAATGAAGGCCATCCACCACGGCGGAACGCCTGCAGAACCTCCTGCAAGCATCGCAGTCTCACGACCGCCGCCCCATTCGGCGCCCATCATAATCCAGCCCCAATTGCCCAGTTCAGAGGTTGTCCAGCAGCGACGGGTTTCCTCGGTAGTGATTTCAGCCTCCTTGGTTGGAGCGTCATCAACCCAAGGCAACCAACCCATGCTGGGAGGGCGAGATTTGATTTCGACAGTGACCTGTAATTCTGCAAGTGATGTTGCTGACCAGACTTCACTAGTATTTCCCGTGAGGTTGCCTTCACCATCCACCTCTTCAACGATTTCAAACGTATCATTGGTGAATGTAACATCGAGTTGATAGGTCTCATCTGGCCATTCAGTGAAGTCAATCTTGATGGTTGTGGAATTGTCTAAACTGGCATTCATACCTTGACCTATGTTGTATCCTATCGTCGTATGCTCTGCTTCCAATGGCACGTTCATGGCATCGATTCGGATGTTGTGTGCATCGTCAATCCAAGCGTTAATCCAAACTTCATCGCCGGGATCCGTGCAATTCTCGAAATCGAGGAATGTGTCCGAGAGATTCTCGTCCATGACAACACTGTCACCGAGAATCCCGGCACTCATGGCCAATGTCCCGCCGAAGAAGAGGATACCATAAATGAGGCCGCCAATCAGTACGAAATCCTCAATCGCTCGTGGAAAGCTGCGGGATTCACCGCTGCGTCGAACCCGAATCTTATCGAGTTCCTTGTCAATAGAATTACGTTTTTCGAATTCATCTGATTCAATCCAACCTGACCCATCGGTATCAAGTTCCTCAAGCAATTCATGAGGCGACATCAAATCATCCCCGCCTACGGCGGGGGTATCAGCGTCGCTCATACACCCAAGCAGGGCCGGTCCACCTTTTGGCCCTTTGTACGGCCGGGGGTCTAGACCCCCGGGGCAAAATCAGGCGAGGTTTCATGAGAGTGTGGTGCTCAGCCCGTTACATGAGAAATCGGCAGGTGGGTGTAGTGATTCTCCTGTTCTGCCTGATGATTCAGCAGTTGCCTGTCGGCGAATCATACCCAAATGGGATTTCAGGTGTTGAGAACGGTTGTACTTGCCATAATGCTGTCCCAACTGATACTGTCGACATCCTATTTGAGGGCCTACCTGAAATCTATGAAGCCAACAAAACATACACACTGAACATCTCAGTGAGTGGTGGAGCGGAACCTATCGAGAATCATACAAATCTAGGCGGTTTCAACCTATGGATAAGCAATGGGGTTCTGTCAAATCTATCTAATGCAGTCCAAGTGTTCTCCGACAATGAGGTTGGACATACAGTAGATGGGAACGATCAGCGAGCATGGACGGTCAACTGGACTGCCCCAGATGATGATGAATCGACGCTGATTCGCTACCGACTTCACGTCAATACTGTGAATGGTGATGGGGTGCCCTCAGACGACGATAAATGGAATCGAAAATTCGGTTCTTTTACGGGCGTGAATGGGGGAGAAATCGAGCCAGTGAGTGATTTATTCCTCTATGGGGTTCCAGTGGTTTTGATACTCCTATCCGGGGGAGTATACTACCGCGAAATGAGGAAACTGCGTACTCAAGCCGCAGCCGAAGAAGAAGAGTGATGCAGGGGGCAGGATTTGAACCTGCGAACCACTGAGGACTGGGACCTAAACCCAGCGCCGTTGACCAAGCTTGGCAACCCCTGCTTGACCTCCGCTCCTCAACTCATCGCTTAGAATGTAGCGATAGCGTCCGCAGATAAGGCAACGGTCAAAAGGTCCGGCTTGAGGCACCGCGATACATGTCCAAAATCGCAATCATTGGTTTGGGCAATTGGGGAACGGCGTTGGCACATAGTTGGGCCAATGATTCCCACAAAGTGATTGGTTGGACAGTGGAAGAGGAAGTCTACGGGTCAATCATGGAATCTGGAGAGAATTCGAAGTACCTCCCTGGAATGCAATTGGACATTGATGTGACGATGGATATCGGTGAAGCAATCGAAGCCAGTGAATTGATTGTACTCTCCCTTCCCAGTGGTGTCATCCTCTCTGTCGTCGATGAAATCATCCCACATCTTCGCCCCTCTCATGTCATTCTCGACCTCGCCAAAGGACTTGCGCCACCCGAAGAGGGCGGTTCAGGCCTCATTTCAGAAGCCATTGAAGCGAAATTGACGAGTGCGGGGCTATCGAATTCTGTTGTCGTACTCACTGGACCGACCATTGCACCCGAAGTGGCCAGAGGAGTGGTTACCACGGCAATGGTTGCAGGACACGATATCTCTGTAGCCAGTCGAATCGCGGATCGTCTCTCGACCGATTCAATCATTCTGGTTCCCACAGAGGATTCCGTGGGGTGCGAACTGTGGGGCGCGTTCAAGAACACCGTCGCACTATCTTGTGGCGTGGTCGATGGATTGCGCGACAGTATTGGCGGTGACAACCTCAAGGCGGCACTGATTACCGTGGGTTTTGGAGAAGGTCAGCGACTGCTTCCGATGATGGGGGCAAAACCCGAAACTGCATTCGGCCCTGCTGGGTTGGGTGATCTGTATGTCACCAGCGCCAGTCCACGCTCACGAAACCGCACATTGGGGGAGAAACTCGGGAATGGGAAATCGCTCGATGAAGCACTGGGGGAGATGCACATGGTCGCCGAGGGGGTTCGGGCGGCTAGAATGTTCACGGAAAGAGCTGCGTCACTGGGTTGTGATGTGCCGTTCATCGATTCACTGTGCGCACTGCTCGACGGCGCTATCTCGGCCGAGGAATGTGTGAGAACAATGGCCGAATCTTTGGTGTGAAAGCCTCAAGTCCCTCGACCTACTGGGCGTGTCATGGCCTTTGAGGACTTGACCGAATTTGAGACTCGCCTGTTTGAGTGGATTCGGCAGTCCGACTTTGAGGGAGTCGCATGGAAAGCCAACCGTGCGGCCAAGGCGTTCAAAGTCAGTGTAGAGGAAATTAACGATGCACTGGCTGCATTGACTAGCAAAGTACCACACAATATCTACGTGCACTATCAAGATGGGGCCATCCGAATCAGTGCTGAGCGCTGAATTACTTCTTCGGGAAGAATGGGATAATCTCTCGCCATCGTGCTCGAGGTGCATGGACCTCGCTGTCCATGAATCGGTGTCGAAGTGAGAGTGAAATCTGATCAATCACTACAACGGCGAGGTAGATGATGAGAATCATCGCTAACGCGCGATCATATCTGGAATAGACACTGAGATAATTGGATAGATACCAACCAATTCCACCTGCTCCAACCAATCCGATGATTGAACCATGCCGAATGTTGTACTCAAACATGAACAACATCTGACTCCAAAGTGCATTGCTGGCCTCAGGAAGGGCAAAATATCGTGCAACCTGCCAACGTGGTAACCCCATGGCTCGTGCGGCTTCAAGTGGATGGCGACTCACGCCCTCAAGAGTTTCATACTGTAATTTCCCAAGATATCCAATGGTGTAGAAGGTCATTGCAAGTACACCTGCGAGGGGACCTGGGCCGAATAGAATGACTAGGAATAGCGCCCAAACCAAAGAGGGGAGGACGCGCAGAGCCGCGAGAATCTGTCGCATGATGATGGAAAGCCAGACCGGAGCTAGATTGTGGGCAGCCATCATCGACAGTGGCAATGCGATTATCATGCCGAATATAGTGGATAAGAATGCGATTTCGATCGTCTCGACCAAGCCATGCACAGCGGGACTGCACATCCAATCAGCATCCCAATTGCAATCACTGTATGAATAGGCGGCCCTCTCGGTAACGACACTGAAATCAGGAGGCCAGATTCGCGGCCACAACAGGCCGAGATTGTCCCATGCTTGGCCCAGATTGTACAAATTCAGGCCGAGTGAATCGGCGACAATGATGACAAGAATAGAAATCAGTGCGTAGAGAATCAAGCGAGGGCGCTTTTTCAAAAGTTGGCTGAAATTCATTACTCGACCTCCTCTAATCTTGTGCCACGTATCTGCAATACTCGATTGCAGAATGTACTCGCTCGAACCGGATTGTGGTCGACAATTATCGCCGCAGTACCCTGTTCTTTGACTATATTTGTAATCAGGGAGATGATGTCTTTTGCAGTGTCGGCATCAAGTTCCCCAAGGCATTCATCTGCGAGTAGAATAGTTGGTTGTTGGACCATTGAGCGCGCGATAGCGACACGACGTTGTTGACCCCCGGAGAGAAGGCTGATGGGTTCAAGCACTTTCTCCGATAGACCGACGGATTCGATAGCGCTGCGAGCTTGGTCACGGTATTCTTGACCTGGCAACGAGAATATTGTCTGCCAAAGGGGGGCTTTTGGCAAGGCCCCCATCATGACATTGTAGCCTACAGTCTGATGTGTGATTAAGCCAAGTCGTTGCGGAATGTATCCAATCTCTCCGACACCGCGGGATACCTCAAGATCGCCACTCAATAGGGGGATTAATCCAGCAATGGTTCTCAGTAAACTGGTTTTTCCAAGCCCAGAGCGACCAATGATTCCGATAATCTCGCCAGGGTACAATTCAAGATTTACGGAATCGAGCAGGGGCTCACTGTTCTCAAAGCCGATTGCCGCATTCGAAATACGCAATATCGGCT
>JASMFB010000069.1 GCA_030751995.1 Candidatus Thalassarchaeaceae archaeon
AATGAGACCCGGCGAAGGCGCTCAGGACATGCAGAAGGCAATAGGAGTCATCCTCATCGCTCTCATTCTGTTGCCACTCGCAGGTGCGGATATGCGACCTGCCGATGAAACAAGAGAGGCCAGGGGTGGGCACGCCATCCTGCTCGAGCAATATACTGCGACATGGTGCGATACATGTGCTACGGTTGATCCTTGGATTTCTGAATTCGCTGATGAACACAGGGGTCGCGTTGTACGTGTCGCACTGCACCCAAATGATCACGACCCATTCGGCAGTCCGTTGACTACGGAACGACTTGCATTGAAACAAGCAGAGCATCAGCTTTCATTGCCGACATTTTGGTTTGATGGGCAAGGTGAACTCGAAGGGCAAGTATCGCAATCATTGCTTGAAAATTCATTACGTTCAGCCGAAGTCAGTCGTGAGCATTGGATTGGGATGAGAGTATGGTGGGACACATGGGAAAACCAGCCTCACGATGATGTGCAACAACTCGCAATTCACATTGAAGAGGACCTGTCGGAGAATGCATCGATTACAGTGTTCAGATTGCAATCTCTTGAGATGACCAGTGAAATCGCATACAATGGCATCGATGTCCATCATGATGTGGCCACTCAGATGATTACCTTCGATCAGAATGGTACAGTGACTGATTCATTCGGAGGTGTTCATAGCTGGACAATTTCCAACGCCAACCTGTACAGTGAAGGGGGCATCCCTGTGTTCATGTTAGAAACCTACGGTGAAGTTGATGGTTTTGTTACGATTATCGAAGTAAATAGAGAGGTTCAGGGGGTTATCGGAATCTCAATAGAGGGTATGCCCCGAAATCCGGAAATTAACAGTCAAATGGCACTGTTATTGCTCCTCAGTGCGCTAGTGGCTTCTGGCATCATCGTGCGCCGAAGGTAATTCCAACGATGTCGTCCTATATCATACTCTCGTCTTTCTGTTCAAACGTTGTGCTGCGAAGCATTGATAGTCCCTCAGTGCAAATATTACAATGATGGCGTACATACCCGAAGAAAGAGAAGAAGAGCGCCTAGGGGGCGTTCAAGTAGATCGTGAATGGCTCGTTGAATATATCATCGAGCTCCCTGAGGAGAATCCGATCCGATTGGTGACGATTCTACGCGGGGCACAAATGGCAGATGTCCAAGGGCGTTTGTATGATGTCTTGCGTGCGCAATATGCATCGGAGACTCGCCTAGATGTAACGGTGGTTCGGATGGAACCAGTCGATATGCGAACGGATGTTGCACTCTTCGAAATCGGAGGCACTTACCAGCCCTGATTACTTGTTCTTGCGTGCCTTTGCAAGAAGTTCAGACTTGGATAGTTTAGCGACTACATCCCAATTCCCAGCATCACGATCTTTGCGAATCAGGTAAAGTATGTACATACTGGCAATGAGTGCGATGTGTACACTGGTACAGTATGGACAAATGTGTGGTGCACCTTCTACGAGGAATAATTCAGCGATAACGAGGAAAGCAATACCTGGAATGCTGGGTAGGCTCAGCCACCATGTGTAATCGACGTAGGTCTTGGCCCAGTCGGCCTTCATGTCCAAGAAGATTGACAGAGTAAGCCAACCAAGTGCTGAGAAAGCAAAAATGCCAACCACGCCCCATGGGACTCCGAAGAATTCAGAGTATGTGGGGTCGCCAATCACAGAGCCACATTGGACAACGCCTTCAGCAGCACATAGCGTTGAGCCACCCTCTAGCAGTTGATTGTGGATCATCCATGTCCACGCGCTAGCGGCCAACCCGCCCATTTCGATGACAAACAATCCGAGTAATCGCCGGCGCATGGGACTCATTTCATCCAGTTGCGAAATCTTCTGGTTGCTGGCAATCACCCCACCGATGGCCATCACCACAAGGAAGAATGTGAGAGGCCCGTATTCCATGGATGCGCTCAATCAAACACCTCCTGTCAGATGATGCTGGAGTGCTTGGGCTGGGTCATGCAATGGATCGTAATCTTCGCTATGCATTGCGCTATTCCATACCACGGTGCCGTCAGGGGACAACAAGAGATGAAATGGAACCCCAGGTGGGTTGTAATCTGTGAAGGCGTTCTTGTTGAGATCATCAACATAAGGCCAAGCGTGTGCGTTGCCTCCTCTTGAAGCACAGTTTGAGTTGTCGTGATTGCAGCCCTCAAAGTCCCCTTTCTCTTGGAATGCAACAATCTCTGCTCGACTGTGGTCTGTATTTAGCATCCCCACGGAGATGGTGATGAAGGCCACTTCTCCATTGGCCCCCCAGTTGTTGTAATTCTCTGACATGGCCGATGCATCGGACCAGCAGTGGGGGCAATCTGTATCCATGAACTGGAGGAATATGTATTGACCAGAATCGCCTTCCTCCCATGAATGGTTGAAGTAATCATAGAGCCTGAACTCGCCCCAACTTCCAGAATCGTGCGCTTCGCCCACTATATCTGGTGCCAATTGTCCTTCCTTTACACCTACACTGGGTGGTGGCGCCAATGTCCACACCACAATCATCACAACGGTCATGATGGCTGAGATGGTGAAGAATGAGGCAATACGTGCATCGCCATCTTCGTCGTTTTTTAGCGTGTGAAAGTTGCGTTTCTTAGTTGACATTACAATCCAATCTCCTGAATCAGCGTAGTTGCAGTGTGTCGGATGGCGTCTTCAGAGTTGAAACTTGGCTCAAACCCCGTAGCAATAAGTGCTGAGGGATCAAGCATGGTCTTGGGTACATCGCCTGCCCATCCTCTGTCACCACCAGTGTATTCGATGCTGACATTCTCAAAACCAGTCTCCTCAACAACGATTTCAGCAATTCTGCGGACACTGCAGGTATCATCGGTTCCCAGATTGAAGCAGTTGACAGCCTCATCTGTGGATTCGGTCAGGTGGACCATTGCGTGCGCGCAATCGATAACCTCCATGTACGACTTCTCCTGAAGGCCGTTTCCAAGCACCTCAAGACGAGAGGGGTCGGCTTTCAACTTGTGAATGAAATCGAAGATTACGCCATGTGTTCCTCGCGCGCCTACGATATTGGCGAATCGGAATAGCCAGGCTTTGAGGCCAAATGTACCGACCCAACTGGTGATGAGTGCTTCCGAACCCAATTTACTCGCCCCATACAGGCTGATTGGGAACAATGGACCGTATGATTCGGGTGTTGGCATCTCGTCTGCCTCTCCATAGACCACACTACTGCTTGAGAATGCGATGTTTTTCACATCGGCACAACGCATTGCCTCCAGAACGTTGTATGTGGCCACTGTACCTTGCTTGAGATCAGTGTCTGTAACACGTGTTCCCAAGCGAATATCAGGGTTGGCGGCGAGATGGAAAACCAGTTCGATTCCCTCCATTGCGGCCTTGACTGCATCTAAATCCAGAAGGTCGCCTTCGATGAAGCGAATAGAGTCGCCGTGGTGTGAAATGAATTCCTCGCGCCCGCTGCTCATGTTATCGAAGATTGTAACGGAGTCCCCCCGGGCAACCAAGCGGTCAACGAGGTGGGAGCCAATGAAGCCGGCACCGCCGGTCACGAGTACATTCATCGCTCGCGCGACAGGGGAGTCGTTCTTCAATGCCACGTTCACTGGGGTGAATGAGTTTCACTCACTTTCCCTCCGCGTAGCGGAGTGAATCAATTTCATTACATTGCACCCCTCTTAGAAATTGATGTGGTCTATCGCGCTTCAGTTCCCCATCTGTCCCCGACGCCGTGGGACTGGAGTTGAACAATATGGCAAAAAATAATACAGAAAATAGCACGCAAATGAAAGAAACAACAGATAATGACATGATGCCGAGTCTCTTGGTAGGATATGTTCGAAGAAGCAATGCAGGTGGGGCGATTAAAATCTCCATCAACACAAATGCATTCGGAGATTGTGAGACCTATACGACATCTGATGGCCAGACCTACGTACCATTGGTCATCAGCCTAAGCGCATTGCGCAAGGTCATCGATGGTGATCGAGCCGTGACGACCGTCAGTCAGTTGATCTTTGAATGATAAGAAACGTCGCCGGGACCCGTTCCCGGCGGCAATTCTCTATTTCGCCCGTAGGGCGGTAATGAAAGGGAAGTGTTGAAATGCGGTCCGATAGGCCCGCAATGCATGGAAGCCGTGGCTCAAGAGGTCGCCGAACCCCTCGTTTGGGATGGTCCAATCATCGCTGCCATGCCGGTTTTCAACGAAGAAGAGACGATTGGTAGTGTCGTACTTTCGTGCAGAACACAAGTCGATGAGGTCCTCTGCGTTGACGATGGTTCTTCAGACGCATCTTCCCGAATTGCACAATCTCTTGGCGCAACTGTCCATCATCATCGGGCCAACCGTGGTTATGGTGGTGCACTCAAAACAATCTTTGAGATTGCCTACAAGCGTCGAGCGCGTGCGCTGGTCATCCTAGACAGTGATGGGCAGCACGATGCGAGCGATATACCCCATTTACTCTCACCGATTTTGGCGGGGGAAGCCGATGTTGTCATTGGCTCACGATTTGTCGCTGGCGGGGGGGCAGAAAGTATGCCAACATACCGAGCGTTGGGGATCAAGGTCATCACTGCAGCTTCAAATCTATCCAGTGACTTGAACGTCAAAGACACACAAAGTGGATTTCGCGCCTTTGGGCCCAAGGCCTTGGAGAGGCTCAATTTCGATCATGACGGAATGGAATCATGTCTAGAGATTCTGAATGCCTGTGACGACTTGCAACTGAAGGTTGGAGAAGTTCCCACAAAGATTCGATACGATGTCCCCAAGGGCAGCCGATATACGGCACTCTCTCATGGATTTACAGTACTGAGTTTTGCCCTGATTTCACTTTCTCAGAAAAAGCCACTTCTCTTCTTTGGAGTACCCGGGGTCTCATTGCTTGCAACCGGGGCCGCAATTGGAATGCGTGCCCTAAACGAAGTTGAGGTGTTGACAGACGGTACAATCTCACTTTCAGTCGGACCAGGTCTAACAGCAGCATGGATTGGGATGCTTGGAGCATCGCTATGCTTCGCAGCCATGGTTCTACACGGTGCCCGTCGCCTAATGCGTCGACTATTGGTTGAAGAATTCGGACTGGACTGAATTGGGTCAAAGAGGTCCCTATGGGACCTCTAGCACCCGTGTCATTCAATATCCGTCGGTTATCCGACAAGGCAATGAGTGAGTCTGATGGGGGTGCGGATGTCTCCCTCAAAACTCGTGCTGTTTCAGTAACTACTAGACTACGAGAACTCTGGACTGGTACTTCTGAACGAATGGAGTCGGCAGGAGAATTCGCACATGAAGCCGTCAAAAAACCTGTACGAGGATTCTACGGGGCATTGCACCGATCTCCAGGGGCCGTCATCATCATACTCCTGTTGGGAACAGGATTTATTGGACAGTATGCCGTTGATTTCCAGCATCAGATCAATGGGGATGTCGAGATATATCTCCCCGATGGAGCTGAATCGAAGGACTTGTTGCTGGAAGTTCGTGAAGGCTGGTCGACAGACATCGTGATGCTCTACATCCACACCCCCAATGCGATTGAGGATGAATCGCTTAGGGGGACATGCGATGAAGCGGATGATTGCGAATACAACGTGACCAGTGTCGATGTTCTCAATCAACTATCCTACCTCGAAGGTGATGACGACAGTAGTCAGGGCAATTATGCTCGTGGATTGGATTGGGATAAAGACGATCGAGGAACGAATGATGGCGTTGTTTGGATTTTATCTCCTGCACAAATCATCAAGGAGGCCAACAGCAGTGAATCCCGATTTAGATGTGCGATGGAACAGCATGGGATACTCGGTTTCAATCTAGATCAGTGCCTGAGTTCCGAGCAAGGTTATGTCATCCCTCAAGACCAAGATACTGTAAATGAAATGGTTGAAAATGCTGGTAGTCTGATGGATTCCTTCGTTCGAGACACCAATGAGGATGGAATCTGGGATACGGCAGTTGTCGTCATAGGAATCCGCTTTGAGATGGAGGGCACACAAATCGATGCAAGGCCTGACCCCAAGGGTGAGGTTGGAGATACTATCAAGGATCATCGGGCCTTCCTCGATTATACGAAGAAGTTGATTTACGATGAATCGGATCGTGAAATGTGTGAGTTGTGCTACCTTGATTATGATATGAAACTCTCACCCATGTGGTACGAGAATGATGAAACCGGTGAAAGAGAATGGCGGACGCCCACCTCCAATGATGGAAAGCGACGTGCAATCACCGTCACGGGACTGACACCGGTTCTCCACGATGTCTCTGAAGCGGTGTATGGCGAACTTGAGAAGATGTTGCCAATTTCGCTGGCCTTTGTGGCCATCACCATGTGGGTATTGCATAGAAATCCCAAGGTCCTCATAATCTGTGGAACACCCATCGTGATGAGTCTTGCAGTTACCTTTGGAATCACTGTCATGGCGAATATCGAATTGACGCCGATGATTATCGCTGCAGGACCTATCCTCATTGGACTGGGTGTTGACTACGCATTGCACTTAATCAACAGAATCGAGGAAGGTAGGAATGAGAGGTTGGAACGGGCCGCAGAAGAAGCTTGGCGCAATCAGCGTGAAGGGATGCAGGCCGAAGAGATCGACCCATGGGATGGAGAAGTGTACCTAGGGGCTACCGTCGATGCTGTGATGACCACAGGAAATGCGATTTTCCTGTCTGCACTAACAACCATTGTCGGATTCAGCGTTCTCGCATGGCCATTCCTTGTCCCCATCAAGCCAATGAGGACCGTGGGGCTGACACTGGTGCTTGGAATCGCCTGCACATTCTTCTTCTCGATGATTATGGTGCCAGCACTCGGCTGGGTTCTTCGATACCGAAAACGTGGTCTCGAGACTGCAGACAGGGCCTGGAAGCAGATTGGTAAGATACCCGTTGTTGCATGGTGGGCAGTCATACTAGTTGCCATCTTAGTCAGCGCGATTGGCGTATACTACCTTGAGGCGGAAATGGGCAAGGACATCACAGGTTCATCCGACGAAGTTCCACCCGGTTTGGCCTCATACGAAACATTGGCCGAATACAGTAGGGTGTTTGAGGGTGGACAGACGAACATGTTCATTGTCGATGCTTCCAGCCATACAGGAGAGAATGATGCTCCGATAAGAGATCTCGATGTTTTGGATGCAATTGAGTTCATGGAAGATGAAATCGATGATGTTCCAGAAACCACTACTGTGAGTTTAGTCACAATTCTCAAAGCCGTACATGTCGATTTGGGAATACCGGGGGTTCAAGATCAGAGTCTGTGGGAAATTCTACACTCGGATTGCTGGACTAATACTACCAATCCTCTCCGGCCGGATTGTTGGCCATATGCCGCTTCGAGTCAGTCACAGATGGTGGATGTGGCATTCGATACACTCTCAGTAGAGATTCGTTCGATGTTGATGAATGAGGTGAATGAGGCACTGGGGGGTGAGACTCAAACACTGGTCTATGTCAATCAACCATACATCAACCTCCGAGATGCTGGCGAATTGAGAGATCAAATCGATGGATTGTTGGCTGTTGGTTTCCCTGGGCTGCAGAATGTCCATGTCAGTGAATTGACGGGTGGCCTGCCCCTCTCCTTGGACATCAACAAAGGAATTCACGATGCGCAGTCCGATGCTACGATGATGACAATGTTGGTTCTCCTCATCGTCATGGCCATCCTCTTCCGCTCCCCACGACTCGCATTCTTCACCATGGTTGCTGTTGGCGTGGTCGTGTTGTGGCAACCATTACTGATGAGGGGTGGTAACGTC
>JASMFB010000006.1 GCA_030751995.1 Candidatus Thalassarchaeaceae archaeon
CAAGAGGAGCTTCGATGGTCTGATTGAGGAAGTGGGTCGCATTGGTATCCCCATTGAACGCCAAGGCATTGTCTTGTGGAATGCCGTCGATGAGTCTGACCAAAGTCCAATTGCCTTCGGGGAGTTGCAAATCAATCGGTTGATCTGGATTCACCGCAGTTAGGTTTCCTGAATCATCCCACAATAAAACCGAACCAGGGGCGTGCTCACTCCACAGATGAATAGTCTCGCCCTCGGCACCCACAAAGGGCAACGGCGCCAACAACAGAATTGTGACGATGAGCATCGCCTTTCGCATTCAAACACCTCACAGTCGAGAACCATCATCAAAGATGATAATTGAACCATCAGAATCCATGACAAGTGGGAGGACTTTGTGAGTCTCCTCTACCTGATTGCGGATCTCCGATGAACCCTGGAACAGGAAGAAGCCACCACCGCCAGCGCCTAGCAATTTTCCACCGGTGGCTCCCAATTCAATGACACTGGCATAGATTTCATCAAGAGTATCTCCAGTGATGCCGTCGACGAGGTTTCGCTTGATTTGCCACGAAGAATCAAGCAATTGACCAACAGTTGCATGGTCCCCCGATTCTAAGGCGTTTCGAACTGCAACGGCTTGTTGCCGCAGAGTGTCGAGGTCGGCCCGTTTGTTGTCTGTTGATGCTGATTGTTTTGCCAAAATGTCACTAGCTTGTCGAGTGATTCCAGTATATGTAAGAAAATAATTCGATTCCAGGGCTTCTGCATTGATTTCAATCGGTGTGACGATGACCGTATCGTCGGAAAGGAATGTGATCTGATTTGAACCACCAAAAGCGGCGGCGTACTGGTCTTGGCGACCGATGGGTTGTCCAAGAATTTCAATCTCTATTCGGCACGCTTCCTCGGCCAATTGAGCTGCATCGGGGGTGCGGCCCGCATAGGTATGCAGAGCGTTCAGCAATCCAACCGTCAGAGCGGAGGAGGAACCAAGGCCAGTTCCACGAGAAGGGATGTCTGCAATCGTGGTAATCTCAACACTATGAGTCACCCCTGTCAACCGCATGGCTTCACGAACCAATTCGTGTTCAAGATCTTCGAAATCATCTACAATTTCAGTCTGTGAATAGCCAACTCGGACGCTGTTGTCAAATCGCTTGTTGACGGTGACATGGATGTGTTTAGCCAACGCAAGTGAGGTGACAAGGCCGCCATTTTCGCTGCCCTCGTAGTAAGCAGGAAGGTCCGTTCCACCACCACAAAACGAGACTCGAACCGGGGTCCGACTGATAATCATCGGTCGGCGGACCCAGCATTCCCCCTTCAAGCCCTCGCCTTCCGATTCCTATGGAATCGACCTTGTTTATGCACCCCAATGAATAAGTCCGAGAGGCGACCGAGGGGTTCCGGCGGGCAGGATGGACGACGACCTCATCACCATGGATGACATGACAAATGAGGAGATTGTTTCCCTGCTTGATGATGCTGAACGCCTTCTTCCTGTAGCACACGGTTTGGAGTATCTTCCACTGCTACAAGGCAAGTTATTGGCGAACATGTTCTTCGAGCCGAGCACGCGCACTCGAATGTCTTTCGAGACCGCAATGAAGCGATTAGGCGGGGATGTTGTAAATCTGGGAGATGTGAATTCATCTTCAGCTGTCAAGGGCGAGACATTGTACGACACCATGCGCATGGTCGATGGTTACTGTGACATCGCAGCACTTCGACATCCCCGACAAGGGGCGGCACAATATGCCGCAGATGCCTGTGCGATTCCAATCATGAATGGAGGGGATGGAGCGGGGCATCATCCAACACAGACACTCCTAGATCTGTTTACTATTCAGCAGGCTCACGGACATCTTGAAGGATTGACTGTGGCCTTGATTGGTGATTTAAGATATGGAAGAACGGTCCACAGTTTATCACACGCTCTCGCTAGATTCGACTGTAATCTCATCTTCGTCTCCCCGGCTCAACTCGCCATGCCGGTAGAGATTGTATCGGACCTGATAGCAGCAGGAGCCAATATTACAGAGACAGAAGATCTCTACGGTTCTGTTCCAGATGCAGACGTCATCTACATGACGCGAATTCAGAAGGAACGATTCCCTGATGAGGATGAATATGTGAAAGTTGCAGGCATCTACAAATTGACTGCAGCAGATCTCGCCGGAGCCAAGGGTGAGATGATTGTCATGCATCCATTGCCAAGAGTGAATGAAATCTCATCCGATGTAGATGAGACGCGACACGCTCGTTACTTTGAGCAGGCCTTCAACGGAGTGGTGGCTCGAATGGCCCTCATGTGTCGTCTTCTCGGTGTTGCAATTCCCAGTGGTGATGTCTGATGTCTGCTGGTGAAATGCGGCGGGTCACGGCCATCAATAATGGCACTGTAATCGATCATGTTCCTGCCGGCTCCGCCCTTACAGTGCTACGAATGTTAGGTATTAGTGGAGATCGTTCCTCACCCATCAGTTTGGTCATGAACGTACCCTCTTCAAAGCATGGACGCAAGGATATCATCAAGGTCGAGGATCGTGAACTCACACAAGATGAACTCGACCGTCTTGCCTTGATTGCGCCCAAAGCCAGTGTGGCCATTATTCGTTCATATTCTGTTGCCGAGAAGCGTGAGGTTAGCATCGGCGCTGAACTGGTCAATATTGCTAGTTGCACATTCTCAAATTGTATCACAATTAATCCCCGTGAGCCACAAGACCATCGTTTGAGAGTAGTTAGAGCAGATCCTCTTGAATTGCGTTGCCGTTACTGTGGCCGCCCACAAGAAATGGATGAGCTGGTAGACAATCTGCTTTGAGACTCATTCGTTAACTTCAGCCAGCCATGATTTGAATGTGCAGGCTTGACAAATTGGTTGACTTGAAGGTGAACCACATTCAGAGCATTCAGTGGCCTGTCCCGGTTTCCACGATTCAGGAGGATTGTTGGAAGAAGCCCACAATTCACGAATGGCGTCCATAGAATGTACCAAACCATGCATAGTTCCTGGATTGGCACTCTCCATCTTAGCGAGATGGTCGCGGTGCTTTTGTCGTAGAGCGCCGGTGGCATGCGGACAATCGTCGTGATGAATAGGCAACTCCGCGCCAATTGCATAGGCATGAATCTCACGTTCAGGAACCCATCGGAGGGGAACAATTCGAGGTGCGAGGCCATCCAATGGCATCGATGTGTGAGGTGCCAAACGAATGATTCTCTCCATCTCTCCTTTGCCGAGATTCATCAAAATCGATTGGGCGGTATCGTCGAGGTTGTGGCCAAGTGCCATCCATCTTGCACCGACACGTTCGGCTAGTGCATTGAGGCCCTGTCTCCGGAAAACTCCGCAATACGAGCAAGGTTTCATTCCTCTTGCTTCCTTGTGATTCTGGCCCATCAATGGCATTGATTGAACGACTGAATCCATTCGTTCATATCCCAATTCTGGATAGGTGATTGTTTCAAATCTCAAGTTGTGAGATTCGGCTAATTTACGGGCGCACTCCATCGAAGGAGACCGATATCCCTCGATGCCCTCGTCGACACATCCACAGACCAATTCGACATCACGACGAGATCCGACAATTTTCACCAACATATCGAGTAACACTGCAGAATCTTTTCCACCAGAAATACAGACCAATATGATGGATGGATTGTCATTTTCATCACGGGCATCTGATGGAAGTTGTAATTGTTCCCTTAACGTCTTGGAAACTCGTTTTCTAATCGATTTTGCAAGATGTGCCTGACAAAGATGTTGGCCACTGTAAATCTGGTGAATCACAGCAGGATGGTTGCATCGACTGCAAGATTGCACGTCCAATGAGGCGGTCACGGAACTGGGATGAGGTGTGTATCTTCAAATCGACCCTGTAAGTATGTATAATTTTCCAATTGAATTTACAAATTTTCAATTGGAATCTTGTAGTTTAATGAAATTTGATATTTGAGTGAATTTTACATGCATAAAATCGGTTCAATAACCACTAAATCAACGAAAATACAGCATTTTTCAGTTGGCGAATCAATTTCACTGGTCAAACGGCCCCCATAGGGGCCGGCATGGGGCAAGTTCTTGAAGTCGCATTCGACCTCGATGGCTTCCGAGGACCCCATGTTAACTCGTCTGCTCACAAATCTCGACGACATCGAAGCCTGCCTACTCTCTGGAGAAGGGCATGTGATGGGTGGCGAAGGAAAAGGAAACGTTGCTCTTTACCATCAGGCCATGCGGATGGCAACAACGCTCCAGATCGGTCGCGTTGAAGAGATGTGGTTTGAAGGTGAGTCGACAATGGTCGCAACCACAATTCGAGGTGGGGCAAGCCTCTGGTTGACGAGTGATGTATTGCCCATTGGTCGATTGAGCCACGAGGCTCGGACAATACGACCTGTTATAGAAGATTTAATCGAGGTGTGAAAATGTTCAATCTACCCCCTGGAAATGCTGTTGATTCTGAAGCCGATTTGAGTGTTGGACAAAATCAGATGCCCTTTGAAACCGGGGCAATCTCCCACTACAAGCCAAGGGCAAAAACGGCATGTGCTCATCGATTGATTCACGGTGGTCGTGTTGTTGGTTGGTTAGCCGAATCAGAAGCCAAGCAAACATTTGTCTCCGGGGAAGCTGCAAAAGATCGTCTGTTGGAATTGTCTGATTCACACGATCTCAATGCGCGAGGAGCCGTTTGGACCGTTGCGCAATTCACTGAGGTGGCCCGACGAATTCCAGAGGCATTTTCCGATCCGTCTGATGTAGCTTCCTTGCTTGCCCAAGGTGCAGCCGCACTGCCCATTGAAACCACTGATCTTGCATTGCTCGTCGATCGGTTGACAGAATCCGAGGAAGTCATCGGTGCCCTGGCCTTTGAAGAGGGCGTTGTGATCCACTCAAGCGGAGAACTGCCTTCAACTCCAGACGATCTTGCTACACTGGGTCAAGAACACCTAAGTGGGATATCATCAAAATTCTCTCAAGAAGAATCTCTCTCTGCCAATCTCCGATTGGAAGGTGGACAATTGATGCTAACTGAAGCAGGTCAAGCATCTGTTGCCATTTGGTGCCGACATGGTGCTGATGCGCACGCGGCACTCTCCAATGCCGCAAGTTTGGTTGGTTCAATGGATGAAGGAGAGATGGTTGACAACGATGAACTCCCTGAAGGGTTCATCACAAAGGAGACAAAATCTGGAATTGACCAACTCATTTCTCATCTTAGAATGGCATACGAAGACCGACTCACCGGTTATCTACAATCAATGTCCGAATCGGCGGAGCCCATCTCAATCATGCTCGTGGATGGAGTTCCAACCGGATTACGGGAATCGGACGGTGCATCACTCCCGGATGCGGTTCATACTATGACCACGTCCTCACGCCGCCTCCAATCACATCGACTTGAGAGGAGAGCACGACTTGGCCTATCTGGCTCCACAGTAGAGGAATTCTCACTGGCCCATCTTACCGATGCCATCGCTGGATGTAGGACACGTTCTGATGATCGGAAGAGATTGGTGACTGGAAGACTGGATGCGCTCTTCGGATTTGATTTGGGCCTAGAGTCTATGGAATCTGGACGCTCGACATGGAAGATGCTCGAAAGTGTCGGAGGCACGGCCACATTGATGCCAGTCTCCAGTACAAAGGTACTCACTCCAGCTGGAGGAGAAATCAAAAAGCGGCTTGAGCAATTGGAACACACGCAGATTTCCTTAGAACGAGAGAAGGGGCGCCTTGAGCGGGAAGTTGCAGATGCACGTGCATCCAGAGATGAATCTAGAGACATGATGCATGATCTTGAAGCCGCACTGGGTGAAGCACGGGATGGAAGAAGTACACTTCACAGAGAAGTTGACGATTTGTCAGCCAAGGTTCGTAGTGCAGAGGCAGAAACTGATGAGGCGACCTCGCTATCTACTCGTCTATCAAAGCGTGTTTCTGAGTTAGAACACATGGTAGGGAAACGTGCAGAAGAATTGGCCAGTGCATTGGGCGAATTTGAATCACGCGAAGCGCTCCTCACAGACCTACGCGAACTGTCTACGGAAGAAGCTACGACTAAATCTGAACTCAGTGCTGCTGAAACGCGTCTGGATGAAGTACGAAAATCACTGGACCATGACGAGCGGCTACAGCGGGTCCTCACAGAACAAGTCAATGCGCAGCGTGATCGTCATCGGACCGGTCAGGGCGAATTAGACGAAGTTGAGCGGAGAATAGAGAGTCAACGTGCTGAACTTGTTGAACTAGAGGCTGAAGCACATGCGCATCGCCGACTGATGGAAGAGGAGCGCGGACGAATCCTCGATTCTGAACGAAAATCAACCATCATGCAATCTGAATTGCGTGAAATGATGGAAGAACGCCGACTATTGCTCCGTGAACTCGGAGATCTCGATGCACGCAAGGCACAATCAGAAACTGAATTGAGAATGCTGCTTGAACAAGCAGAGGATATCCAAGAAGCGCACGAGATGGCATTGATTGATTTGCAAGAGGCAGACCGAATTCGTGCACGTTTGGCGGAAGAGCCGTTAGCACAGGCTCTGCTTGGTGATGAACGCGGCCTCTCTAGTTTGGAACCCGTGCTTGATCGCATGGCAAATGCACGAAGTCGGGGTTACAGCATCGTCCTACTAGACCGGGCTGTTGAACGGGCATTATCTATCATTCAACATAGTGTAGATGAGGTAGCAAAAACGCCACGGCATCTCCTATCACTCGAAGTCATGGATCTTCTGGAAAGGCAAGCACCCGAAACCGCGTCAACGGTTCGAGGCTTGACAAGATGGTCTGTGCAATCCCGTCTTGAGCATCAACTTGCAGAAACCGTTCAACACGTTGTCATTGATCTTGAAGGGTTGCTGGAGGAGTATGAGCGGTCAGTCACAATGCTTGCGCAACTACAGGATGTGTTGCGCGGCCTAGTCGATTTGGGCTTGCCCGCTGAAGATGTCAAACCCCTGGAGCGCTTCAGCCACATGCCAGAAGCTCTGCCATACATTTCGGTTGAAGTTCGACGTCTGATTCAGCGCTCGCTGGACGATATCTATCTCGATGCGGATCGGAGAACGGCTGGAGATGCTGTTGGATTGGCCGAAACCGTGGAGGTGTTGGAATCTCTACTTCGCAGACTCGATGTGGCTGGCTTGAGTGGGGAAGATCCTACTGGGGCCCTTTGGGCATTCCAACGAAGCGGTAGTTTACCTTTCGAAATCGACGGATTGGCCCGTCATGAGCGACCCGAAATCAACAATGAAGCTGTTCGGCACATGAATCCTGTCGACGATGTGGCTGTAGTCACTTCTACGGCCACTGATTCACCACCGGTTGTCGCCCCGAGTGCCCCCGCTGCAGCACCAACACCCGAGGCGACCGCTGCACCTGCATCCAATTCAACTTGGCAACCAATTGAGGAGGCGGCTGAGACAGATGGGGTCGATATTTCAACCCGAATTTCAGCGGGCCTAACACCCGCTGATGTACCGGGTGATGCTGATGAAGCTTCATTGATGGCTAATATCGATGTTGCACTTTCTGAGATTGATTCAGCCGCAGATGTTCGTGAAGGAACCGAAAATGGAGTTCCACCTCCCGCTGATCCAGTTCAACGAGATGCGATGGATGACTTAGAGCGAGAACTATCTGACCTCGATATATGAGGTGGAAAAATGAGCAAGGAAGGCGACATTGCCGTTGAACTTCTTGAAGTAACGACCGAACACAATAATCCAGGCCTCCTTGGGAGGGAAGAAGATCATGGACGATATTATCCAGCGTTCTATGAGAGGATAGTGTTGTTGTTTTGCATCATTGGGGCCTCGTGGGTAGGGTATTGGATGTGGACAGAAACGAATTGGTCAGCCTTGGCATTGTGGCCAGCAACCGTATGTGCGTTGCCTCTGGCCACCTTGGTTGTCGCCGAGATATTGGGAAAAATAATCCAGCGAATCCATGTCACGAGTGAATGATTATGGATTCGTGTTTCCTCTCTTTCGGATAGTAGATTCGATGAGACCCGAGACTCTCTGCCAAGGAACAATGTAACGCAGTCCAGCAACAAACGTAAGGAATAACATGGCTGATATCACCTTTCCATAGGTGAGCCTCAATTCAAGTGATTCTCGAACTTGGCCGCTCCATTGACCCGAACCAGCCCACCCCACAATATCGATAATCAAATCATCGAACTTGAGTGCGAGCATGGTGACGAATCCAACAGCGAGGATGACGACGACCGTGTGCTGCATGTGGGTGTTCAAAATGCTCTGGAATTGACGCACGTATTCCGGGTCCTTCTTGCATGATTCAGGTAATCGGAATGCATACTCGAGGAATCGTATTGTCGCTTGAGCGGTTTCGGAATATACCATCAAGAGTATGGCGACCAACAACAACTCCCAGACATCACCTGAAATCAATCCACCCAATGTATCCGCTTCGCCGATTTGGGTAGGGAGTGGATTGAGTCCCGGAGCATGGGGATCTGAGGCGCTAGACAGTTGACTGACAACCCCTTCGTAAGAGAGTAGAGCGTACAAACCGAGGAAGATGAGCATGTACGCCATCGACCAATTAATCATCCGCTTTGAGAGGCCCCAAATGCCCATCAAACCAAACAGCACTGGGGCCAAGAACAACAACATGACGAGAATCTGGATGTATACCGATAACGGCCATACCAAATGATTGGCATGATTCATCGAATCATCGGCGTGACCGAATGGCAAATATAAATCGAAATTGATAATCATTCCAAATGTCCAAGTCAGGAAGAACATGCCTGCAAGGAAGAGAATCATGCCACCTAGAAGGCCGAGTGTAATCTTTCGTCTTCGAGCAGGAGGTTGGAAATTGAGAGCGACCCATGCGCCCGCTATGGCCATGGTCAGCAGAATGGGGACGAAGAATCTGCCATCACCCTCGTTGCCTTGGCCAGTCATCCAATCGGGGAGAGGTAATTCATCGAATCCTCCGCCATCAGCGAAGCCCGCTTCAATCTGGTCAAGGGTCAGTGTGTGATCCAATGCAGGGCACCATGAGCCATTTGCGACATAATCGGGATGGCAGTGTCCAAACACCCTGGTCATGGTCAAGAATAGCCAGATGAGGGCTAAACTGGCCACAAGTTGGAGGCATACAACGCGCCACTCTTTGCGCAATATTCGTAGATGGAGGGAAGTTATCCCTTCCTCTTGCTGTGCAACATCATCGGCCATACATTCACCCCCTTACACCTTCACCTGCAACAGTGCCTGACTCAATTCAACATCCGGCATCCAATCTATGACGCGGGCGCCATAACCTGCAACCGCAGACAATCTATTCTGACGTTCAAGTTTCATCACTTCGTACGACATTCTCGGGATTCGACTCACAAGCCGCTCGTAATCGATGCTGGATGGACTGAGAATGACCACTTCGTGGCCACGGCCAGCCAAATCTCTAATCGCGTGTGGAACTGTACCATCGCCCTCGAGGCTTGAAATGACGAAGACGGGGCTGCCACGACTGAAGCGTGGTGCTAGTGAATTGGTGACAGCTTGAAGCGGCATATCGCCCTTTGGAGCGACACCAGCAAGGCTAGACAGGACCTTGAAATATTGCTTGTCACCGCCGTCAGCAGGCAAGTAAGACAGCGTGTCATCATACACTGCTAGAGCAACTGAATCACGCCTCTTGATGAAGTACGAGGCTAGGCTTGCAGCGGCGACCGTGCCCATTTCAAGTGGATTTTTCAATACGGTCCCAATTCGACTGATGTCTCTTGAATCGAGGAGGATGAATACGTCCGTAACAGCGTCTCGACATTTTTCATTGACCATCATAACTCCTGTTCGAGCAAACGCTTTCCAATTGATAATCTTGAATGGGTCGCCAGGAACATATTCGCGAAGAGAATAGAATTCGGAACCGGGACCTGGAGTACGAAGGGTCATCGCACCGGTGTACATCTTGGGGGTTCTGCTTCGAATCATCGCTTCTTCAATCTCACGAACCTGTGGGAATACGATGAGACCAGAACGGTGGTCGATGTACATCTCTTGACTGTACAGATTGAATGTATTGCGATAGCGAATTGAAACTGGACCAAATGAATAGTGTCCACGCAGTGGACATCGTAGAACATAACGAATTCGAGTGGTTTCTCCGGGCCCCAGATTGACACGCATGTAGTTGAGTCCGCTGCGGAGTTTCATCTCGTGTGGGACGTTGTCAAACACCTCAAGTTGTTGTGTTCGACGGAATGAACTGTTGGTGATTGCTAATTCGACATACAGATCATCACCCTTGTACAGATTATCTGCAGATAACGTTCGTACAACCTCTAGTTCACCATGGCCAACAACCCACGAGTTGATAGCCAGGAATGCGATGAACATGAGACCCAGAATCATCAATTGGAAATTCGCAATCATCATCCCAATCAAAACCAGCGAAATGCCTGAAGTCATGAACAGTGCTGCCTTTCTTGTCCACATGTTACCTCACCTCCGCTTACTTGCGCCCCCACATTTTGACCCGTTTGACAACTGCCACGAGTTGCTCAAGGCTGTAATTCCGATCTTCAAAGACGAATTTGATAAGAACGGGGTCGCCAATCATCTTCTGTAATTCGCGAGCGGGCAAGGCATCGAATTCATCACGAGTCAAAGAATTGAGATTCCTCACTCTAGAGAGCAAGACTTGTTTGACTTTGTTCGCACGACCGTAGTAACCGTATCGTCTAGCATCACCAAATCCGTAGTAAATGATACTGAATACGTGTCGCCATGGTTCTGGATCTACCTTCTTGATAATCACGGCCTCAAAAGCGACGAAAAGGGCAAGGAAGAGGAAGAGCATGGCCATCCAGTCATTGGTGAAGTAAACTAGAATGTAGTAAATCAGATTGTATGTATCTCCCATGGCATTGGTTTGTTGGTGTCGACTTTCGTCGAAAATCACCTGCTTGCCCGATGCCGATGTTCCGTTATCATCAGCCGTGTGCATCAACAACGACTCGGCGATGATGTCGAGAACCCAACGACGGTTGTCATTATTCGGCATCACCTTGCCATTCAACTCACCATATGACCCATCATTGGTTTCTTCCCAATCGTAAATTGCATTCATCAGCGCTGAACCATCACTGACGAAGATGGCTCGCCCCATCGGTGCTCCAGGGTCCTCTGCACAATCTCTCTTCTCACAGACCTTGATTGCCATGGTGAATGGGCCTTGCTCATCACTTTCGATGCCGCCACCCTCGAATCCTACATCTCCTTGGCCATCATCGTTGGTATCCAGATAGGAATCTTGACTTGAACGACCCCAAGCATAGATGTTATCGGAATTCGATTCCGCAGCATCCTTATCAAAAGCAGATGGCGTATTCAGTAGGACGTTGTAGTTCGTACTGAAGTTCCAGAATTGACCTCCAGTAGAGTCTGTCTCAATGTGATGGGCACACAGACCTGCATCTGCAACTGTTGGCATATCTGCACCATTGACAGGGCTGTTGGGCAGAGAATCCAATCGATCGATGATGCCATCGTTATCTGCATCAGAATAACATGGATGTGAACCCGATTTATCGGTCCCTGTATAATCGTAAGGATTTGAGGAATTCATCCATACGTAGTTGTAATCCAATCCACGAGCCCAAGCTTCTTCATCGTAGAGTTGGTGTCCACTATATCCCAATTCAAATTCTTCTGCAAGACCAGTCGAAAAACCAAAATCGTCCATGACTAGTAATGTTCCACCCGAGAATACATACTCTTTGATTGCTTCAATCTCTGTTGTTGTGTAACCTTGTGATTCACTGAATTGAATCACGTCCACATCTCCGGTGAAACGAGGTAAGGAAATCGTATCCTGTTCAACACCTGTCACAATGAAGACTGTGTCTTCTGGATTCTCAATCTCCCCCAACAGAACCGGGCTAGAAATCATGCTTGTCGTATCGACACCCATCCCCTTGAGGTCGCCACGGAAGGCGGACAGATCATCCCAATCATCATCGTAAGCAGACAGGTGAGTGTCACTCTCTACAAGGTAGGATGCGACGATACTGTACAAAAGAAGAGCTAGGACGGCGTAAAACGCAATCATCAAACCTGTCCTACGTGTTTTTCGGGATTTGAGGACGGTCGCAATGTCAACCGAACCAATCTTCATTTCAACAGACCTCCCACATCCATAGGATGTGCAGCCGCGAGACGCTGAACTTAGCCTTAAGACCGTTTGGGGGTGGTGGAAGGTCTTGCATCGTGCAAAAACAGCCTTATCGAGTCAGATGAATATCCTCATCGATGGAAGCAACTTCCTCGGTTGGAACAACCAGATGTTCGCCAAAAGTAGACCACGGGAGCAGTTTGGGATCCAAACCCGCATCGAGTTCTAGAAGTAATCCAAGGACAGACCCAGTGACATCATCGATGAACAAATCAACGACTGTTCCCAGAAGGTCGCCCCGACTATCGACAACACGACGACCAGTCAATTCTGTAGAGAAGGCCGCCGGCATTCATTCACCTCAAACACTTTCAATTCCCATCAAGGTGTCACTATTACGTCGGATGCTCTCCAATCCACTCGTCAAGAGACTTTCCAACTTAGAATAATACGCAAGCATTTCGGGTGTGATTGTCGGGCGGACTCTGCTGACTGCTTCCTCGAAATGCTTCTTTGCGACTGATTTCTTTTCAGCCCTCATGGCGATGAGGGCGGCTTCGCGGCAGACCGCCTCTACGTCTGCACCAGTGAAATTCTGCATCTTGTCAGCCAGACTCTCAAGGTCAAACTTTCCTAGAGGCATGTCCTTGGCATGAATTTTGAGAATTTTTCTAAGACTCGCATGGTCAGGCGGTGGAATGTGCATAACGCGCTCAAACCGGCCACTTCGCAGCAATGCAGGGTCAATCATCTCTGGACGGTTCGTCGCAGCAATGACGATGACACCTTCCATGGATTCAACACCATCCATACTGGATAGCAACTGATTGACGACACGATTAGATACATCGCTGCCTTCACCGGAATTGGGTGTTCGTGCACCTGCAATCGATTCGAATTCATCTAGGAAAATGATGCTGGGGCTGGCCTGTTTTGCCTTCTTGAAGACCTCACGGATTGCTTTTTCAGATTCACCAACCCACTTTGAGATCAGTTCTGGGCCTTTGACAGTGATGAAATTCGCTTTCGCTTCATGGGCGATGGCTTTGGCAATCAAGGTCTTGCCCGTCCCAGGGGCACCAAATAGAACGATTCCGCGAGGCGGTTTGATGCCAAAGTGCTCAAATCTATCAGGCATTGTCAATGGCCATTCGACGCTCTCCTTGAGGCGTTCCTTGACCTCATCAAGGCCACCAACATCATCCCAAGAGACTTCAGGAATTTCGACATATATTTCGCGCAATGCGCTCGGTTCGATATCTCTAATTGCAATTCGGAAGTCATTCATTTGGACTTCCATCTTTTCCAAAACTTCAGGTGGAATTTCATCTTGATCTAAATCTATTTCAGGTAGATAACGTCGAAGAGCCTTCATCGCCGCTTCACGGGTTAGACTCATGATATCTGCGCCCACAAATCCGTATGAATTTTCCAATATCCAGTCCATGTCGAAATCATCCGCAATCGGCATGCCTCTTGTGTGGATATTGACGATTTCACGGCGCCCATTCTTATCGGGAACACCAATCTCCAATTCACGGTCGAAACGACCTGGTCTTCGAAGGGCTTGATCGATGGCATCGGGTCGATTTGTAGCTCCGATGACAACCACATTGTCACGGCCCTGCATCCCATCCATCAATGTGAGCAATTGAGCGACGACACGACGTTCAACTTCGCCAGATACGTCTTCGCGCTTCGGTGCGATTGAATCCAACTCATCGACGAAGATGATAGCGGGGGCATTTGAAGCAGCATCATCGAAGATTTCACGCAATTGTTTCTCCGATTCACCGTAATACTTCGAGATGATTTCGGGGCCATTGATACTAGTGAAATGCGCATTGGTTTCATTGGCAACTGCTTTTGCAATCATTGTCTTACCTGTCCCGGGGGGGCCGTGCAGCAAGACGCCCTTGGGGGGGTCGATGCCTAGACGACGGAAGAGAATAGGATGCTTGAGGGGTAATTCAATCATTTCACGTACCTTCAACAACTGGTCCCCAAGGCCACCGATATCTTCGTACATGATTGAAGAAATCTCTCCGGGTTCGTCATCTTCGACCATTTCCTCTTTGATGACGATATCAGTATCTGGGAGAACCCGAACAATCCCCTTCGGCTTGGTTGAGACGATTGCGAATGGAAGTGCTTCAGCAAAGAGAGTCATGCCCGGGATGAAAATGCGGTCACCTGCAACTACTGGTCGCTTGTTGAGGCCGCGGCGAGCGAATCCTTCGATTCCAGAGCCGAACTTGACCTTCTGTTGCTTGGCCATGACCGGACTCAGAACGAGTCTCTCGCATTCTTTGGTTTCGACCTTCTTGATAGAAACACGGTCCCCAAGGCTGACGCCTGCATTCTTGCGGATGATGCCATCAATCCGAATGACGCCAAGGTTGGCATCCTCTGGGCGGCATCTCCAGACGATTGCGGCAGTATTCCTTTCGCCACTAATTTCGATGACGTCGCCCGGTTTTAGGCCTAGATCATTGTCAAAAGGTACGCGAGCCCGTCCGTGACCTACGTCACTAGGAATCGCTTTTGCCACGCGCAAGGAGAGTGTTTTTTCTTCATCGTCAGCCATAGTATCGCCCCAATAGCATTACGCGGAGAAGGCGAGGACCCCTTTGAAGATGTGGTTTTTCACTCTCCTGATAGGCGAGTCTGTCAAGTTGTGTTCAAGCGCCGGAAGGATAGCATTCATGATGGGGATGGCACTCGACCGGGCATGGCGCACGTTCTATCGACTGGATTGGAATTTCTTGAACACAACAATCCAAATGGCAACCCTTGTGTAAAGGGATACAATATCATCAACGGGGAACTGAAACAAGCCAGCAGTGGTGCGACTTTCAGATCCACCAATCCAGCGTGGCTGGATGATTGCCTCGGCGAATTCCCGCTTTCAAACGAAGCAGACGTGCACGAGGCGCTTGATGCAGCACGGGCAGCATTCCCTGGATGGGCTGCCACGCCCGCGCCCACGCGTGGGCAAATAATTGGCAATATGGGCCGACTATTGATGGAACACAAGGATGCAATTGTCGCCATCGAGACCCGGGAAATTGGAAAAACGCTCAAAGAATCGGCTGGATCTGTTCAAGAAGCGATTGACACGTGTCTCTTCTTTCAATCAGAAGGTCGACGATTGTACGGCCAGACTGTCAACAGTGAGTTGCCAGACAAGGAATTGTTCACCTATCGACGCCCGTTAGGAGTCTGTGGAATCATCAATGCGTGCAACTTCCCCGCAGCCGTCCCATTTTGGAAGATGATTCCAGCGATTATGTGTGGCAATACCTGTGTGTGGAAATCACCCCAGGATGCGCCCCTCCTCTCCTTCGCCCTCGCGCGAATCATGCATGAGTCGGGTTTGCCCAATGGTGTCATCAATCTCGTACACGGGAAGGGTAGTGGAGCTGGCCAACATTTGGTCGATGCTGTTGACAAAGGCATGGTCAACAAGATCTCATTCACAGGCAGTACAGCCGTGGGTAAGATGATTGGTGAAGTATGTGGCCGTAACTTGGTATCAGCCAGTTTGGAACTCGGTGGGAAGAACCCACTAGTCATTATGCCAAGTGCCAACATGGACAACGCCGTAGAAGGTGCATATTGGGCTGGATTTGGAACTGCAGGACAACGTTGTACAAGTCTTGGAAACTTGATTATTCATCAGGACATCTATGATGAATTCATGTCTAAACTCATGGCCAAGGTCGAGAGTACAACCATTGGAGATTCATTGCGCAATGAGGGAGTTCTCTACGGGCCAATGTTGTCTGAAAAATATGCGGTTGATTTCCTCAAAGATTTGGGTATGTGTGAAACCAGTGGGGCAACCAAACTCTACGGACAGGGTCGAATCACCAACGACAACAAGCCCGCGGGCTTCCTTGGCGATGCTTCAGAAGGAGTCTACATGTGGCCACACGTTTATGCGGATGTAACTGAAGACATGGAATGCTTTCACGAGGAAATCTTCGGGCCAGTCATCACTGTTGTTAAGGCCAAGGATTTCGAACACGCCCTGCACCTCGCGAATGCCAGTCCGTACGGATTGTCGAGTGCAATCTACACCAATGATCGCCTCGAAGCGTACCGAT
The DNA here is from genome assembly GCA_030751995.1 of Candidatus Thalassarchaeaceae archaeon. Lineage (GTDB taxonomy): Archaea > Thermoplasmatota > Poseidoniia > Poseidoniales > Thalassarchaeaceae > MGIIb-P. The sequence continues at coordinate 16,264 of JASMFB010000006.1, forward strand.
TCAAGACCGGTATCAAGGCTGGAATGACGGGTATCAACAACTCGACAACTGGTGCTGAAGCCCACTTGCCCTTTGGTGGCGTCAAAGGTTCTGGAAACGGGACACGTGAATCTGGTATCTGGGTGATAGAAGCCTACTCCTATTGGCATGCAGTCAATGATGAACTGAGTGGAAAACTTCAGTTGGCTCAGATGGATGTCGATGAGATTGAAATCGAAGAAGCTGAAGTCGATTGGACTGCCCTTTCAAATGGGTGAATCGATTCAATCCCAATTGGTTTGATCTGTATCAAAATCAAAGGTACAACTGCCACCACATGTATCGTTGATGATTCCAGTCAGAAGGAAGTCCTCAACCATTGCATTGACTTGGATGATGGGTGCAATCTCGTTGTGAGCCTTTCCAGCATCACCTATTGGTGGTGCTGCGTTTGTATCGGGCATGGCCTCGTAACTTCCATCCCAATAGACGATGGCAGAACCGGTGATTGGACCGTCTGCCACATCGATTCCGTAAGGTGACATCATCGACCCACTGAGCATTGGAATCCCGGCGGTTCTGGCGGCTCTGTCGGAAGAGAGGCCCGGCACCTGAGCATCGTTCACAGAAATAGTGGAAAGGAAGTTGAATGGTTGAATCTGGTCACCGTAGCCTGTCTCTGCGAAGCGCAGCCAAGTCTCAGAATCCGAGGCATCCCACATCTGTTGACATATTCCAATCAACAACGCGCGATCGTTGCGTTGCGGGTACGCCTGAGGCAGGATGAATCCATCGGAGAATGTCGCATAGTTCGTACTGCGTTCGATGAATGTAGAGAATCCAGAGCCGCCGACCCAAAGGGCCGCACGGTCAATATCTGGAGAGAATCCTGTGATGCTAGCACCATAGATGCCACCCAATGAATAGCCCATGTAATGCACATCCGAACTGTCGACCAGATTCGTTCCATTGTAATGCAATTCTGCCAAATCGCTGCACACGCCCTTGAACGTTCGCGCGAGTGCCATTTGATTGACGAGCATCTGCTGTAGACGGTCCGATTGATGCTCAAAATACTCAGGATTGGCAAGACCCATGAAGACAGTGTCCATGTCAGAGCCCGACCAACCGTAGATGTCGGTGGCCACCATCGCGACCTCGAATTCTTGCATCCAGCCGAGAGACCAACTCGAGACGGCTGAACGACCATCACCTAGGAAGCCGTGACCGAAGACGACCAGAGGGCCACTCTCATTGTTGTCAGCTAGAACTTGGGGGATGACGAGCGTAAATGGAATCTCTGCATTTTCGACGAATTGTGGAGTTCCGTTAGCATCTCTACTTATTAGACTGGGTGGATTTTGCCATTCGAGATACTGCGGCACAGTGTAGGTACCCTTGATGAGGCGGAAATCATTGTCAAGATCACCGAGCCAATCGGTTTCGACGCTTTCGACGTTGCAAGCAATTCCTCCTGCACCAAGGCGGTCCAATGCATCCGTGCGCATAGAAATCATTGGGCCAACAATAGAGTCTAGAGAAGCCGTGTGGAAGTTCCATGCATCCTTGAGGTTCTCTACATCATGGCCGGATTCATTGAGAGCTTGAATCAGTGAAGCCATCGATGCTTGTCGGGCCTCGACATCTGGAGCATCGGTTTGGTGACCATCGAGAATCGCCTGGAATGCGGCTGAGGGCGTAACACCCAATCCTGAGATACCGATTCCATACGCAGTGTTGGGCTCTAGGGAACGCAATGTTCGGATGAATACGATTGTGGCTGATTCATCATCTGCTCTGGCATCGATCTCGACCCAATGGGCAACCTTCTCTCCCGTGTCCAGATTGAGAAGTGTGGTCGCGTGTCCAGTTTCCATGGAAAGGCCAATCGAATATTGGTCGGCGACACCTGTGAGATTGGGCAGAGTGCTGAATGCCGTCATAATCTGTGTCGAGGGACTCATCCCATCGAGACGATTGAGGGATTCAATTTGGACGCTTTCACCTGAATTGGAGAGAGAACCAGAGACGGGTAAAGTGTTCTCAGCATAGTTCACCCGAAGCCCAGTCACCGTCGTATTGTCCTCAATTAGGAATGCATCAGAGGGAAATGGTAGCATGCAGTGAAGTGGATTGAGATTGTCACAACCATCGGTATGAGGGACAGCAACGAGTTCAATCTTATTCTCTTCAGCCTCGTTTTCAATCATCTCTAATTCAGATGATTCCAAACATCCTGGAAGAATGAGTATAGATACGAGAATAAGGGCAATCAATCTGCGATTCATGGCTTTGCGAAAGGTCGCGCCATTATCAAACACACCCGATGTAGTTCAGGTCAGAGAATTGGGGTACCGCACTCGGGGCAAGGCATTCCGGGAAAGAATGCACCAGGCATGAAGCCACATTCTGGGCAAATGGATAGGATATCGTCGATGCCGTCCATGATGGTGGCACACCTTCGGGGGCTATGAACCCCTATGGGGTTCACAGCGAAGTATATGGTGGGCAGGCATTGGACGAAGGGTGCGGGGCTTAGACGAATGGGCGAGAAGATTCCTCTACCCCTGAAGAAGGGGTTTGGCGCCACAGACCGGGTCGATGCGTGGTGGAAGGGGCCCAGTGCCATGGCCTTCTATCTGGGCATCATGGTTGTCTATGCGACTTGGCGAGGATTCATGGAGGCTGACTTCTGGATCTTCGCTGACTTCGGTCGCTCCGCTGGAGAACAAACCATGGCCATCGAGAGCAATGGCAGTCACGTTCTGAGTCCATTGTTCAGTCCTCTCATCGTCCCTGATGAGCACAGTTGGATGCCCGAGGCATTGTGGTGGCTTTCTCCTGCGATGTTCATCCTCATCTTCCCTGCTGGATTCCGAGGAACCTGTTACTACTATCGAAAGGCATACTATCGAGCCTTCTTCCAGAATCCTACAGCCTGCGCAGTCGGAAAACCATGGAACGAATACAAGGGTGAGACGGGTCTTCTGATTGTCCAGAACTTACATCGCTACTTCTTGTATGCTGCAATTGCCTATCTACCGATTCTCTCCTTCGACGTCTACTTGTCGATGCGTTTTGAAGGAGGTAATTGGGGGGTCTCAGTCGGCACTCTCGTTCTTCTGTTGAACGTCGTCATGTTGGCTGGTTACACGTTCGGATGCCACGCTTTCAGGCACCTTGTTGGAGGGGGTGCGAACCATTGGACAGGGGAATCCGGACCCACCCTTCGATATCGCATGTGGAAGATGTCGACATGGTTCAATGAACGCCACAAGGAATGGGCTCTCTACTCTCTGCTCGTGGTGATGTTCGCAGATTTCTATGTCTATGCCTGTACCGATGCCATGTTCGGTTGGACAGATTACATGTTGTGGGGAGGAATCTGAGATGTCTGAAGATTACACCACCCATGAGTACGATGTCGTCATCATCGGAGCCGGCGGTGCAGGTCTGCGAGCAGCAATTGAAGCCACTCGTCAAGGAGCATCGGTTGCTGTCATCTGCAAATCGATGCTCGGCAAGGCGCATACGGTAATGGCTGAAGGCGGGGCGGCAGCAGCACTTGGGAACAAGGACCCCCGCGACTCTTGGCAAACCCATTTTCGGGACACCATGAAGGGTGGCAAATATCTGAATGATTGGCGGATGGCAGAGATTCACGCGAAAGAAAGTCCTGACCGAATTCGGGAACTCGAACAATGGGGGGCTATCTTTGATCGGACCCCGGACGGCCTGACCAATCAACGCAACTTCGGAGGCCACACCTATCCACGTCTGGCTCACATTGGTGATGCCACGGGCCTAGAGTTGATTCGAACCCTCCAAGAACGAGGAATTCACACTGGCATGGAGGTTTTCATGGAGTACACGGTTCGTAATTTGTTCAAAACCGATGGGCGACTATCTGGATGCTTTGCCTACAACCGAGTCGATGGATCACTTCACGTCTTCAAGGCCAAGGCAACTGTCCTCGCCACGGGTGGAATCACCCGATGCTGGGCGGTCTGCTCTGGTTCTTGGGAATACACCGGCGAGGGGCATGCACTTGCCTATTGGGCGGGAGCGGAAATGGGCGATATGGAATTCGTTCAATTCCACCCTACAGGTATGATTTGGCCACCCAGCGTTCGTGGCATCCTTGTGACCGAAGGTGTGCGGGGAGAAGGAGGAATGCTCACCAATTCTGAAGGTGAACGCTTCATGTTCAACTACGTTCCAGAGATGTATCGAGATGAATTTGCGGATACTGAGGACGAAGCAATGGATTGGGTTAATTCAATTGTCGCTGATGAAACTCCCAGCGCACGACGTCCTCCCGAATTGTTGACACGTGACGTGGTTGCCAAAGCCATCAATTCAGAGCGCGAAGCTGGGCGGGCTAGCAAACACGGTGGTGCGTATCTCAACATCTCTTGGCGACCTGAAGAACAGGTGAAGAAGAAGTTGCCAGGAATGTATCATCAGTTCATGGAATTGGCAGCTGTAGACATTACGAAGGAACCGATGGAAGTTGGGCCAACAGCACACTACGTCATGGGCGGTGTAAAGGTCAACCCAGTGACACAAGAATCTACAGTGCCGGGTCTGTACGCTGCAGGTGAAGCGGCCACGGGTCTGCATGGTGCCAACCGTCTGGGGGGTAATTCCCTCTCGGATCTAATCACTTTCGGGAAGCGAGCTGGACAATATGCTGCGGAAGCCGCAGCAAAAACGGAGTCGTTTGCTGACATAGATCAAACAGAGATTGAGCAGGTCATCTCAGACACTCTTGCACCTCTGTCACGCGAGGGTGGAGAGAATCCAGCCAAGGTCGTCGAGGATTTACGTGAAATGATGCAAGAGAAAGTAGGTATCATCCGTCAAGGTCAACAACTGCAGGAAGCAATTGATGATCTCGAAGCATTTCGCCAACGTGAGACTGCGACCTCACCAGGAGGTACCCGAATCTACAACCCAGGATGGCATCAAGCACTGGAGATTGGCGCCATGATTGACATCAGCAAAATGTGCACAATCGCGGCCTTGGCTCGTGAAGAGAGTCGCGGCGGCCACACTCGTCTGGATTTCCCCACACCGAATCATGGACACTGGGGGAAAATCAACAGCGTCATCGTGATGAACTCAGAGGGCGATATGGAATTGAATCATGTGAAGTATCCACCAATTACTGACGATCTCAAGGAATTGCTCGATGCCGATGACTTACACGAGGAGGAAGAATGAGATGGTTGAGGATGTGACCTTCCGAGTATTCCGCGGCGAACCTGACGAAGATGGTGTGCCCACAGGGGAGATGATTGACTACACTGTCGGGATGGATGAGGGCATGGTTGTTCTCGATGTCATTCACCAAATCCAAGCAGAGCATGCGCCAGACCTATCTTGTCGCTGGAATTGCAAGGCTGGAAAATGTGGCTCCTGCAGTGCAGAAGTCAATGGTAAGCCTAGACTGATGTGCATGACACGTATGGAGGACATCATGGAAGAGACGTCGGAGAATACTCCAGTGATCGTCAAGCCGATGCAGGCCTTCCCACTCACCAAGGATTTGGTGACCGATGTACAGTGGGCCTATGACCTAAACAAAACCATCACACCCCTCAGAGGTCCAGATGAAATGGATTGGAAATTCGACCAAATTGAAGCGGACCGAGTTCAGGAGTTTCGCTCTTGCATCGAATGTATGCTCTGCGTCAACACTTGTCACGTCATGAGGGAACACCAATTGTTCGACGAATTTGCAGGTCCTCGCTTCTTTGTACGATTGGCCAATCTCGAGATGCATCCAATGGATGAAGAAAATCGCCTAGAGATGATTAAGGATGATTTTGGAATCGGGTATTGTAACATCACACGATGTTGCACCGAGGTTTGTCCAGCTGGAATTAATATCACAGACAACGCAATCATTCCCCTAAAGGAACGTGTCGTTACAGAATATTATGATCCAATTGCAATGATTGCAAAGAAGATTGGGCTGCGTTGATTCAATGCAGCACTAATTGATTAATAATTGAATTAAAAAAGGCCCGCCAGAGGCACCGAAGCGCCTCTGACGAGCCTGTGTGTCATCTTGTGGTTACCGAATCAGATTCTTTCGTTTCTAATCACAGGTGGTCAACGCGCTGCTTCTTGACGTTGGCTTTCTTGATCATGCCCGCCTTCTTCAGCCATGCCGGCGCTGAGTCCGGTGGTTTCACCATTTGTGTCCAACCCTTGAAGACGTGAACACGCTTGGTTCCACGCTCTCTCAGGTGTATGTCGGTCGCGCCACGAGTGGCTGCCTTCAAAGCCGCGCCACGGGGCTGGCGGCTTGCGAAGACCTGGCTTGTGTCTTTTCCGCCCTTCATCAGGACGAAGTATTTCTTTTCTCCCATAGAGTATCACCTCTAATTCCCACGCTCTTCAGGCCCACCTTAAGGGTTACCCTACCTAAACGCTATACTGCGCCCCAAAAGGGGGTTTTTTCTATTTTCGGCCATCTGTGGAATATTGCACGCAGGACATCGAAAATGATGGATTTCAGTGTAAAAAACTGAAACTTATTCACCCATTCTCTTGAAGGCTTAGCAGTACAACGATTCACTGAAAAACGGAATGATTTGGAGAATGATTGTATTCGAAAGTATATGCGATTGAGCAGAGGGTGGTTGGGAAATGTTGTGGAAAATTTCCACCACGACTACCTAAACGGGCCCTTGTATTTGATAATGCTAGAATCGACTCAGGAATGGGTGGCTCCAAATTGAGGGATTGGAATCTACTCAATGCGCGAATGAATCTAGGTGTTGGGATCAGCTGGTCTCAATCATCTACAATAATCAATAATTAATTGGATTATTCTTCCTCGTTAATGATATCAAGAATCTCCGCATCGGTGCTCTGTTTTACATTCTCTGTACGGTGGATATCAATCTGTTCTTGAGTCCAACCAGCAGCAAGCAATTGTTCATCACTCCATGCTTCCGTTTCCCGAGTTTGTAATCCAGCCATTTCAGTGAGGATATCGTCTGAGATATCTTCATCTCTCTTGGCCCAGACATCGTCAGGCAATTCATCGTCTTCCTCAATGGGCATATCTTCCCGACGGCCAATCAGTATCGATGTGAGTGCGATTAGCAATAGGAGAGCAACAGAAATTCCAATAATCGTGATTGTCGATGATGGGTTGTCCACACCTTGCTGAGTGGTGTTTTCTTCATTCGAAGTATCCGATGGAGCCTCGCGCGCGCGTAGGAGAACTGATTCTGATACAGAGAGTGATGTCTGATCGAGGCAAGCGAAGTAGAGTGTGTGATTTGCTTCTGAGCGACCGGGTGGAATCCACGATTGAGACCACAAACCATCTGCATCGGGACGATAAATCTCTGAAAACAATGTTATCTCATCTTCATCTTTCAACAAAATCGAGCATTCCATGTTCTCCATTCCATCGACATCAGATATTTCGACAATCAATGTTGTCTCATTTCCGGAAATCAATTCAGTGGGCATGGCTGAGAAATCCAATTCTGGCTCAGAACCTCTCAATTCAAAACTCAATGTTTCTGAAAGCCCGGTTATTCCATCGATGTCTCTGAGATTCACGACCAATTCTACAGTTCCCAATGACCAAGTCAAGAGATATTCCGAATTGAGATTCATTCGATAATATTGGGTGTGTTGTCCAGTTCCAGGGGCACAGGGTGCAGGTGGAACCCCCTGTTCAAAGAAAATTGAACTAAATACACTAGATGTAGGGCCAGCAGGACCCAAGCGAATACCTGCGTACTGTATGGGGCGGCCTCCTGTAATTCCCACCCAAATATCCGTACCTTCAGCACCCCGATTTATTGTGTCAACCAACATGTCATTCACACAAAGTTTGGGTGTTGAGATGGTTGGAGGTTTTAGGAAAACTGGGCGGGTCCAAGTCCACTGCATTTCAGCCCAAATGCCGTCGGTAATTTGTGTCGTAATGGTAGCATCTCCAGATTCTAGTCCTGGTGGTGCGGTGGCCAAATCGCCTTCAAGTGATTGAATTCCGGCACCAGGCCATTCAATGATTGTCGATATGGGATAATCGATATCTGGGTCATCTTCGTCGATGATGCGGACCTCAACAAAATCATCTGCACCATCAAGATACGACTGATCTGAGATAAAGAATTCAGCACTTGGGGCGAGGTCAATGGGCGTCAGGCTGCGATTCGCCCATTCGGTTCCATCTGCATGAAGACTGATTGCAACAGGGTCTAGCGAACCACCTGCTTCTGGATTCCAAGAAGTCTGGTAACAGGTTTGACTGCCGCTGGTGCTGGATACAGAAGGGGTTGGCAATTCATCCCCATCGACTCGGATAGATGGGGCCTCAGTCTCGTTGTTGTGGTCCAAATCAATCACACATGCAGTCATCGCGTGTTCCCTTCCACGAACCCACCCTGATGTACCATGAATGGGGGGATCTATACCAAGCCAAGGCGCCAAGTCAGCCCCTTCGACATGAACACCATACCATGTTGCACTCGCATCTGTGATATTGAATGCGGCATCCCAAAAAGACTCATCCTGTAACTCCTGTGCATCCTGAACAACCCAATAGATATCCACACTGTCGAGTGGGGCATCAGTGGGAAGGGAGATTGCTGCGGTCCAAATCACTCCATCATTCTGTGAAGTGGCAGTGATGGGGATGTATGTCGGATTGCTAGAATTGTTGTAACGCCAAGACAAGGTTGCTCCAGCGATACCGAAATCATCTGTGACTGTGATTCGGCAAATCACGACTCCTCCACGTGTTGCCGTCGTCGTTGAACATGTCAATTCATCAATGATTGGCGGTGAGTTGATTTCGATGTTCAACAACGCAAGATTGTTGTCAACAACGCGTTCAGGATGTGCGTCTCCTGGAATCCAACGAACTAGGAATTCGACAAACCCAGTTCGAACCGGAGTGACGTTGATGGGTAATATGAGACGACTCCCTGCATCATTACCCCCTGGAATGGTCATCGAATGATTGGCCAAGAGAAGATTGTTCTGTCGATCCCTCACTTCAAGGAAGCCGGTAGCTATGCCAGGGGCGAGGTTCTCCAAGAGTACCTCTAGCGTTCCGTTTTCCCCAATGGACAAACGTTCGGAGGTGCGGACTTCGGAGACGTTGACATCGTGCAGACGATCGCCGTATGCAGCCATCTTTGGGTCTCCAACCACGGTACCCATCCAAGAGAGGAGAACGTTTGATGCCGCATAACATTCGACCATCGTGTAGCCATCTGCATAACACGAGAACAATTGTTCTGGATTCGAAATTGCAGAGAGATAGGGTTCGTAGACATATCCTTTGACACCGGAGACGCCGTCATCGAGCAAATCGGCAACTAAACTCTGACCATAGCTCGAGTTGAGCACGAATGTGCGGCCACCTGTACTCACGGCTGTCTCTGCAATACTGCCATCTAACCAAGTGAAGTGAGGTCGAATTGGATATAGTTTCAGCGTATCAAAGAAAATAGAGCCATTGTATGTTCCATCGGTGAATTCGGCAACATGTCGAACGGCGAAACTTGTTGCAGCCGCATCGGGACGGAATCGGAGTTGACGGTTCTGCCAATCATCAGAGAAAGAGTGATCATCGGATCTGTTCAGAGATAAGGAATTGCCATTCGCATCGAATGCTTCAACTTCTAGCCACCAATCGCCTTCAACCCAGCCCTCTCTCATTGAATATCCATCAAGAACCCAAGCATGTCCTTCTAGGTCCGTATCGATGTCAAAGACTTGTTCAACATAGGCAATGGAGTTGTTCGTTGTATTGAATGTAGGGCAAATCCAGACGATTTCATCGTGGACATCTGCAACCTCGTCCTCGGACAAGGCAGCATCCCAGATTTGGACCTCATCGATGACACCTGTGAAATGTGTGCTACCCGCACGATTGACACCGAATTTGTAGATTTCAATACTGTTCACAGTACCATTTGGGACGGTTTGATTGAGAATCTCCACGCCATTCAGATAGAGTGTGACTGTGTCGTTGAGGAAGGTGGCCACGAGATGTTGCCAAACCGTTGGATCAACCGTTCCGAAATTGTATGAGGTGTTGTGATACAATTCCCAGTCTCCCGGGCTGCCACCTCCAGTCATTATTTGGAAAGACTCGTCGTCTCCAGCAACATCATTCACGGCAATCGCTGAAGAATATCGGGGTTGGCCACTGTGATTAGCTTGAACCCAGAGACTGACGGTGAAATCAGTCACGGTGTCTGCAACGTCGACTCGGGCTTCATCATCAACACCATCAAAGAAAGCGCAGTTACCCAAGACACAAGTTCGCCATTGGTTGCCATTGGTCCCAGTGAAATTGAGGTGGGCGGTACCCACAGAATCGTTGGCGACATCGCCACTGTTCTCATTGAATTCCCAATGGTGAATGAGATCAACTTCCCGAACGGGGTGACTGCTTCCACGTGTCAAAACATTGGTTGGGACAGTTTGTTTGGACAAGCCAGGACCTTCCCATTTGAGTTCCAATCCAGCATATCCACCATGCTCAAAGAATTCGGTACGTAGTTCGTGTTCTCCAGCATCTAGCCACGCCGTACCTGAACGCTCTTGCATGGCATGGTGTCCCTGATTGTCGACGATTTCAACATCATCAATCCACAATTTAGAGCCATCATCACTTCGCAAGTAAAACGTCCAATTACCAGCGGTAGGAATGTGAATAATGCCTGTGTGTCTCGCACTCCAATAATCGAGGAATCTACTGTCTAGACCAGCCCAAGCATTTTGGGTAGATGGCCAATCTAGATTCGGTTCGTGGCGAACAAAGTCTGGAGTTCTTCCAGAGAGGTTTACCATTGTGCTGGAGTTGTAGGTGATTCCATTGTTATCGAAATATTCAGCGAGCAGTCCATTGGTTGTCGCTGCATCATTGGCTCCACATGGCGCATCCTCAAGACGTCCTTCCATCGCTGCATTTCCATTTCGTTTTGTCTCGGTCTGACGGGCCCACCACCATTGTTCACCTGGTGAAAGCGCTGGGCCAACTCCGTCCCAATATCGGGCACCAGTCGGCCAACTGCCATCGGATGTGTCATATCCAGAATTGGACAATTCATTGTCATCCCAAGAACCATCATTGCTGCCCCAGGCGGAATACATCGAGAGATTCTCCATGTTGGTGACATAGGTTCCATTCTGATTGAAGTGAACGGGGAAACCCATGTTCGTCAGCGTTTCATTCGTGGTGTAGAGTAAGTCATTCCACCACTTGTACCCAGATCCATTTCGATTCGTTGCCAAGTCGAGAACAGTTAGTCCGTGCTCCCCCAAGCTGTTGTTGGTCTTGGCAATCAAACCCAAGGCTGCCTCAACATCATACCCAGTTAACCGAGTGACCAAGTAGTACCCTTGTTCGTCTCTCTGGAATTCTTTCATCTCATTACCGGCAGCAGGCCCGTAGTTTGACTCGACATACCAATCCGCGAAGATAGCCGAGGCATAGGGTCCGTCGATTAGGGCCAATTCTGAATCAAGGGAAGCACGGGAATTGGTTCCTCCGTTGACTCGAAGCGGAACTCCCTTCGTAGTGACGAGAACATTGAGTTCGGTCAGATTTCGCTCAGATATCATCTGTGAGATTGGATTTGCGAAGTATGTAGTGAATTGATTGGAATCGATGGTTTCACCTGTAGGTGTGCTCTCATTGGTCAATAGCAAGACACGTTCTGGAGGAATATTACGGGCCAGAGCAAAGGCAGTACCGATGGTTCGACTCACCTCGCTTTGATTGTTGATGATGATGGCGACATCACTGTAATCGGCGAAGGTCTGATGAGAAAACGGTTCCAGTACTGCCACATCCCTGAACGGGGCCTCCTCCCACGCGTCCGCGTGGGCCCTCGCTTCCTCTGGAAGCGATACTGCGGCCCAACTCTGCAGTGAGAGCAGAAGGACGAGAGTGATGGCTAAGCGAGAGCGCACGTAATGTCACCCATACCCTGAACTTTTCACCGTGTCGGCATCATGAGAACCGGCACCATAGGTGCCGTAGGGTGAAAATGAGGCGTTATTGGCGATGGGCATAAATCCCACCGGCCCCCCCTGTCAATGTATGTCCGACGTAATCATCGCTAGGGAATGCCGTCATTCCATGTTGAGAGTGATTGCAGGGGACCTAACTCGATACGAAGCTCAGGTCGCAGTCACGTGTGCCAGCAATCGTCTTGCTGGACGCGAAGGATTGGATGCTAAGATGCACACTGCAGCAGGTGAAGAATTGCGCCAGACTTGTGTGGAAATAGGGAAAGTGCAGCGTGCGCAGAACCTGCAACCTTGTCCCGTGGGAACTGCAGTGACAACCTCTGCCTTTGATCTGCCTCAGGAACATTTGATTCATGTCGTGGGCCCAGATTGTCGCCGACCCAGCCAGGATGAAGGACGTCGAGAACTCATTGTCAAAGCCTACGAAGCAATGTTTGCGGAAGTGGCAGCATTGGGTGGTGTAGAAACGATTGTTTGCCCACCACTTTCCATGGGCATCTATGCTTATCCTCATCGCGAAGGTGCGCGAATGACGATGGAGATTCTACTCGGGTGGCTCGATGCTGAAGAGAAACCTGGCGTGGGTGATTTTGTTCTCTTAGTGAACGATGAAAATTTTGTCAAAAATCTGAAAACGGTCTACCGCGAATCTGAAGACCAATTTCCAGGCGTGGATTGTACGCGGCAATTCCGCAAGCGACGCTTCTGATGCGCACGTGATCTAGCGGTTATGATGTATGGTTCCCAACCATGCCACCCGAGTTCAAATCTCGGCGTGCGCACTCAATCTCAGAACAAGGGTTCCTCGTAATCATCATCAGAAAGCGTTCGCCAAAGCCCATCTGGAACGTCGTCGTAAACACCGGCATAAGGGTCATCATTGGTTAGTACCTTCTTGGGCTTCTCAAGAGCGTTCAAGGCTTCTGGCTTGAACTTCCAGTAGTGGATTCGCCATTCTCTGCCATCCCACAGAGTGGTTTCTTCGGACTCAGTTGTGAGGAGGTCGTAATCTTGGAACATGTAGAACAGGTTTCTGTCAGTTGGCTCTAGGGCATTGTCGATGATTCGATCATAAAATCCAAAGAACCCGAGTGCGTGTTCAGCCATACCTTCAGCGGTAATGGTCTCCATATCGGGGTCGATGTGAGTTTGGATTGCCGCTGTCAATGATGCTAGACTCATTCCCATCTCTATTGTCCCCCAAACGGCGGGTTAGTACATCGCCGGTTGATATAGGGGAGTAGCCTGTCCTATTTCAACGGTTGGCGGTTTTCGCCCCGTAGGGGCGCACATTATGCTGTTTCGTCACGATTAAACGGTTGATTCAACGCGTCCAGAATGTGACCGAGTTCGCGGAAGGGACCTTTCTCGGATTGCCCGAGAGCGAAGGTGTGGCTGATGTTGCCATTCTCTCTGTTCCATACGAGTTGACGACGTCCTATGGCCAGGGTACCAGTGCAGGGCCCGAAGCTGCCCTACGAGCATCCGCTCAGGTGGAATTGTATGACCCGCTTCTTCCTGAAGATTTGCCCTGTGGATTCAACATACACACGGCCCAACCGTGGAATGGAGTAGGGGATAGCCTTCAGGAACAGTTGGCAGGAATTACGAACTATGTTTCAAAGTTTCAATCCTCATTCCCAATCATCTTGGGTGGAGAACATGGGATGCTTCCCGCGATTATGAATGCAGTTTCCCAACAAGTCGATTTGAGTGAAATGACTCTGGTCCAAATTGACGCACACCCAGATTTACGAGATGAACTAGATGGCGATCCAAACAGTCACGCCTGCGCCGCGCGTCGCTCATTGGATCTAGGTGTTGGCAAGATTTTACAAATCGGAATTCGGGCCTTTGCTCGTGAAGAGGCAACATTTGCAGCCGAAGATGCACGGGTGGAATCATGGCTTGCTCGAGATATATTGAATCCGTGTGGAGGCGAGGCGATGTGGCTCAATTGGTTGAATACTCTCTCCGAGATTGAAGGTCCGGTCTGGTTGACACTAGATATCGATGGTTTGGATGCCGCCTATGTCCCAACCACGGGAACTCCTGTGCCTGGTGGCTTGGCATATTGGCAAGTTGTAGAAACAATCGAAACCATCGCATCTGCACCCGGTGTCAATTGGTTGGGCGCAGATGTCAATGAAATCGTGCCGGATTCCAGTAATCATGTGACCGAATTTACCGCAGCAATGTTGGCAACCAAGATTGTGGCCGCTCACCTTGCACGGAAATTGGAGGATGAATCATGAATGCAAAAGGTCGCCACATCACGTTGGATTACACCGGATTCTCCGGTGATGGAAAATGGATGCTTGCCGTATTGCGTGCAGCGGTTTCTCGCTCCAGTGCGCGAGAAGTTCACGCCCATGTCTCAGAATTTGACGGCATCGACAGTCCCCCTGGATTCGCTGCAGTGGTCCTCATTGACGAAAGTCATGTCAGTGCGCATTGCTATGCAGATGAGGGGATTCTGGCTGTAGACTGCTTTACCTGTGGAGGAATAAATCCGGTCGGAATTGTTGACGACATACATGAACAATTGTCTGAGGCAATCCCTACAATCAACTTGATTCAAAGAACAGAATTGGATCGATTCGTGATGGAGGAATAACGATGCGAGATTTCGTCGAACGTCACTTTCGTCACTTCAATGCCGGCGAATTACGACGCTGTACAGAATCACTCCGAGATTTCATCAGGAAAGATGGGCGATTGATGATTACTCTAGCCGGAGCCATGAGTACCGCGGAGATTGGGCGCAGCCTTGCACCGGCCATTCGAGCTGGCAATATTCACGCAATTTGCTGCACAGGTGCCAATCTTGAGGAGGATCTCTTCCATTTGATTGCGGCGTCACATTATGGAGATGTGCCCAATTGGAGGGACCTTTCTCCAGATGAAGAATCTCAATTGAAAAATCGAATTACCAATAGGACAATTCCGGAAGAAAAGGCGATAAGAAAAGTTGAATCTCAATTGATTTCTTTGTGGAAAAATACACCTGGACGATTGCCGCACGAATTCCTGTATGATTTGGTCAAACAAGTCGAGGCAGATGCGAATCCAGATGATTCATGGCTTCTAGCCGCAGCTGAGGTCGATCTGCCACTTTTCGTACCTGGGTGGGAAGATTCGACGCTGGGCAATATCTTCGCTGCCCGAGTCATCGATGGTACTGTCGACGTAGGCGCCGTCCTCAGCGGGACGCACTACATGCTTGGTCTAGCAGACTGGGTTCGTGAGCATCCAAACAATGGCTTCCTCCAAGTTGGCGGGGGAATTGCTGGTGACTTCCCGATTTGCGTCGTCCCGATGCTGCGACAAGACCTTGGGGAAGATGTGCCTCTATGGGCATGGTTTGCCCAGATTTCAGAATCTCGACCATCGTACGGCGGTTACTCTGGAGCACCACCAAACGAGAAGATTGGTTGGGAAAAACTCGGTGTTGAAACGCCCAAATTCGTCATTGAATCGGATGCAACAATTGTGCTGCCGATTCTACTGACATGTCTGCTCGACGAATGAGGCATACCCTCAAATCAGCGGCGCCGCACCTACGGTGCGATGCGCGTCCTCGCTGTTCTCGCTATGCTCCTTGTCGCTTCTGCGACTCCGATGGCAAGTGCGCAGCAACCCGACATTGTTCAGGAGCATTGGTACCACTCCTATGCAACACTCACAGTCGATGTCAATGCATGGGCAGGAGATTATCCAGAAATTGTGGATTTAACTAGTGCTGGAAACACGGAACTTGGACGGGAACTTTGGCTTGTTCGAATCTCTGATTGGAGTGTTGATACGAAACCAGATGGTGCTCAGAAAGAGATTGTTTACATCGATGGTGGACACCATGGAAATGAGCACTTGGGAACTGAATTGGCTTTCTTGACAGCTGAATTTTACATCGAGGGTTGGGCGACTGGAGATCAGGAAGTCATTGATGTTCTCACTACAACTGAACTACACATTCTCATCATGCTGAATGCAGATGGTAATGATCTCGACACGCGCTGGAATGTCAACCAAGTAGATTTGAATCGAAACTATGACCATTACTGGAATACCTGTCCGGTGACCCAGCCTGGGAGTGCAGCATTCAGTGAATCTGAAACTCATGCGAATTCGATTTACATGAACACGGTAGTTCCTGACGCGGATTTGTATGTCACAATGCATACGGGGGTTTGGATAATGCTCTACCCTTGGGGGAAATGGCCAGAGCAACCCTCCGACTGGGAGTTGTTTCATTTCATCAGAGATGATGTTCATGCAAATATCTCCGACATCCCGATTCAAAATGCAAATCAGGGATTGTATCCCAATTGTGGAACCAGTCGAGATTATGGCTATGGGGTAATGGGATTCCCTACATTCACATTTGAAACGGATGATGAACAATGGGCACTAGGTACGGCTGAACCATTGTCAAGTCGCCTCGGCGAGGAATTGGATGTGATGCAATATCTGATTTCCAACATTTGGTATTGGAGGGCGCGCTTGTCGGTGACATCGTTTGATTACAATGGAGATTCTATTGAGTTGAATGTGGACAATTTGGGGCGAGCAACCACTTCAAATGCCACCGTTCGGTACATCGATGGCGGAGAGGTGACCTGGACCTCGGATCTGTTTAGTGTCAATGCAACCAACAGCTCTCATGTTAATTTGGATACGACGAATCTGAGTTTCACGGCCAACGGTCATTTCGAATTGTACTATCAGAAGCGTGTCATTGATGCAAGCCTCTGGGTCAACGAATCAATTCCAGAAGAGTTGATTGAAATTTCTGAAGGAGAAGACAAGGGATGGTTGCCCTTCACATCACCAATATGGGCTATTTTGGCCATTGGTTTGGCCGGAATACGGAGAAATGAACGTTTTCAAGACGATTTCTGACCTTTTGTATGCATAAATATATGCTGAAAAAGGGATTCTTGAACGCAATCCTTTGTATATCGGGAAGGAATCGGCGCATTCAGTGATTATATGGATGCAAGCGTGACCGAATTCAACAATGTTGGAGAGATACTGATTCTACCGCTCTTCAAGGGCGTTGATAGAGCCCCGAACAATGCACTTGCTGGCTTATCAAGAACTCAACGAAGTCTGGTAAATGAAGCGCTTGCGAGTGAGAGTTTCTCCGGCAAGGCTGGCAAGCGCCTCAGCGTTTGGACGGCAGGATGTCAAGTCGTATTGGTTGGTATGGGCGAAGATCCTAGTGACAAAGCCTGTCGTGATGAGGGGGCTAAGACTCTGGGGTCGCTCTCCAAGGATCATGGTACGTCACTGACTGTACGATTCACGACTGGATGGAATACTGCAAAGATGGCGTTGTTTGTTGAAGGAATGATTCTACGCAACTATGCCTTTGACAAGTATATGCAAAAGGACGAAGACGAGATTCAAACAGATTGGACGCTCGTCTGTCAGGCTAGTCCACGACACCAGAATGAACTCGCTGCAGCAGTATCCGATTCCACAGCAGTTGCCACGGGCGTCCATCTCGCACGTGATTTAGCCAACGAACCAGCGAATGTAATGTATCCTGAAGAGTTTGCCCGTCGTGCCACTGAGTGGGCCGAGGGGAAAGCAAATGTCGAGGTTGAGGTCTGGGATTATGCTCGACTAAAGAAAGAAGGAATGCACGCTGTGATTGCCGTTGGAAAAGGTAGTGAACGCAAGCCCTGCATGGTCTTCTTCCGCCTCAATCCAAACGCACAGAAGAAAGACCGAGTTCCATGTTTTGTCGGCAAAGGGATTACATTCGATACTGGTGGAATCTCAATCAAGCCATCATCTGGAATGGAGGATATGAAATTCGATATGCACGGTTCGGCTACTGTCTTTGGATTGTTTGCTGCACTTCACGCCACCGGCTACAAGGGACGTGTGAATGGCATCACTTGCATGGCTGAGAACATGCCAAGTGCGGGGGCTTACCGGCCCGGGGACATCATCAATACTTACTCTGGAAAGACGATTGAGGTCATCAATACCGATGCTGAAGGACGCAACGTTCTCGCAGATGGTCTATGCAAGGCCGGAGAACTCAATCCATCCTACATCGTTGATCTTGCAACCCTGACGGGTGCGTGTGTAGTGGCTCTTGGCAATGAAGCCAGTGGGTTATGGACTAACGATGATGATTTGTCGGACCGAATCCATGCAGCAGGAAACGCTGAGGATGAAATCGCCTGGCCGATGCCAATGCTACCGGCCTATGAGAAGGCGATGACTGGCTCAAAGATTGCTGATGTCCGTAACACTGGAACGAGTCGTTGGGCGGGCGCCTGTACGGCAGCTGCCTTCCTCAAACAATTCGTACCCAAACGCGATGGTGAACAGATTCCCTGGGCTCATATGGACATTGCAGGGACTGCTTGGGGGGTAACCTCGAATGCAACTGTGACCAGTGGAGTGACTGGCGTTCACGTTCGAACACTACATCGTTTAGTTACAGAGTGATCAATCGTCACCATCATCATCATCATCATCGACGACTTCGAAATCCGCATCGACCACATCGTCGGCACCGTCAATCCCAGTGTGATCGCCGCCTTCTTCATCGGCCATGTTTGCTGCTGCAGCCTCGTACAACTTCGCTGAGATTGCATGCATGGCTTCCTCCAATTCCTGAACCTTGGCTTGGATTGCATCCTCGTCGAGATCTTCATCAGATACAGGTCCATCATCGCTACGAATGAGGGCTTCAAGTTCAGTGAGTTTGTCTTCAACAGGTGATGTGTCTTCACCCTCAAGTTTGTCTCCAGCATCCTTTAGCGTGCGTCGGGTCTGATATACGATATTGTCCGCAGTGTTACGCAATTCCACCTTCTTCTGACGCTCTTCGTCTTCAGATGCAAATTGCTCAGCTTCCGAAATCTTCTGTTGAATCTCATCCTCTGAAAGGCTGGTTGCACTCTCGATACGAATCGATTGCTCCTTGCCCGTACCCATATCTTTGGCAGACACACTGACGATGCCGTTAGCATCGATATCGAAGGTAACTTCGATCTTCGGAATGCCACGAGGTGCCTGTGGAATCCCTTCAAGGAAGAACTTGCCCAATGTGACATTGTCCTTGGCGAACTTGCGCTCACCTTGGAGAACATGAACCTCGACTGCGGGTTGATTGTCGGCCGCGGTGCTGAATTCTTGAGTTCGGCGAGTTGGGATGGTTGTGTTTCGCTCAATCATCGGTGTCGATACGCCACCCAATGTCTCAATCCCAAGGCTTAGGGGAGTCACGTCGAGGAGGAGAACATCGGTTACACCCTCATCGCCAACAATGATGCCGGCCTGAAGGGCAGCACCCATGGCAACCGCTTCATCGGGGTTGATACCCTTGAATGGAGATTTGCCCGTTTCCTTCTCAATCGCCGCTTGGACGGCTGGAGTTCGAGTGCTACCACCAACAAGTAGAATCTTGTCAATATCTCCTGCCTTAACACCAGCATCTTTCATTGCACGCCGAGTAGGTCCCATGGTCGCCTCGACAAGATCCGCAGTCAAATCGTCAAATTGAGCACGTGTTAGATTGAGATCCAAGTGCTCGGGGTTGCCATCTTTCATGGTGATAAATGGGAGATTAATGTGGCTGGTTTGAGTGCCTGACAATTCGATTTTTGCCTTTTCAGCCGCTTCCTTGAGGCGACTCATGGCCTGACCGTCACCCGAGAGATCGA
>JASMFB010000070.1 GCA_030751995.1 Candidatus Thalassarchaeaceae archaeon
CTGCGATTTGAAGGCGTCAATAAACCAGGATCTGTCATTAACATCATCGACAATGCTAGTGGTCGAAACGATTGGCCAAATCACAGTCATTACTGTGCGTCAAAGGCAGCCTTACTTTCCCTGACACGTAGTCTTGCGCAAGAACTTGCACCTTCGATTCGGATCAATGCTATCGGCCCAGGAGCGATCCTATTCCAAGATTGGGAATCTGATGAGCGAAAGGCCGCAGTCCTCTCATCTATACCGATGCAAAGGGTGGGAAACGCCGAAGAAATTGCCGAAACCGTGTTATTCTTGGTCGCTGGTCCAACCTATATCACTGGTCAGATTATCGATGTCGATGGCGGCTGGTCTCTGTCGTAGTGTTCAAAGCCCGAGACTGGTTCAACCAGCCTGCAGGGGTAGCCAAGCTCGGCCAACGGCACCGGACTTAAGCTCCGGGGGCAATGCCTTCGTGGGTTCGAATCCCATCTCCTGCATTATTTCGCAACTTCTTGCATCTACGATGCAGCCATATGGACTGATGTATGAATAAAGCGAATCTTACAATGGTTTAATGGCCTCAGGGTCGCGGGTCACCATAGGTGAGTGAATGCTAGGCGTGTCTAGAGGCAAGACTGCTTTGGCCATTCTATTGGTTGCAATCATGCTGACCTCACTTTCTGCGACCATGGTCTCGGTACCCCAATCTCTGGACATTGAACCCATTCGAAATGATTCCAATACGGTGAGTTATGACCTCTATTTCGCCTCTGCTCCTGGTGGCCACCCTACCGATGGACGAATCACTACTGAGCGCCCAGACAGCGGTGGTCAGGAGGAAGAATCTGCATCGGGGACCAACGTTGAATTCTCGACCGATCAGATGCTATCTGATTTGCTTATTACCGGTACACCGAATGGAAACCAGTATGAATTGGAAATCGTCCTCTTCCTCAAAGCGACCGGTCAAGAAGGCTCCACTGTAGATTGGACTGTATCGGTCATCGCGGGAACTTCCATCATCGGCACTGAGGATTGGAGTACAGATGTCTGCACCCCTTCGGCATTTGGAGGCAACACTTGTGGTTTCGATGAGCGATATTTCCATCCGAGTTGGGGTGGCAACCCCGACTTTGACGTTGAGTCGGGTGAACGCCTCAAGGTCGTTGTCTCTGCAGATATGGATTGCAATTCTGGAGGCGGTACACCCGACCCTGGAAACGGTACTGGAGATGGCGATGATACCAGTGGTCGCCAATGGGGTTCAGTCGATTGTGATGCTTGGGTTGCATGGAATGAGATTGACACCGCATCAGGGCGCTTCTCTAAAATTGAAGTCGAGACTCAACCCCTGACCGGTTCACAGGTCAAGGTACAGCGTCCGGGAAGTGTTTGGACTGATGATGAAGTCGATACATGGTTCCCAAATGACTCGCCTGACATGCGCATCATGCAATTCAATCTCGAGTTGCGTAACGCCTTCGGGCGCGAAGATATCGACGAAGTGACTCTGGTGATGATTAAACCAGATACTACGATTGCATTCACCCACACATTCGATGATGAAGAATTGGTGACTGACAACAACGCCCTTCGCGCCCAGTACAACTGGACCTATCCTGGTGGCCTTGAATCCGGCGATTACGAACTCGACTTGGATGTCGAGAATATTCAGGGGAAATCCTTCACCATCGACCATCCGACGATTCGAATGAGCGACTATGGTGTTGCCCTCACCCATGGAAGCGGGCGCGTCGTCGAATATATCGCTCCAAGTTCGACCACCCCTGTGAATCTTGACTTGCGACACGTCGGTGCCAGTGGGAATGCCTACAATCTCACAGTCGAGTTGGCTGTGTTGACAAACTTGGGTTCAAATTGGATTGTTGAATTTGATCGTGCAGACCGCATATACAGCCTCTCAGGAGGCGGCCAAGTTGCCCACCCAACTCTTTTGCTGACCGCACCCGATGATTTGTCTGGCTCACCAAATAATCTAGATATTCGCGCTGTGGCATATGATTCGGAGTCCGTGTTGGTACACCAGACAACATTGCAGCTGGATTTGGAGAAACTTGACACTTACGCCCCGCCTATGGTCAGTCTATGGCCAGAGGAACATGACAATCAATATGCGAACAGTACAGGCGCGCTAAACATTGACGAAAACATCCATCGTTATGTTGAGGACGGCGTCTTCACCACGTTTTACCTTGAGATTTTCAATACTGGATTTGACACGGATCAGTTCAGAATCGATGTCAAGCAAGATTCCAATGCGAATCTGCGATTCTGGGACAATGATACCGGTCAGCGTATCGACGAGGATGAAGGCGATGGCACATTCCACACCAGCAGTCTAGACCGCCACACAACGCAGACCATCCGATTGCAAGTCAAACCCTCAACATCTCGCGATGACCCCGACAGTGGCCTCGTTGAGTTTGAGATAATCAGCGTTGGGAATTCCACCCAACAGGCGCGTATTGCATTCACAATTCAACGCACATACGGCATTCAAGCGCAGGTTGTGTACGATTGCGACGCCACACCGTTCGGGCACGTTGATGCAGAAATATGCCTCAACAGTGCAACCAAGATTTCATTCGACATTGATGTGACTAATACCTTGACTGAGGGAGACACGGTCACCGATTGGCTCATTGTCAATCCCAAGGACCTTGATCGCAATACTGATGATGATTTGTATCCCAATGCCAACCCCAAGTATGGGCTATGGCAATATGATATCACAGACAACAATGGTGACCCCTCTCCCCGAGTTCAATTGGCCCCTGGTGATACCGAAATGATAAATCTCGACATCACACTCACAAGTCAGGTTTCCGAAGGCAATCACACAATTTACCTACGTGTGCGCGAGGACATTTCCGACCTCTCGATTGCCCGGTATTTTGACCTACCTCTGACGATTCTAATAGGCAAGGATGACCCACAACTTTCGATCCACCAAATTACGCCAGTTCACGCTGCTAAACCCGGAGATATTCTTGAAATCAGAATGAAGGTCAAGAACGAAGGAAATAGCGATACAATGGTACTCTTAGGGGCGGATGCAAACAACGATTGGTCCGCATCTGCAGCCAATTATACATCGGGTGCACAACTAGTATCGGTACCCGCTTTCAGTGAAGTTGAATTTGAGGTCAGAATCATTGTTGGCGATGATTCGATGAATGGTGATGATGTCCCCATTGTCGTGACCGCGCAACCGCTCGCGGAGGATGATTCATGGCCAGACGAGTATACTGCGAAAAAGACCATCATCGTCCAGGTTGCAATCAATGATCCAATCGGCATCATTCTCAATGAATTGCAGAACCCTCGTCCTGCCACAATTGCCATTGGATTGGGTGTGGTCATACTACTCGTTGCGGCACTGACTGGACGCAGAAATCGCATTGAGTACATCGATGTCTGGGTTGACGACGATGAAATCGACGATGAAGAAGAAATGGAATTGCCAGACTTGGTCAGTGATGAAGACGACGACTCTTATGATGAGGACGATATCGAACTCGTCGACCTCGATTAAACCGTTTTGGCGGCAAGACCCTCCTAAGGAGGGTCGTATTCTGTCCGAACGTCGCTCCATTTCCCTTAATACCCTGATGGGCACGGAGATGACTGGGTTCAGTCATGACTAAGCACATATCTTCCACCACGGCCGCCGCCGGATTCCCTCTGCGAATGCAGCGATTCCGAGCATTGAGTCTGACATTACTGATGATTTTCTCCAGTCTGGCCGCCTTCCAATATGCAGCATGGGAAGCTGCAGCGTCAAACGACCAAGATGGAGATGGGCTAACCCTCGGCCTTGAGTTTCTCCTCAACACGCAGCCAACAGATTGGGATACCGACAATGACGGCCTTCCTGACGGTTGGGAATACCAGTATGGATTGGACCCTCTAGATGCTTCCAGCCTCGGCAATGATGGTGCCTCGGGCGACCCCGACGGAGATGGGTTGACCAACTTACAGGAGTATGCCTACCTAGAACCCTCAACCTGGGATCTGGCCAGCACGACCAGCCTTCTCGATAACGGAGTCTGGTGGAATGGAACTGTCCCTGTTCGAAATTGGGATGAGGAGACTGCAATGCAGGCTGTCCCCGGACAAGGTTCCGATGGGGCCGATGAAGATCCAATGGGTGACATTTGCAATGATAACATCGACAACGATTACGATGGCCTTGTTGATTCGGCAGACCCCGACAACGACGGCGATACTAATTGTGGCAGTGACGATGACGATGGTGATGGCTTGTTCGATGAAGACCCTGATGGTTGGGATACAGATAACGACGGCATGTCCGATGGTTGGGAGGTGGCAAACAATCTGAATGCGACCAGTGCATCTAACGCCGATGGTATGTTTGGAGACCCAGACGGCGACGGTCTAATCAACATCTACGAATACATGAATCCGTCTTGGGACACTAGTTCAAACGGAGTCGATTATTTCCAACCGGGTCCAGCAGGCAGTGGTCGAACAGAGACCATCTCTCCCTGTAACCCCGTCCTTGCCATAGGCCCGGGTGGTTGTCTCACATTTACCGCAGAGGTTGATGGCGTCTTCACCACGAATCCAATGCAAGCTGATACAGATGGGGACGGCCTCAACGATTCATACGAAGCCTTGGTCTTGCTCACTGATCCGACTGATATTGACACAGATAGTGACGGAATTAACGATGGTGTTGAGGTTGGGGGGATGTATGGAAATCCACCCCAAGCCAGCGATCCTCGGGATAATAACACTGACGATGATTTGCTAGATGATGGTGATGAGGACAAGGATGGAAACGGTCAGATTGATGCCAATGAAACAGATCCAACCCGTCGGGAAGATGCAGGCGATTTCGACAATGACGGCATTGAGAATTGGGAAGAGAACCTGACTTGCACCGATTGGAATGTTTACGACACTGATTTCGGCGGTATCGGCGACGGCGATGAGCGCAATTGGTCACACGGCACAGATCCCTGTGATTCAATGATTGACTACTCCACACTTATTGTCGCATACAGCAGCTCATTGCAGCGCCTTACTCTAAACAATGCTTCGGGATTCAATCCGAATGGTGGATTTGGATATTACAACAACTCGAGTGGCCAGCATACTTCATTCGCTTATGCATCTTCTCAATCGAATATTCTCTTTGGCGTAGCTCTGCAGCCGCCAGCTGGAACTACAGATGTAGTCAGTCGCAATGGTTCTTGGTGTCACTATGATGCTATTCTTACCGGTACAATTGGCACCACCCAACGTCATTGTGATGATGATTATGAGGATACGGATGGCGATGGTCTAGCCGACTGGCAAGAGTTGCTCGGCACCTTCGGCTTCACATCTCTGCCCACTGCAGTAGATTCCGATGGTGACGGCGTCAATGATTACGACGAAGTAATGGGTGGTACCGACCCCATGGAGCCATGCGACAACAATCTGGATTCTGACGGGGATCTGTTGAATGATTATTTTGAAAACAATACGGGCTGTCTAATGGATTTCATCCCCGGAATCATTGGCAATGGTAGTGCAGATACGTACGTCACCGATTACCTCACTCCAGATACGGATGCAGGTGGTGTGTGGGATGGCCAAGAATATCTTGACGGAACCAATCCCCAAAATAACCCAGGGGACGATCAGAACCCCATCGATACCGATGGCGATGGCATCCCAGACAGTGTTGAGAACATCACAGGCACAGATTGGAGGGACCCCGATACCGACGGCGGAGGCATGATTGATGGCGAGGAATGCCCCCCTCCCATGTGGATTTTCAACTGCATTGGTGGAAATTACAATCCGTGGGATCCTACGGATGATGTTGTACAGAACGAAATTGTCTTTTATGCAAACAACACAACCATGGGGACTGTCGATAATACACTAGATCGCTATTGGCGTGTACATACCTTTGACGCCTACACTGGGGCTGCCTATGGGAAAAACGCCACCACTCAAATCTGGACAGCCATGTCTCAAGGTTTCGTAGATGACCAGTGGATTGCAAACAATTCCTTCCATAACTCTACTGAGATGTGGGAAATTATGTTCATGAATCCTGTGACAAACGCCAATCTTGTCCACCCCTATGCGACTACTGGCGTCTTGAGTTGGGCCGATCCGTTGGCCAATCTAAGTCATGGAAATATCACACATGACATCAAGGGTGAAGATGCGAGTGTCATCGGTCTGTTCGCTGAAGCCCCTGAAATTTGGTATGAAACTGCTGAATTAGCAAATTCAATTCCTTACGCGGGCGCGGGCGCGTATGCTCTTGACGTTCAACCCGAATTCCTTGATAGCACACATCCATACTCAGAAGTTCGCAATATCACATTTGCCATCATCAATCAGGCCGGCGCAGTCAGTGCGTATGACAAGGCAGTAGCCTTGCAGGATTTCCTCATGAATGGAAATGGTTCAACTGAGTTTCTACGAAATCACGATGGCAGTGCACTGCCCATGGAAGAGGATGTGACAAATCATTTGATTGTCGCCAGAAAGGAAGGCCGTTGCACTGAATACTCAACCGCGTTTACCACCATGCTAAGAATTGCAGGGTTGCCAGCCCGCAAAGTCTCCGGATATCATGGTGGATATTGGAATGGACAGGGCTACACCGTAGCCGGTGCTCATTCCGACACATGGTCAGAAGTCCACCTACAAACCAATCCTGCTGGAGGTTCTCTAGACATGGGCTGGCTTCCTTTGGACCCCTGTCCAGCCGCCGCCCAGACTCAGATTGTCAATGAGACATGGGCTCCATTCACTGCACATCGAAATCATTCCACTGGAGACATTTGGCTCAACGGGACATTAGAGTACACTGACAACAACACAGCCATTGAGAATCATACTGTCCGCCTCTATCTGATGCCCCCTGCCATAGCTTCCACGAACCCAAGCCTTGGGGCATCTGGCGCTCGCTTAATCGGTAGTGATATGACCGGATCGATTGGCAACTTCACTCTCCGCGGAGTTCCTGCTGAGATTGTAGAACCCGGATACGGTTCTTTGGTCGTCGAAGTTCAACAGGGCGGTTATGTTGAACATTCGTACAAGACATTCGCTTGGACCATCAACATAACTGATGACCTCAACATCACTCAAGATTCCCCCCTTCAACCCGGTGAGCCCATTGTTGGCGCAGGTACCACGACATTAATCTCAGGCAATGTTCGCTGGGAGAACATCCCATTCTTGGATCCAAGCGATGTGGGTTCTCTCGTATTGTTCATGAATTACACGAGTAGTGTCAATGGAGCCGTTTCACTACAAACTCTAGTCGGAGAAGATGGTTACTACGAATTCAATGTCACGCTGGATGAGAATGAAGCGATTGGCCTTTTGCCGGCAATCATTGAATTCCCTGGTTGGCATGTCGACAGCCTTCATTTGGCTGCACCACCGACATACCATGCTTTACCCACTACATACAATTTGAATTTCAACATCAGCGCAGCTCCAAATCTAACAGCTACATTGGAAGGCCCGTATGCAAACACCTCCTTGTTGTCAATCGACGATGGTGTCTGGATTAACGGCTCCATCCTAAGCCGAGGACAAAACATAGTGCCCATGGAAGGGACACTGTGGTTACAGATGAGGATGAACGGTTCCACTGGTCCCATGAAGAACATCACTTCTTGGTCCCTCAATTCATCTACGTGGTCTTCCAG
>JASMFB010000071.1 GCA_030751995.1 Candidatus Thalassarchaeaceae archaeon
TCTAACCACCGTGAAAGTTGCCCTATCCTCCAAGCATGAATCCACATCATGGTTCCCGCTGTGATGAGGTGACCGATGCCGATGGTTGCAGACATACCAATGACCCCTATTCCTGTATCATCGCCAAGTTTGGAACCTAGAACTGCAATCATCGCTATTGAACCGGAATATGCCATGCCGAATGACAACCCCCAGAAGATGGCATTCTGTTTGGTGAATAGTTTGAATCCGCGGCTATGTGTATTTTTGGCCAGACTCCATATGGCCGCAATCACAGTCATGACCATCAATACAAATTCTTCAACGATTAGGAGAACCCCCCAACCATCGTCAGTGAATCTACGTAGGGCACTGAGCAGATGCCAAGTGACGAACAATTGCATGAATAAGCCCCAAGCAAACCCGAAAGAGGCGGTGTCCTTTCGTTCGGAATCAATTACTCGACGTTCTGTTGTGTACCAGAATAGAATGGCTTGAATGGCCACAGCAGCAATGGCGAAGGTGATTGGGCCCAATTTTTCAAAGAAACTCATTTCATCGGTATTTTGCGCACCAGAAACGAGAGCCCAGTAAGTGAGGGCAGCAAAAATTCCAATGATGGCCATATGGGTGGTCGTCGATGTCACACGTCTTGATGTCCGATGAATCGAAGCAATCCGAACAGCACGCCCCTCGACAAAAATTCGAAGACTGGTCGCCAAAGCACGTCCTTGGGCCAGTGACCAAACGACAAACAAGCCACCTAGGGCCATTGCCCAATAGTTGACTTGTTCACTACCTGATTCTGAACTCAAGTATCCAGCGATGAGGAGGAATGGGACTAGCCCTAGTAGAATAGGAGATATCCATGAGGTAAATACTCGGATGAAGAACAGCATCACCCTTTCCCCGAAGGCTGTGTCCTTCGGGATTGGTTGGAAATGGCTGAATCGATGGATGACATCCATTTCCTGCATCCAAGCTGTGAGGGCGTAACCAATCGAGAGGCCGACATATCCTGCGATTCCGATTGCAAACAATGAATCGGAATCGGATGCAGAAAGAAGATAGAGAATTGTGCCGGCCAAACCGAGTAATATGACGTGAGGCAGCGTAGAAGGGCCTACGAGATTGCGAACAACATCCGTGATTGTTGGCGCTTCAATGACACCCTCGGAGTCCTCCATCAATCTCTGCGAGTGTGCGAGGCCTGTTAAGTCCGACGACTGTCGGAGTGGCATGGCGAAGCGTTTGACAAAGGCTCTTCGTGCCAAACGTCGATGGGTTGGATTGAACGTTTCAAACTGTGAAAATCGCGACGAACTCGAGGCAAAGATTGCAGAACTTGCGCCAGTTGGAGATTGGAAATTGTATGATTATTCCAATGGAAATGCTATTCTTAGAATTCTACTAAAAGATGAGAAACAGTGGCGCAAAATTCTCGATCGACCAGATTCGGAGATACATTCCGTCACCATGTCCGGAAAAATACGGTTGGTTAGAGAAAGGCTAAAAATATAGTTCAAATGCTCGTTCTATAGAATTATACAAAGTCAATATTGGGGTATTCTCTTCAGCCAAATTGATGTGCCTAGCCGGTTTGGGTAAGGTATGGCTGGAGGAGGGGATGCACCGAGTGTCGCCGTCTGGGACATGGCAGTGTTGGCCGGTGCAGCCCTCGTCATTTCGACGATTGTCATTGTTGCATGGACTCAACCCGTGACCTATGAATTGGGGGGCGGCCAACAAGAAGTACTCTCAATCCATACCGGTCTTTCTGAGGCCTCTCTATCATTCGACGCAGCTTGCATTGATGTTCTGTGCGAACCACTGTCGGCCTGGATTGTTCCGCATGATGGGGAAGAGAGTTGGGATGGGAGTTTGGATGGTGCCCAGGAGATCAATCTCTTGAATGTCAATGAGACCGAATCGTCTAGCAGTTTGAATGATCCACTTTCATCCGGCGAATATCGAATCATCCTCGAAGGTGAAGGCGAGTACACATTTGAAGTCACGATTAATAGAACAATTCCACATGAGTACGTACCTGCTATAATCGGTGCACTACTCGTAGTATGGGGCATCTGGAGAAAGCAACAAGAACAGATAGATTAAGTCCAATTCCATTGGATTTCCCCGGTAGTTCTTACAACGCCTTCGTTAGTTTGAAGGCCACCAATATCGTCGAGACCATATGATGTTGGAAAACCCTCAGACAAGGTCATCCTCATGGATGTGAAAATAGAATTCAATACACAATCCACATCGTAATCATCAATCATAGGATGAATCTCTAGCATAGAGGCAACCGATGCGTGAATGACTGGAATTAATTCTTCTATGGATTCCGGAAACAGTTCATTCCAACCAATCGATTCGGCAAGTTCAGCGACAGATACTCTGTTCATTCCAATGCCCAAAACAATCTGCGCATCATCTCCTTGGGTCCTCCCTTCGACAAGAATGCCACACAATTTCCCTATCCTTGCCGATGTTCTCAACCATACATCATTGGGCCACTTTACGCGAATTCCCATATCTTCCAAAGCCGAACCATGAACCCAAGAGTGGCTCGGAAGTCCGAGATCCATAAACACTGCTAGTGTATCTAATATGGCCACAGTTGATGCCAATTGTATATTCTCTGGCCCCCTTTCTATAGAATTTTTTGACAATAACCAACTGCCCATCAAACCACCGGGTGAATTGCACCATTCTCTTCCCGCGTACCCGCGCCCTGAAACTTGTTTTTCTGTACTCACGAAGGTTCCTTGCCCTGCATTATCCATTTCCAATACACTTTCATTGGTTGATTGACACGATTCCAAACGAATCATTTGGGCGTTCTCGAATGGACGCCAACATGCGACGACAGTGAGGCGTTCATCCCCTAGTATCGTGTCCGACACATTGCGGGTGGCCCAGCCCGCTTTCCGCCAACTGCGGCTCAAATTGTGGCCGATTTGATTTGAACTGTGTAACATCAGCACGATTCCCCCTGAATTCAGTAATGTTGGATTCATAGATATGGCATCCAGCAATTGTTGGGATTCACCCTGGGCGATCAGAGCGGAATCCTCCATTGGGCCGAGACTTTCCTCTGAATCGGGTTCGATGTATGGCAAATTCCATGCGATAACATCCACGCCCTGTTTTGGTTCCCAATTGCCAATGTCCCCAGGTCCGCCTTCACGCACCTCAGTACTCCATTCAATCTCATGTTTCGCCGCATTCCCTCTTGTGGCAGCAACGGCTAGAGGATTGACATCACAGGCACTCACTTTCCAACCCCGTAATGATGCAGCGATAGATACAGCACCACTACCGCAGCCAATTTCAAGCAGACTCTTCCCACTTGTTCCCCTCAGCTTGGCAAGAGTTCGATCGAGTAGCCCTGTATCTTCTCTCGGAGGATATACGGTGGGGGGAACGTCTAGATTAATTTCATACAGGCCGTAGGCCTGCCACTTGACAATGGTCCCGGATTGCTCCGTTAATTCGATCTCCCTTTCAACGGACAACTGCGACACACATCCTCGTATTTACTCCCGAATTCGGCCTCTATTTGATGAAGATTCGCCAAACCTTTATGTGAAAATTTCTCCACGGGGGATACAGCGGTTCCTCCCCCGGAGTCGCTAAATTGGTTCCAGCCACGGGCATAGCCTTGGGCGTAAGGCTTTTGAATACCCCGTCGGTCCGCGAAAGGCCCAGAGACAGCCATGGGCCTGTAGCTTAGCCAGGTAGAGCGTCCGGCTTTTAACCGGATGGCCAAGGGTTCGAATCCCTTCAGGCCCGCTCTATCTCTGGCCGGTTGCGGGTTTTTTGGCCGTAAGGGCAAACGGGGGGTCGTGTTTTGGTCGTAAAGAGTTCAACGAAGAAACGTCTGGTTGAATTGGGTGTGCCTGAAGAGCACGCCCACAAACTTGCAGACGATGCAAATATGGATGCTATCAAGCAAATGAGCGTCGAACAGGTTGCAAAGAAAATCGGTATCGACATCGACAGCCCAGAACTTGAGAAGATCATGGGCATTATTCGGGAACAAGGGACCCGAAAACGAACTCGTTCACGACGCATCACCATTTCACAAAAGGCACTTGACGACGACGACATCCCATTGGGTGACGACCGATTCAATGTTCTCAATCATCACCTGGTCCCACACCACGAACTCTTGCCTGAAGACGAGGAGGCAATCACCCTTTCTCCATGGAAGCTTGAAGTCCCCGATATATCGGGAGAGGGCACACGGTTGGCGAAGGAACTTCTACCAAAGATTCTGATTACTGACCCCGCCGTTCAAGTTCTCAAAGAAATGGCTGAGATTGAAGATGCTGAACTGCCAGCTGGCTGGCTCACGAACCGAGTTGTTCGGGTACAGCGCTACAGTAGATCATCTGGAACAACGACCGCATATCGACTGATTGTGGAGGAAAACTGAGGAGCTGATATCATGAAGGAAATTATTGAGAGTTACTTCCGAGAACGTAGTTTGGTCAACCACCAACTCGCATCATACAACGATTGCATCCCTTCGGCGGATTCACAAAACAGCCGTTTTGAACGCATCGTCAGAAACATTCGCATTGGCACAGATGAGATTATCGAAGACGACGAGGGTGGCATCATCAAACTCGACGTTCTTGACCACGAAATCCAAGTCCGTATGAAGAACATGCAACTTGGACCACCCACTATCCGTGAGGCCAACGGTGCTGAGCACCCATCCATCCCACTCGAATGCCGTCTGCGCAAACTCACCTATATGTCTCCAGTATACCTTGATTTCACCATTCATCGTGACGACCTGCCACAACCAATCGTAGAAGATAAGGTTCAAATTGGCAGCGTACCAATCATGGTTCGCAGCCGACGCTGCAATCTCAATCCCGCGCACATCGACTCGAACCGAAACCTGTCTCCTGAACAGAGTGAAGAGGACAAGGAACACTATCACACTCTATTGCAGGGAAAGGGCGAAGATCCCTATGACCCTGGTGGCTATTTCATCATCAACGGAACAGAGCGCGCCCTCATTTCCATGGAAGATTTGGCCCCCAATCGAGTCACTGTAGAAATGAACAAGCGTTATGCCCGTAAAACCGAGGTTGCCAAGATTTTCTCACAGAAGGATGGTGTTCGTAAACCATTGACTGTTGAGAAGCGAAAAGATGGCATGCTAATGGTAAAAATCAGCAGTGCCGGAACTACCGCAATTCCCGTCGTTTTGCTCATGCGCGCACTCGGCATTGACAATGACCAGGAGATCTTCCAAGCGATTGCTGGACCAACTGAAACGTTCAAGTTCATCGTTGCCAACCTGAATGAGGTCAAGGACAACGATGAGTATAATGTCGAAAATCAAGAGGAAGCCATGCAGTGGTTGGAAAAGAAATTTGCTGCAGGTCAACAGAAGGAATATCGTGAACAGCGAATTCAGAATCTTCTAGACAAGGAATTGCTACCTCACCTTGAAACGCCACTTTCAGACAAGGATAAAGAGCGCATCGGCCAAGATTTAGAAGCTCAAGCGCAGGAGAAGAAAACTCGCAATCGAAAGAAGAAGGCAATCTTCCTCGGTCGTATCGTTCGACAGGTTCTCGAGATGGCCATCAAAAACAAGGAGCCCAATGACAAAGATCACTATGCCAACAAGCGTGTACGTCTTGCTGGTGACCTCATCGAAGACCTGTTCCGCGTCTCCCTACAACAATTGGCGCGTGACCTGAAGTACCAACTTGAGCGCCACCACAATCGAAAGCGTGACCTGAAGATCACTTCGTGTCTGCGCCCCGACGTCCTGACCTCTAAGGTCATGCATGCCCTGGCTACTGGAAACTGGGTCGGTGGCCGAAGTGGTGTCAGTCAATTGCTCGATCGTACAACATTCCTGTCCGCTCTTTCGCACA
Organism: Candidatus Thalassarchaeaceae archaeon; assembly: GCA_030751995.1. GTDB lineage: Archaea > Thermoplasmatota > Poseidoniia > Poseidoniales > Thalassarchaeaceae > MGIIb-P. The sequence goes on from JASMFB010000071.1 coordinate 5,892, forward strand.
TGCGTCGAGTAACAAGCCCTCTTGTTCGCAGCCAACCTCACTTCGAGGCACGTGATTTGCACCCCACACAATGGGGCCGACTGTGCCCCAACGAAACACCTGAAGGTCAGAATTGTGGCCTAGTGAAGAACGCGGCTCAGATGATTGACATCTCTGAGGCCGTCAATGAAAACGAAGTCAAAATGTTACTTGAAGAGGCCGATGTCGACCCCAACCCTGTCGGTTGGGCAGAAGGTGCTCGTGTTCACGTCAACGGTGACATCTTCGGACTACATATGAATCCACACAAACTCGTTGAACACTTCAAGCGTCGTCGTCGAAGTGGACGCATCCGCTCGGAAGTCACTATCAGGCACGACGCACCCAACCGTGATATTTTCATCAATACCGACAAGGGACGAATTCTCAGACCTCTCCTAGTTCTCGATGGTGGAAGTCTTGTTCTATCGCAGGCCTATTTGGATGGATTGCGTGATCGCACCATATCCTTCAGAGACCTCGTCAACGAAGGCATCGTGGAGTGGGTGGATGCAGAGGAAGAGGAAGACCTCCTCGTCGCACCCCGTCCATTCGACCTCCCTGACGTCAGCCCGAAGAATGGCCGCCCCATCAATCCCGCCAATGTCAAATGGACGAATATGGGTGAAGAAGGGATCTCACACGCGAAATTATCTGCAGAAATTATCATGCCCAACGGAGAGAAGAAGATTGAGAAATTCAAGATTCCACTCAATTATTATCAAGAAGATCCCAAGGAGGGCATTACATTGGAGAAACTTCGACGCAAGGAGAAGAAGACCGGCGATGTCCTAATCTATACTCACGTCGAAATCGACCCACAACTCATTCTCGGCGTCTGTGCAGCTCTTGTTCCATACCCTGAACACAACTCAACTCCACGAGTTACGGGTGGTACCGCCATGGTCAAGCAATCATTGGGCCTCCCTTCCTCAAATGGTCGCTTGCGCCCAGACACCCGACAGCACATTCTGCACTACACGCAGAACTCTATGACTGGCACTCGTGCCATGGAAGCAACGAATTTCATCCGCCGACCAGCAGGACAGAATTTCGTCGTCGCTATTCTAAGTCATCATGGGTACAATATGCAGGACGCCGTCGTAATGAACCGCGGTAGCATCGAACGTGCATTGGGTCGTTCGACCTTCATTCGTACATACAATGCCGAGCGCAAGAGATTCCCCGGAGGTCAAGTGGATGAAATCGAAATCCCCGGCACCGGTCTAGATGAAGTCAAGGGATTGAAAGCGCCTGAATCATATGCTCACCTAGAGAACGATGGCCTACCAACTCCCGAGACTGAGATTAGCAGCAAGCCAGAGGATCGTGACCGAACTCCACAAGTTCTGGTTGGCAAGACCAGTCCACCGCGATTCTTGGAAGAAACCCACGGTGCATTCCTACAGGCTCAGGAACGCCGTGAATCGAGCATGAACGTCCGCCATGGAGAAGGTGGGTACGTGGACAATGTGTTCATCACTGAATCCCTTGATTCAGGACGTCTGGTTCGAATCACCATGCGATCAAATCGCATCCCAGAACTTGGCGACAAATTCTCCAGCCGACA
>JASMFB010000072.1 GCA_030751995.1 Candidatus Thalassarchaeaceae archaeon
AAGGGAGAACGCCAAGGTGTATCTGAAGCAAAAGCATTCCTCGATGAGAAAGTCGCTGAAGGAATTATTAGCGAAAAATGTTCCAAGAAAATCATCAAATTAATCGATTCATTAACAACAAGAAGGTGACAATATGACAGCAATAGAGCAAGACACAGTAGCTAGCGTACACTATACTGGAACATTCCCAGATAGTGGTGAAGAATTTGATTCAAGTCGAGAGGGTGATCCAATCACATTCCTTGTGGGGCACAAGGGCATGATCCCTGGTTTTGAGAGAGAAGTGATGGGCGCTGTAGTCGGCGATACCCGTTCGTTTACACTTGAACCCGAGGATGCGTATGGTGAGCCATCGGAGGAAATGGTTCAAGAGGTTCCCCGTGACATGTTTCCAGCAGATATGCCTCTTGACTTGGGAATGATGCTAATGTCAGATGCAGGACCATTCCGAATCGTCGCAGTAACTGACAATACTGTACGTTGTGATTTCAATCACCCTATGGCTGGAAAAACGCTTCACTTCGAGATTGAAGTCATGGATGTTCGCGCAGCATCTGAGGAAGAATTGTCGCATGGGCATGTTCACGGACCAGGTGGTCACCATCATCATGAGCATGCGGATGAGAAGGGTGACTGTTGCGGCGATGGCTGTGACTGTTGAAATCGCCTACATGGAACGTTTGAAGGGGCGTATCGTCCCGTAGCCACTTGAGGTGCAAGGGTGCGACAGCGCAAAGATTCGTTTGAAACGCTAGGCGGACTTCCAATTTCGCCAATCCCGAGTGCAGATGATGTATCTAGTCAACCAGAAATTCCCGGACAAGCCCCCTACACCCGAGGCGTACACGATACGATGTACAGGGGCCGATTATGGACGATGAGGCAGTATGCTGGATTCAGTTCTGCAGATGAAACAAACGCTAGATTTCGAACGCTCCTTAATCGTGGCCAAAGTGGGTTATCTGTGGCCTTTGATTTACCAACTCAATTGGGCATGGACAGTGATGACCCACTGAGTTATGGTGAAGTCGGGCGAGTGGGGGTGGCCATTGATTCAATTGTTGATATGAGAGAATTGTTTGATGGGATTCAACTTGATCAGGTTTCTACATCGATGACCATCAACAGTCCTGCAATCATTCTACTTGCGATGTATATCGCTGTTGGAGATGAACAAGGTATCGATTCAGGGATGTTGCGAGGAACGGTCCAGAATGATATTCTCAAGGAATATATTGCTAGAGGCACCCATGTATTTCCGCCAGAACCGAGCATGAGGTTGATTACAGATCTCATCGAATACTGCGCCGATAATCATCCAATGTGGAATACAATCAGTATTTCTGGCTATCATATTCGTGAGGCTGGGGCCACGGCAGTTGAGGAATTGGCATTTACCCTTTCAAACGCTCTAGCGTACGTGGGTGCTGCAAAGGCGAAAGGCATGGATGTAGATGAATTCGCTCCCCGTCTGTCATTCTTCTTTGGTTGCCACAATGATTTCTTTGAAGAAGTTGCAAAGTTCAGAGCCGCTCGTAGATTGTGGCATCGATTGATGGAGGAACGTTATCAACCCAAGAACCCCAAATCATCGATGCTGCGTTTCCACACCCAGACTGCTGGGGTCACATTGACCGCCCAGCAACCATTGAACAATGTTGCACGCGTTGCCTATCAGGCGATGTCGTCTGTTTTGGGTGGAACACAATCACTACACACTAACTCGTATGATGAAGCGATTGGATTGCCCACAGATGAAAGTGCTACGATTGCACTGCGTACTCAACAAATTCTTGCTGAAGAAACGGGTGTCGCCGATGTTGTGGATCCCATGGCTGGCTCGTATCATGTCGAAGCGTTGACTGATTTAATCGAAAAAGAGGCATACGCTCTGATTTGTGAAATTGATGACATGGGGGGTGCTTTGGCTGCTCTCAGGACAGGATTTCAACAACGGCGAATACATGAATCGGCATGGAAACAGATGGTCGAAGTTGAAAATCTCACAAGAAAGGTGGTCGGTATTAACCATGCAAGAATGGATGCTGAACCCGAAATTGAAGGTCAATCCATTGACCCAACTATTGCTGAACAACAACAACAGAAATTGGCCGAGTTACGTTCACAACGTGATAATGAAAAGGCAACTGCAACCTTGTCATCCCTGACGCTAGCGGCAGGTACAGATGCAAATCTTTTCCCAATTATTCTTGAAGCTGTGAAATCAAATTGCACCGTTGGTGAAATCATGAATGCGCTCAAGGACGAATATGGTACGTGGATGGCCCCCAGTGGATTCTGAGTTGATGGTATGGGCATACGTTTGGACCACATCGGAATCGCAGTAAATGATCTTGAATCCGGAAGTTCATTCTGGAAATTGCTCGGTCTGACCCAGGGTGAGGACGAATGCAACGATGACCAGGGTGTAAACATTCGATTCTTTGGAACAGAACCTGGTACGGAAGCCACACGAATAGAACTACTCGCTCCTACTGGTGAGGATACTCCAATCGGCCGCTTCCTCGAAAAGAAGGGGGCAGGAATTCAGCAAATCGCTTTCAGGGTCGACGATTTGGAATCACTGTTGGTTAGGTTGAACGCCGAAGGTGTACGTCTCATCGATGAAACCCCTACCCAAGGTGCCAATGGGAGTAGAATTGCCTTCGTACACCCTTCTAGCACCGGCGGTGTTCTTGTAGAATTGCTTGAGTATGACGATTGATCTCTGGGTGGGAGATATGGTGAAAACGCTTCTCAAAGTCTCTGATGTGACGAAATCCTTCGCTGATGTGACGGCACTGTCCACTGTTTCTGTTGACTTTCATGCTGGTGAAGTAGTCGGTCTAGTCGGTGGGAATGGGGCTGGCAAAACCACTCTTCTTAGACTGCTTTGTGGATTGTATCAACCGACCTCGGGAACCGTCCAAGGCGTTGTCGATGAACAGCCTGTGGACATACACAGAATGCGGGAGCATGTTGGAGTTGTACCAGAAGCCACCGGACTTTATGCCCGATTGACAGCATGGGAGAACATCAGATATCACAGTCGATTGAATGGAATTGATGATGATATGGCATGGACGCGAACAGAACGATTTGCAAAGTTACTCAATTTCGACCATGATCTACATCGTTCAACACGTGGATTTTCTCGTGGTATGAGGCAGAAGACTGCTTTGTTGCGTGCTCTATCGCATGGACCCGAAATATTGCTACTGGATGAGCCGACAGGAGGTTTGGATGTCACCAGTGCAAGAATGGTACGTAAATTGGTACGTAAATTGGGTGATGAAGGAGGCACTGTCATCTACAGTACACACAATCTTGCAGAGGCTCAACAAGTCTGTGATCGAATCATTATCATTCACAATGGGACCATTCGAGCCGATGGCGCTCCCGAGGAATTGATGTCCTCAGCAGGGAGAGATGACTTGGAAGAAGCGTATGTAGCATTGACAGATGATGTTGCACGAACTGATGCGCCAGCAGAAGATGAAGGGCGGATTGCACGCGCTTGGAGGCGTATGTTAACCCGCGGAGGTGGTTCTGTTGAGTGATGCGAGGAAACAATTGTCAAGAATAATCATTGTCGCCAAGAAGGAACTTGTCGACTTTGTTCGAGATTGGCGAACTGTACTGGCCATGATTCTCGTACCTCTTCTCATCTTCCCAGCGATCTTCATCGCACTGCCATTGTTCCTACAAGGGGAGGCTGCAGAACTTTCATCCTACGAATTGACTGTGGAAGTACAGGGTGAACTACCTGAGGACTTGAGTTCACATCTAGACGGGCGCAATTTGATAATTATCGAAACCGACCTCCTCGTCAATGGAACTCTATCCAATCCTGGGGACGATGCTGAACGACTGAATTCAGGGGTTGGAGATGATATTCATGCGATTCTACGTCTGCGTGAGATTGATTCTAATGCCTCGCAATCGTGGTATTACGCGATACTTTCTGATTCCACCGATGAACTATCACTTGAGGCCAAGACTCGTACCCTTGATGCGATTCTGACCTGGGAAGCAGATGTCATCAATGCGACGCTTGCAGAGAACAATCTGACCAGAGATGAGGCGTTCGACCCCATTCACTGGGATGGAGACCAAGATGCTGCAGATGTCGCAAGTGGTGGTGATCTTGCTGCCATGGGTCTTGCCATGTTCATCCCTCTTGTCGTTGCGATGTGGACTACCACAGCCGCCATTCAGCCATCAATTGATTTGACGGCTGGGGAGCGAGAGAGGGGGACGATGGAGGCTCTGCTATGTACTCCAACTGCACGCTCCGACTTGCTGTTTGGAAAATGGTTGGCCGTTGCAACCGTAGCGTGTGTGAGTGTGCTAGGTCAAATGGCCGGACTTTTGTTTGCGGTCAACTTCCTAACAGGTGGAGGGTTAGAGGCACCAAGCATTTCCACGGGCGGTGTGCTACTACTCTTGCTTAGTGTGATTTTGTTCGCTATCTTCGTGGTAGCCATAGAATTGGCTGTTGCAGTTCGTGCCCACAGTGTTCGAGAAGCAGGCAGCATTCTTGGGCCCATGGTTCTGATTTTTATCGGACCGACGCTCTTCGCCCAATTCGTCAACCTACAGGGGATTGAGTTGTGGTGGTTTGTTCTACCTATCTTCAATATCACACTCGCCATGCGTGAGGCATTGATGGGTATCTACGATCCTATGCACATCTTCATGTGGGTAACAACATCGTTGGCATACGCCATTGGAGCTATCTGGTGGGCATCAAAACAATTCAATCGTGAGGATTTAGTCGAATCTCTCTCGTAATACCCTAGTATTACTCAGTGAATACATTGATAACTCATTCGCTAGACCGCGGTACATGCCCAAAGTTAGTTTAGACGTGCCGCAGCAATTGCTGGACGACTTGAAAATCCATGTTGGAGATGGGGGTAAGTTCGTCAGTGTGGCCGATGCGATTCGTACAGCCTGCCGTAAAATGCTCGATCAACTCGATGCAATCGATGCTCGACATGGTCGACTCGGGGATGATTGAATGGTAACACGTGAAGAAGCAGAGAATGCAGTGCAAACACTGCTTGAATACATCGAGGAAGATGTGTCTAGAGAGGGTCTCATAGATACGCCCGCACGCGTCATCAAATCCTGGGAAGAAGTGTTTGCAGGGTACAATCAATCTCCTGCAGATGTACTGGATTCAACGTTTAATGGTGAAGGATATGATGGAATCGTTCTACTACGTGATATCGAATTCCACAGCACATGTGAACATCACATGCAGCCATTCACTGGAAGGGCACATGTGGCCTACATCCCTACAGAACGAATTGTAGGTATCAGTAAATTGGCACGAATTGTCGATTTACACGCTCGCCGATTGCAGAATCAAGAGAGGATCACCAAGGATGTGGCAGATGATCTTGAGGAACATCTCGGACCACTGGGTTGTGCGGTAATCATCGAAGCGAAGCATGGATGCATGCAATGTCGTGGTGTGAAGAAACAGAATGCGATTATGACCACATCAGCAATGCGTGGTGTATTCTTTGACAATGCAGAAGCTCGTTCAGAACTAATGCAATTGATTAGAACCAGAGAACTTTGAGGTGTTCGTTTGACTCAAACCTACCCGATTGTCGAAATTTTCCATTCGGTACAGGGCGAAGGGTTTCATTCGGGGATTCCTCATGTATTCGTACGCTTTGGCAATTGCAATCTACGATGCGAATGGTGTGACACTGATTTCCTCACCTACGATGAACGTGAAATCGATTCAATAGTCGAAGAGGTGTTGTCCTACAATTGCGACAGAGTCATCTTCACTGGGGGAGAGCCCGCAATGCAAGATTTGGCCTCCATTGGTTCAATCCTCAAAGAGAAGGGAGTGAATCTCTCAATCGAAACCAATGGAACAATTCCAGTGGACCCAATCATCGATTGGATTTGTGTTTCACCCAAGGACCAAGTTTACCCCAATGTTGCCATCAAACAGCGTACTGGGGATGAACTCAAGGTTGTGTACTGTGGCCAGAGCCTCGACCTTTATGACGAATTAAAGGATGGGTTTGCTCATCATTTCATTCAGCCCTGCTATATCGAATCGGATTCCGTGGAACAAAATGGGAAGTCGTTCCAGATTGTTGAACAATTGGTCAAGGACAGCCCAGGATGGCGCCTCAGTCTACAGACCCACAAATGGATGGGGGTGCTCTGATGCGTGCAGTCATGGCTCTCTCAGGTGGTATGGACAGCACAGGCCTCCTCATGCGATTGCTGGCGGATGGATATCAGGTCAGTTGTTTGTCATACAACTATGGACAAAAGCACAGCATAGAATTAGAGCGAGCCAAGGCTAATATTGCCTATCTGGCATCTAACGGAATCGATGTTGAACACCGAATCGCTGATCTCAGTTCGGCCATGGGCATTTTCCACTCTGCCCTGACAACGGATGGATTTGAGGTTCCAGAAGGTCATTATGAAGAGGAACAGATGAAACAGACCGTGGTGCCAAATCGTAACGCAATTTTCTCTTCCATTCTCTACGGATATGCACTCTCTGTAGCGCTTCGTGAAGAGGCTGATGTTGTCATCGCTCTTGGGGTTCACAGTGGAGATCATGCCATCTATCCAGATTGCAGGCCTGAGTTCTATGAGGCCATCGCCCATGCATTTGAGGTGGGCAACTGGGACAGTGAGAAGGTGTCATTCCACCTGCCTTACATTGATGGCGACAAGGAAACGATTCTACGAGATGCAGAGCAGGCACTTGAAGCCCTGAATCTTGACTTTGAAACAGTATTTGCCAACACAAATACATCGTACAATCCCGATTCGCAAGGCCGCTCATCGGGCCGCAGTGGTGCGGATGTTGAGCGAATCTTGGCATTCCATTCCATTGGGCGCAAGGACCCAGTGACCTATGTTGATTCATGGGATACGGTACTCGCCAATGCCCTTCAAGTTGAACAGGAGATGAGAACATGACAACACGAATACGTCGCTGGATAGAAACGGATACCGGACATAGAGTGCCCAATCACAAGAGTAAGTGCTGCCACCTACATGGCCACCGCTATCGATGGGAAGCTGAAATAGAAGGAGATGTCGTTGATGTCGAAGGTGTCTCCGAAGAAGGAATGGTGATGGATTTCAGTGATGTCTCTGCCATCCTCAAGGAGCATGTTCACGATGTTGTAGATCACGCATTCGTGGTTTACTCAGGTGATGAAGATGCACGGACTGCCCTTGCGATGATGGGGCCTCAGCATCGAACTGTTGTTGTTAACTTCATC
>JASMFB010000073.1 GCA_030751995.1 Candidatus Thalassarchaeaceae archaeon
ACTTCCTTGCAGCAGGAGCTACCGATTACTGTTCCTACTTCGGAAATACGATGCTCGCCTACATGTGGGCGCGAATGGCACGAGTCTGCAACGATGCGAAAGCAGCGGGCTCTGAAGATCCATTCTACGATACCAAACTCCAACTTGCAGACGTGTTCTTTGCGGAAATTCTCCCGGATAATGTGGGTCTAGCAGCCAAGGTTCAGGCTGGCCACAAGCACCTGATGCAATTTCCGGAGGCCATGCTGTGAGTATAGCAAACAGTACGGACGAGATACGCGGTGCAGCCGCTTACACCGTGCCTCCAACTTCACGGCTACTCCGCCGTTCCACTTGGCTAGAGTTCGCCATAGTATTGGAAGCACTACTTCTGTTGATTTACCCCGGTTGGAGAGCTGAACCTTTGGCATGGGCGGTGGCTGGTATCAGCATACCCCTCGCTAGTTGGCTCATTCTGCGACGTATTGTGTTGCGCGGGTATCTGCGCTCACCATCACCTGAAGACGGCCGACTCATAGATCCACGTTGGGAAGGTTTCCGCTTCTCGGGATGGGGCGGTGATACTCTCACTGCGTACCGCCTTCCATCCGAAGCACCCTCCAAAGGCTTGATTCTGTATATCCATGGCTACGGCTCTTCCCTGCGTAGAGCAGAACCTCGCTGTCGGCACATGAACGAACTCGATATTGACATTGTGGGGATGAATTTACGCGGACATGGGGGTTGTAAATTACGAGATGAATGGACGCTTCTGAAATTGGTCGCTGATTTGGAGGCTCTTCTTCACCAACTGTCACTTGAATTAGAGAAACTGCCAGAACAAGTATGGATATACGGTCATTCGATGGGCGGTTTCCTTGCTCTACGACTCGGTGCACACCCATCTGGGTGGTGGAAATCCCGACTTGCCGGAGTGATTGTTGAATCCCCAGTCACGTCCTATCCATTAATCATCGAACGAACGATGCCGCGATTCTTGCGATTCACAATGCCATGGGTTCGCTGGATTCTACGCAGGGAACATGAACGCATTCATCCCGATTTACCCGTCCGATATGCCACCGCAGCTATCCCACACATGGGATTGCCAACGGCACCAGTCCTTGCTCTTCAGGCAGCAGAAGATCGAAGATTGGGCCTAATCCATTTCGATGAACTCTCAAAGGCTCTAACTCAACATCAAACCCCGTGCGAACTTCACGTTATCGAAGGACACGTCCACACCACAGAGAAGGATACAGAAGCCAGAAAAAAACTGGTTGAGCAATGGCTACGACCCAATCAAAAAGGGGTGTTACATTGAGTATCGAGAAGAAATTCAAGCGTGCTAGCAAGCGAATATTATCTCTGGATGAGCGACCCGACGATAACACGATGCTACGCCTTTATTCATTATACAAACAGGCAACTGAAGGAGATGCAACTGGCCGCCTTCCTATTGCGAAGGGGATGGTTGCTGTGGCCAAATGGAAGTCTTGGAAGAAGCTCGAGGGCACTGATCCTGAGGATGCCATGGCTTCATATTGTGAAATTGCAGATGTTTTATTGAATGAGAATTTGGTTGAAGTTGTTCAGGAAATTGAATCCTGGCGCGGCCGCACCGTTCTCATCACCGGCGCCAGTCGAGGACTTGGCCGTGCTATGGCTATTCGTCTTGGTGAAGAAGGTGCTAACGTAATTCTCTGTGCACGTTCAATGGAAGCGAATGAAAAATTACCAGGCACTTTGCCAGAAACCAAAGCACTGGTGGAAGCAGCCGGGGGCAAGGCGATTTGTGCACAGATGGATGTGCGTGTTGACGAACAGGTTCAGGCTGCTGTCGAAAAAGGCGCGGCTGCGTTCAATGGAATTGATGCAGTCATCTGTAACGCAGGGGCATTGTTCATCGCTCCTTTCGCTGAGACACCGATGAAGCGATTCGATTTGGTGCATGAGGTGAACAGCAGGGGAACATTCTCTCTTTGTCAAGCCGCCCTGCCTCACTTGATGAAGAGTGACGCTGGCCGCATCCTCGTTCTTGCACCTCCCATCGCACTGGACCCAAAATGGCTCAACGGGACGCTCGCATACACACTCTCAAAGTACTCCATGTCAATGCTCGTTCTCGGACTATCCGGTGAACTTGCCATGGATGGAATTGCAGTAAACGCCATTTGGCCAGCAACCACGATTGATACTGCAGCAGTTCGATACAATGAGGCCCTAGGTGGTGAAGAAATGGTTCGACGAAGCCGAAAACCTAGGATTGTTGCTGACGCTGCATTACATATCCTTAGTCAGAATAAAACCGTCACCGGGCAATTCTATACCGATGAATCCGCATTGATGGAATCGGGTGTTGATGACTTTGAGAAATACGCCGTTGAACCGGGAATGCCCCTTCAATCCGACTTCTATCTGTGATTTTTCTATCATATCCAACGATAGATTTCATGAGGTTCTCGAACAACACTGTAGCCAAAGGACTCTTCGAGTGATCGACGAACAATCCAGAAATCAACATCGCCTGACGCGACCAAAATAGATCCAATTCCATCATAACACTGTTCAGCATGCATTGCAGCTTCTCGCATAATGGCTATATCCCCCTTTTCGGGATAAATCGCTTCTTTGCCAATTTTTGTCCTCTTCGCTTTGTCACGTGTTCTGGCAACCTCAAGGTATGCTTCACGATTATTCAATAGGAATTCCTTTGTTGGAGTTGCAAGTTTTGCGACCCGTTCGTCAAATTCAATCTCATCATCTTGCGGAATCGACCACGTGTTGTATTCAGATATGATATCTTCACGAATGTCTTGAACTACCTTGTCGGTAATCTTCTCCACCCAATCAACATCTGAAACCCAAACGTCATTGAAGAGTTCTCTTGTTGTTCCGGAATCTTTCATCAATTTCGACAATTCGATTTCTTGCACATGCTTTGGCGTCCTGAGTACCATTCGCCCTTCTCTAGCATAGGCAAGAATAGTGCGATGGAAATGAGCACTTTCGTGAATACCACCATCATCCCCTAATAGGCGAGCTATGCGCTCTTTAGCATCTGCAATCAAGACATTCGTGTCAATCAATAACAGCGGTCTCAAACTCAAATGTCGTAATTTTCGACGTGCTTTGACTGGGATTGTCTCAGCATGCGGTCGGAAAATTCCATTTTGACTTCGTCTCAATCTCTGAATCTGGTTTATGGAAAAAGCGCCTGAACCCATCGCTCTTTCAAACATCATCAAACCGTGAATTGGATCGATATCAGCAGCATCTTCTGCAACACTTTGAATCTCTTGCAGTGAAGCACCATCTTCAAGAAGATTGCAAAATCGAGATTCAAGCCGTCCACCCTCCGTTCGATAATCCCCCGCACCCTGCTTTGTCAGAGCCACCTTGACACGACCTTGCCACGGCTGTTTAGGTAGATCGAGAGATTCTGGATAAGGCATTAGCAAATACAATTCATCTTGATTCCGTGAAATGTAATCTAACAATAAATCCGTCGCTCCATTGGTGTTATTCTTTTGTGCAGCATCACAAACCTTGAGATACAGTTGAAACAATTCCTTCGTATCATCGGTATTTTCTGGTTGTTTCTTTAGCATATCAACTGCATCGGAAAAGCGCTTTGCTCGAGCAAATGAGGCCAGTGCAAATCGTGCAATCTGACGCCTTCTACCGATGCTTTCCTCACGTTTGCAAGCATCCCGTAAATGTCGCCCCGATGCCAAATGATTCCCATCTTGTTGTTCAACAGACGCAAGAACAATCTGACGCCAATGAGAGGACGAATGCTTCTTGTGCCAATCAGCGAAAGCCTTACTCACCAATCCTAATTCAAAATATTTCACGACAAGTTCGCGATATTCATCAACAATTCTTTTCCCGGGTTTAGGCCCAATCAAATCATCTAGAATCGTTCGGGCTGATTTTGTATCATTTGGATCCGCTCTAGCCAACAAATGCTTTGCTTGCTCAATTCGGAGAACATCCAATACAGTGGAGAACAATCTCTCTTCAATTCCTTCGAGTGACGATCTTTCAATCGATGTTTGCAACTTAGTGAGGAGATCATTTCTAACTAACCTATCCCCTCCCTCTGACATGGCTTTCCGAACTTGATTGAATGCCACAATAGCATCACGATTTCCAGCAATTCGTTGGACAACTTCTTCTAAATTTGATGGTGCACCTTCCAACAATTTGACAAGTTCAACAGAACAATCAGACAGTGTACCATCGGACTCTTTTGCTAGGGTTTCAAGGGCTTCAGTTCGGGCTATATCGACCCACTCACACAATTTTCCATCTGCATTACCTGGTAGAAGATGATAGACCAAGAGCGTTCGATGCGGATGCATTGTTGCCCCATTTTCCATCTGCATCAGTATAGAACCGATTTGCACCGCATCGCCTATTTCAGTGAATATGTTCAGTGCTCCCTCCTCAAATTGACTCCCCCGACCCGACCCTCTTTTTTGCAATTCAGTGACGGCTGAAGAACGCAAATCTAGTGGGACAATATCCGTTCCAACAATTACTTGGAGTCCAGCATCGTCAATTCGATTGATGCCCCCAATCAATCGCTGGATTAATGCCTCATCTTTACTATTTTCAATGAGATTGAGTACACAATTCAACTGTTTTTCATCCACATTATTTAGGGATGGAATACTTCCCAATGCCGAATCAATATTGCCCTCCGCAAGATATGCATCGACCAATTTCCATTCAAGTGCATTGCGATTTTCTTGATTAGATAACATCAGAAGCCCATTTTGAATTTCTTCTGTAGATAATTCAACATCGTCAGGAACATCCATCCAAGATTGATACCGCATCGCCACCGAAAGCCCATCTTCCCCATCCGCAGCATGGCAATCCTTCCAAGCGTTGAAATCGCCAGAACGAAGTTGCACTAAAGCGAGAAGATCCTTTGCAACGGGGGCAACACCACCCTCGCTACTAGTGAGTGTCATCAAATCATCAACCACACCTTCACTGCCTGTGAAAATTCCAATAAGGACTCTAATCAACACTGCATCTCCACTCAACTCATTCAGTGCTTCAGATGATTTGACAACACCTCCCTTAGAACGCAATAATTTGCCTATACGTTGGATTTCACCACCCAATCTAGCGGTAATTACAAAGGGATTTGGAGATGATAACCATGCTGCCAATTCTGAACGAATCATTGGATCAAATCTGGCTGAATGAGCCCATTTTCCCAAATCAACATCCAAATCCCCCTCAACTTCTTTCGCAGGATAAGATTGCATTTCCGCCAATATTAGGGCTTTTTCACCTAGCTTGGGCCAGACCGGATGAACACCTTCTTCGCACAATCTACGAACTTTCATCAGTTCTTCTTCCCATTCGGTTTTCCACTGCTCACCAAGGCGTGCTTTTTGCACTAGCATGGCTGAGAGGCGATATCCATGGGGTGCATCAGAGGCAACCAAACCACCGATTGGTTCAATCCAATCATCGTGATTTCGACTAGGATTACGTCGACCTCTTCTCCTAGATTGAGATCGATTTCCATCATTTTCTTTATCCTTCAAAGCAACGATAAGTAGGCCTTTCCAAGGTTTTCCTAGGCGGCCCCAGGCATTGGATGCCTTGCCCTTGTGGAGCCTTTCAGGTGGTACCCCGGTGGTGATGGAAACATTGAGACATTCAAGCAAATCATTCTCGTCCAAATCCGTTCCCCCCGCCTACGGCGGGGTTTAGCCATCGTACCACTACTATGAACGCATCGCTGAAGAGCCGCTCTCTTCTCCGAAGGTCATGGACCCGACCAATCTGGCCATTATTCTCCTTCATCCAACCGCCGCTCTCGCAGTCATTGGGTGGATGATTAGACAACATCGCTGGCGGCAACGAGGACACCTCATGAAAGGCGAGGAAAGGAAGGCTGCAGTAGCCTCACATGAACAGGATGGAGAGCGATTATACGTCCTTGCTTGGCTTCTTGTATTCGGGGGTTTCACTGCCAATGCAGTATACCGGATTCGAACTGAGAATATATCCTTACCAGGGGCATTGATGCCAAGTGGTGCAGGGGGATTACACGCTGGAGGTGGCTTGCTGGGATTAATTCTCATCACCATTCTTTGGCGAAAGGGACGAATGACACGGGACCTGAGAAACTCAGGAGAACCATGGGCGATGGAGAAACAGCGCCACGGACGAGCATCCGACGCCATCATGGTTCTGATTGGTCTGCATGCGTTTCTAGGATTCCTCTGGTTGGTCCAATTATTGACCTGAACGGCTCGACCATTTATCCAACCAGGCGCCGATATTACGCTCGACATCTGTTGCCACAACTTTGCGCTCTTCCAACAATCCGCCGTCAGAAAGTGGCTGTATTCGACAGCCGCAGGCATTTGCGTGCCCCCCTCCATCTACATCGAATGCAGTTGCCATGTTTGTTAGGTCGAACAATCCCCCATCTTCGTGAAGGAATGAGTTACTGTAGAAAGAAGCCGACAGAGGCCATTTCTCATTCGTATTCGCATCCTCATACCCATGAATAATCATGCAAGCATCACACTTCTCGCCAACATGCGCAGTCACAAGATATCCATTCGTTCGAATTCCCTTTTCATCCAACCTAACGACAGCCATCCGATCTACGACTTCTGTACATTGGTCAACCATGGATTGGAGCCGTCGAAATTCGACCTTTGATTGTTCAATCTTCTCGGAGACAGGTTGTAGATTCACAAGTTCATCTGCGCTAATCCCATCAACGATATACTGCAACAAAGTTTGACAATAGCCGTCATCATCCGCACTGATTGTTCTACCAATCCAAACGATGGGATGATTTGAAAGAAATTCTTCCCTCGAAATCTTACCACCATCGAGTTTGTCGACCATTTCCATCCAAGGCTCAATGTCGCTTAAGTCAGTAGTTTCTTGGAAGGTGTTGAAACAAA
>JASMFB010000074.1 GCA_030751995.1 Candidatus Thalassarchaeaceae archaeon
CCTCAATCAATTTGGTCGCTTCCTCTTCCTCGCGCGCGCGCACGGAATACGTGCCGAATTTGTAGATGGATTGCGGCGTGAGGCCTAGGTGCCCCATCACTGGAATGCCCGCAGAGAGAATCCGTTCGATAGATTCGACGACCTCTGAACCCCCTTCCAATTTGACAGCATGCGATCCGCTTTCCTTCATGATACGAATCGCACTGTTGAGGGCCTGTTTTGAATCGCCCTGATAACTTCCGAAAGGCATGTCACAGACTATGAGTGCTCGATTCACGCCATTAACAACACATTGTGCGTGGTAAATCATATGGTCAAGAGTGATTGGAACGGTGGTGTCGTTTCCAGCCATTACATTGGATGCTGAATCACCCACTAAGATGACATCGATTCCAGCTGCATCAAGGATGCGAGCCATCGAGAAATCGTAAGCGGTCAGCATGGTGATTTTTTCACCAGCCTGCTTCATTTCTTGTAGGGTGTTGGTGGTGATTTTCATCGCCTTACCTGCAACAGACATTGGTGACCCTCTGAGATTGCGAGAAGCGCAACACCCTTCAAGGGCACGGCGACAGAAACAGACCTATTCCGACTCACTAAATTCTTCTTCCATGCCTTCGAGGAATTCGTCGACATCAATGACCCCATTGTCATCGGCATCAATTTCGTGGAACAGATTACGGACGTGGAATGCATCAAAACGAGGTGCGATGATGCCCATGGCGTGTACGAATTCACTCTCTGTCAAATGGTCAGGATGAGTTTTGTCTGCAGCAGCATGGAATACCAACCACCTCTTCTCTCGCTCGTACTGATCTACATTCGTGAATTCGGTACGTACAGTTCTCCAAGGTGTCAGCATAGGATGTGCATGCCCTTTTCCGTATGAGTAGTAGGTAACCAGCCCTATTACACAGCAGACTCCTGCACCAATAATCGCCTTTTCACCCATCAAATAGACCAACGTCCCGCCGCCAATAATTCCCATGATTTGGAAGAAAGGAAATAGTGGGGATTTCCATTCAGGCGTGTACCAAGAATGGGCCACCGATGCTCTTCTCAGGACAATGACTGCTAAATTGATGATAATGAAAATCATGATTTGAAAACCTGATGCCAATTTTGCTACATCATGCACAGGTAGAACAAGAATCGATACTGCCATCGCTAGGCCAGTTCCTACAATGGCCAAATGCGGTGTCTGAAATTGCGAGTGAACATTTTCAAGTGCTTCTGGCAATAAGTTGTCTCTTGCCATCGCGAAAGGATATCGCGATGCTGCCATGATTCCAGCGAGTGCCATCGATGTCATCGTGATGACAGCCAAACCCGCTGCAATGTAGCCCACAATCTTCCCTCCGACAGCATTCGCAAAGACGTAGATTGGATCCTCTCGCGCTCCACTTGCAGTTTCATAACTTGCAGGGTCCACTGCGGCCATCATAATGTAGGCAATTCCAGCATAAAGAAGCGTACTGATGAACAGAGAGATGAGAATTCCAGAGGGTATATTCTTGTTCGGTCGTTTTATTTCTTCGGCAATTGCGGCAATCTTTGTGACACCAGAATAGGAGACGAAAACAAACGCTGCCGTGCCTGCAACCGCTTCCCAACCACCTCCATATGCTCCTGGCCCAGTTGGACGACTCCAATCCATTTCCATTGTCAATACTGCCCAGATACAGATGATGACAAGGAACCCAACTGCTCCTGTGACAATGGGGGCCTGCACTTTCTTGATCTTCTCCACCCCCATGATGTTGACACCGACAATAGCGACCAGTAGGGCCAACGCTGCGATTTCAACATTAATTGAAATTCCAATCAGGTCTTCAAAGACCCAAAGATAGGCCTTGAATCCAATCAATGCAAACGCTGCTTTGAGGAGAAATGTCGCCCACAGACCCAATCCAGCAATGGTTCCCAGCAAGGCCCCAAATGTCCGTTCGATGTAGACATACGAACCCCCGGAAGTTGGCATCGCAGTCGCCAATTCGGATTTTGAGATTGCACCAGGCAACACAACCAGGGCAGCCACCACATAGGCCAGCCAAATTCCGGGGCCACCCATATCGAGCATTGCCAATGCAGGGAGGACAAACAGACCTGAACCTAACATCGCAGATAGCGAGATAATGACGACTGAAACCACTCCGAGTTTACGCTCAAGCGTGTCACTGAACAACTCGATTGGCTTGTATACAAAATCGATCAATGCGGATGGTTTAATCGGTTGCATGAATCGCTCGGCTCTGAATATAGCATAAGATACTACGTATCTTAATATCCAAACTATGGTGCTTTTGCAATAACCTTCATTTCCACCGCGATGGGTGTTGGTAACGCCTGAATGGCCAGCGTCGTCCGCGTGGCCTGAATTTCTTCGAAATGATTGGCATAGATTTTGTTGTAACCTTCGAAATCACGCTTCATATCAACTAGGAACGTGGTGACATCGATGATATTCTCCAATTCTGCATCACAGGCTTCAAGGATGATTCTGATGTTTTCGATACAGGCTTCAGTCTGAGCCTCGATATCATATTCCAGAGGGTTTCCATCTTCATCTTCAATCGGCCCACCGGGGATTTTGTTATCCTCTGGACTTCGCGGCCCAACACCGGAGATGAACAGTAAATTCCCCATTCTTCGGGCATGGGGGTATGCACCGACTGCACTGGGTGCATTTTCGGCCACAATCGCCCCATCTTTACTCATCATTTTTCCCATCGTCTTCTTGGCAACTATTGATGCTGCAACACCACCCACTGGGCCAGCAATTGCCGTTCCAGCGGCAGCACTAATCGCTCCACTAGCATGAGAAATTACCGATGACCCATATTCGTCATAGAGATCATCAATCACTTCGACAGGATTTCTCCAACCCTCATCTTCTTCATCTTCGCTAGCCGGCCTTTCGGCCTCATCTAAAGGGCCATCCACGCCCCCGGGTGCTTGCATATCACCAGAGCCCGTGACGAGGACATTACGATCCCCTCGATAGATTTCAACATCATCTTCGTCGAATTCCTTGTCACCTACTGAACCCTTTGCTGGCGTGAGTTGAATCACTGCTCCGCCACTACCATGGAGTGCCGCATAGGCTAGTACTTCACCGTCGTAGTTGTTGTGTTGGCCCATGGTTGCAGCCATCCACCAAGCGGGCTTGTAGGCCACAACTTTCTGGACGCGAATCTGTCCGTGAATGTCACGACTGAGTTGACTGAGATCCTCCAACCGACCATCCGCAAAGAACTCGAGAATCTTCCGATTCCATTCCTCATCCTTCGCTGAGTGGATGCGATCATCCTCGGGTTCGACGTGTTTGGTGAACATGCGATTGGAAAGGCTGGACACGGTAACGATGACCGCCTTCTTTCCTTGAGCTATCAACGCGTCTCGGGCCGCTTTGCCCAGAACGATGGTCTCAGCCCGATTAGCATACATATTGCTTGAGACAATACATGCCGGGATTCTGTTGCCAGGGTTGAGCAGACTCAGCGCGACAACAGACCCAGTGTCAATGGGAAACCCATGGTAGGCAACGGTTCGAGCGTGCAACCCTCTGGCCTCCGCCGCATCTCTGTAGGCGTTTCCAAATTCCGAATCCATTCGGAATTTGTAGGGCATCGAGCCGAGGAAATGGAAATCATCGTCCACATGGACCCATTCGGGCTCAGGTTGGACTTGGAATTGATGCCCGACAATGCTTGGCCATGTGGTTGAATAGACGATGATGACATCCGCCTCACTCTCTTCAATCCGTTTTCGACATTCGTCGTATGCTGCTCTTAGTTCACCCCAGCCCTTGTTCTGGTCGGGTGCAAGCAATGGTTGTGGGTGGGGCGGGACATAGAGTCCGAATAGGACAGGATCATCACTCACAGAACCACCTCTCTACTCTCTTCACTGGGATCCCAGCAAGCCACAACGTTGCCAGTTCCGATTACGGATTGGTAACCATAAATTTCAGCAGGATAATTCGGCATCCCCATCGCAGCCATCATCCACGTCAATCCGCCTGCCTCAGTTTCCGCAATCGTCTGTTCGGTAAATTCGGGCATCAAATCGATGACCTGCTGCATATCCCCTTGCCGCATGAGTTCAATCAATCGCATATCCCAGACATATTGACTGTGATTGTAGATGTGTTCCCGACTCATATCTTCGGGCAATGGCGCCTCAGTGGTGAAATGGCGATGAGAGAGGCTGTGGCTGGAGACAAGGACGACCCGTTTTCCACTTTCTTCAATCGCCTTTCGACAGGCCTTCCCAAGTGCAGTGGCTTGTTCATTCATGACTTCGACCGAGTAGTAATGCCGATTTCGGTTGCTACTGATGGTCACCAATGGTTTGTCCCATTCTGGATTCAAAAGATGACATGAAGTGATTGTCCCATAGTCAACTCGGAAATCTGGATTCCGCATCATCTTCGTGATGATACCCGCTTCACTGGCGATTTCACACATCTTTTCTGAGAGTTCCAAATCCACTTTCAGATCGTAGTGAAAGCGGAACAGATTCGGGAAGATTGGATCTACACTCAGAGATTTGAATGAATCGCATCCCAAGAAATGTGTTCCAATATACGTCTGCCAATGAGGGGTGAAAATGACGATGGCATCATAGTCGACGTTCTTCAGTTTTCGAGCCAACCGTGCATATCCCCATCGCAGTGTCTCCCAACCACCTTCACTGATTGGTTCGTTCTCATCGGGATTTTCAGCATAGACCAGATGAGGGGGGTGGGGGGCAAGGCACCCGAGAACAATCTCGCCCTTTGTCATCGCGCCTTCCAAAGGAAGGCGGCATTTGAAACAATGCCCGCGGCAATCGTCATAGGATTGCAACCTAGCCTCGGGTCGATGAAGTGGGAGAATCCACCCCTCGCCCTTTTCGCGATTCCCCCTCTGATTGGATTGATTTCATCGTTTATTGGCTTCCAATCTGCTTCACAAATTGAGATTGAAGATAAGTTGTTATCTGATCTTTCCCCCCTGTATTTGTCTTGGTTTACATTGCTGATTCTCAGTTCGGTTCTGATGTTTCGGATTCCAAAGGAGTGGGGCGATCCGAAAGAAATGCGATATGGGGTTATGGCGGGTGTTTTTGTGGTTTTTTTACCAAATGTGTGTGGTTTGGCCTTGATGCTCTGCTCATTTTGGTTCCTGGTTGTCGTAACCGGTTGGGTTTTCGTATCGACATACCAATGGAAATACGAGGTCCAACCGTTCAGAACCGGCTTATGGTTGGGTGTTGGTGGATTGACCGGGATGTACATGGGCGCTTGGGCCATGTGGGCCATGCTCAATGTTTGACGCAGATGTTGATGGCCTCGGAGAAGAAGCCGAGACTCCATTGTCCCCCCTCCCGTCCAACACCACTATTTTTCACGCCTCCAAAAGGAACGCGTAAATCACGGTGCAACCAACAATTCACCCATACCATGCCTGAGTCGATTCGTTCGGCCATCTTACTTCCAGCCTCTGTGTCAGCGGTCCAGATTGAACCCGCCAATCCGTAATCGGTCATGTTTGCAATTTCGATTGCCTCTTCATCATCAGAAAAGGGATGCAGTGTTACGACAGGCCCAAAAATTTCCTCTGTGGCACAGCGACTGTCAGGTGCAAGCCCATCGATGACGGTTGGAGACACCCAATACCCGTTATCAAATGCTTCTGGAATTCCAACAGGAGGACCCCCTCCACACAGAATGGTGCCACCCTCATCTTCAGCTAGGTCGATGTAGGAGAGAACTTTGTTCTGATGATCTTCTGAAATCAATGCTCCCAATTCGGTCTCTTCATCGGAAGGGTCTCCAACGACCATATTGGATACAGCCTCGAGGAAAGCCCCAACGAAGGAATCGTAAATTGATTCATGAATAAGAATCCGTGAACCGCACAGGCACACTTGCCCCTGATTTAGGAAGGATGCACGAACAATGCCTGGCATCATGTTGGCGATATCAACATCGGCGCGCACGATTGTTGCATTCTTTCCGCCGAGTTCTAAACTCAATTTCTTAAATCCAGAGGAGGCGGATTTGGCCACTTCACGACCGGTGGCAGTTCCACCTGTAAAAGAAATGAGATTCACATCGGGATGGGATGTCAACGGTGCTCCAGCATCCAACCCATTGCCATGGACTAGATTGAAGACGCCTGCGGGCAACTTCACAGCCTCCATGACTTCGGCCAGTAACGAGGCAGTCATCGGCGTGAGTTCAGAGGGTTTGGCCACCACTGTATTGCCCATCAACAGGGCTGGTGCTACCTTCCATGACAACAGATACAGAGGCAAATTCCACGGCGTGATGAGGCCAGCCACGCCTACTGGCTTGTACACCACTCGATTTGTTGCATCCTTCATCTCAAAAATTTCTGATTCAAATTCACGACCTTGTTCAGCAAAGAAGCGGAAATTTGCGACGGAGCGAGATGCATCGACACTTCTTGCTAGAGTGATTGGTTTGCCCGTATCTAGACTCTCAAGTTGAGCCACTTCTTCCGCGCGCTCTTCAAGTTCCTCGGCAATTTTTTCCAACCAACCCGCCCGCTCTGCGATACTGAGGGCAGCCCAATCGTCAGCAGCATTCAGCGCCGCTTCAACAGCCGCATCAATATCTTCACTGGATGAACATGGAATGCTAGCGATGTGTTCTCCAGTAGCAGGGGCATAATCGTCAATCCAATGTTCACAATTTGCGAATCGCCACTCTCCATTGATGTAATTGGACAGTTCGACCCCCGGCATAGGAATATCACTCATGGCTACCTTCTCCA
>JASMFB010000075.1 GCA_030751995.1 Candidatus Thalassarchaeaceae archaeon
TGATTGAAGCCCGCGATCGCCTTGCCCGTAGATTTGGTAGCCGATATACGGTGAGAACGGTTCTCTCGTCATTGTTGTCAAATCGCGTATTCGTAGATACGGTTGCCCGTCATCTTGAGTCAGATGGACAGGTTGAACCCGATGATGTACGGCGCCTCATCGGTGGCATATTGGAACCGGCCAACCCACCTTTCGATGCATTTGTCAATGAAATTCACCAAGCCTGCTTGTCATGGGTTAATCATGTTCGAACGCATGGTCACAATCTCGATGTGGCCAATGCGTTGACCGGCGGAACGAGATTCCAAACATTGGTTGATTTGGTTGATTATGGCCCCCCTCCAACCCTTTGGAATCGTTGGTTGTGGTTGCATGCACTGTGTGTGACAACCTGTACCACTGCTTCACATCACAAATCAAAGGTGAGCGCTTTTAGCCGTGGAAATTTAGCAAGTTCAGAGGCATGGCCCCGTGGAATTTCAACATGGGGGGGAGTCAAGGATACGAACGCAAAGGAAGATGCCAAGAATCTTGGCGATGCGATTACGAGGTTGTGGAATGATGTCGCTGGACGCTCTTTCAGACCCCTTGCTCGCGCACTATTCCTTCTCGATGAAACACCATTCCCTGTACCTCATATGCCTGCGGCAGCCGGTTTACTTCCACATCGCATTCAGTCCCCACTCCCTCATGCATCTCCCGGGGATTCATTGACGTTCGGCATCGAAGAAGAGGCATGCCATCTCCAAGACATGCTTCTTTGCCATCGTTCTCTACTAGACATTCTTCACGAACTCAAAGTTCGAGAGGGTGTACATGAATTCGATGATGTCTCCTCGCTAGCAGCGGATCTTCTACTGGCGCGTTGCCCCCGGATTATGCGAGCCCATTACCCCATTGAGGTGGTTCGAGCATTGGATGCCTTACCTGCTGATTCATGGAGTGATGAACACATCTTGACGGCTCTAGCTCTGATGGAAGGATTCGCTCGTGACCCCCAAGCTTCAGGATTGGATGCCAAAGAGACCGCACGATTGTTGGAAGATCTCCAGATTCGTCATGCTCGATTGCGCGATATTCGTTCACGTTACCGGGCATTCATCATCGATGAAGCCCAGGACAATTCAGCACAGCAATGGCGCTTACTGGGCCGCCTATGGGGGCAACGTTCCCTGCCGGAAGGCCACCCTTCACCTGAGACACCCTGGGAGCCTACTGTATGTTGTGTTGGAGATCGAAAACAGAGCATCTATGCCTTCCGTCAAGCGCAAGTATCTGGCTTCGTTGATTTTGGTAGAGCATTGAGACTCACTAATCAACATGAATTACACAGCCTCCCCGCCCTCACACGTGCGCCGGAACTTCGTCGTGAAAAAGCCGCACGGGATCCTAGATATGGCGCCGATGGAGGATTTGCCACAGCGTCAGATTTGCCTGAATCTCGAAGTAAGGCTGAAGGCGCATGGGTTAGATTCGATGAGATTGAAAAAGGCAGTACCAAACCAGTTGATGCCACAGCCCGCTCGCAAGGACATGTCGAATTGGTCGTCAATTATCGAACGGCAGGAGATTTATTGCACAGGATGAATGATTGGTGGGAGGACATATTTTCTCCAGAACACGATCGTTTCCCAGGGGATTGGTATGCACGCCCACAGAGCCTCATTCCTGCGCGTGCCAAAGCAGAGGGACGTTTTGAGTGGCTGGTCCCCGCTAGAATTTCAGGGAGTGGCCACCCCAGCACCGATCTCACAACCACGTTGGATCCATTCAGTTCAGGAACATCCAAAGAAATGGAAAATGCACTTATTGCAGCCCGAATTCGTGCGCTCATCGATGGTGCACAGACGAGAGTTGGTGAGGCTGAACAACCCATTATGGGACCATTGAACCCAGGGGAAATCCTCGTTCTGTTACCCAGTCGTTCAAATCTCGATGATTTGATGTCTCGTCTGGAAGCCGCGGGAATTCCGGCGATTGCGGACAAAGAGGGCGGACTTCTTCTTCGCCCAGTCATCAACCCGTTACTGGGTCTGCTTGAATGGATGGCTCGACCATCAAGTCGTCATGCAGCTGCCACTGTTGCTCGCTCATGTTTGGTCGGACTCGATGATGAGCAGATGCAAACATTCCTTGGTCAAGCAACGGTTGGTGAGAATCTCATCCAACGCCTTGCCGGACAGTTGCCAAAAGGTCCACATCGGACCCTAGTCGAGCGCTGGCTACATCACGCCTCAAATGGCACGGTTGCAACTGCGTTACACTCAACACTTGACCACAGTGATTTGTTATTGGCGCATCCACGTTCTTCTGAACGCAGTGATGCCGAACAATTCCTTGGTTTGGTCGAATCACAATCCAATGAAGTGGGCGGTGACCCAATTCTACTTGCAGACCGAATATCCCATCTATCCGATGTTGCCGGCCGGGATATTATTTCGGCAGGGGTATCGACGGCAGATGCTGTACAAGTGATGACCATTCACGGTTCCAAGGGACTTCAGAAGCGCTGCGTCATCGTTGGCGGTCTGTTCAGTGAAGGCCAAGGAAATATCAGTCACGACCTGCGCAGTCGTGTGATCGCAACCCCTAGCATTTTCTCCTCAAATCCACGTCCATGGCTGACTGAATCGAACGTTGACAGCGGAGTTTGGACGTTGGCAAGAACGCTACAGGAGGCGCAAATTCAAGCTGAAGCACGCCGCTTGTTCTACGTCGCCTGCACGCGTGTCAAAGACATCCTCATTCTGGCTGGCGCCCCCTCTGATTCTGAATCGACAGGCCATCAGATTTCGATGAAATTACGTTCTCTGCCCATGCCAACCTTTGGTCACATGTGGTTTGACGCATTGGGTTGGCAGCCCGAGGAAGATGGTCGACATACAATCAATCCAAAGGCGCTCCCATTTGCCGTACATCATCATGTTTCTGAACTAGGTGAAGATAGCACAACATACAGCCCACTAGTCCGTTTATCACGAATTGACGAGGCCGCCCGAATCGCGTTTGAAGAAATCGAACCTACACAGACTTCAGAAGCACCCATACGCAGTCGAAATCTTCGGATAACACCGCATCAACTCGATGCAGCGGCATCTTGCCCACGTCGTCACTGGTTATCGACTAGAGGAGGCCTCTCCCCTGAAGCAATTCGCCTCAATATGTCGTCTGAACATCCAGAAGACACCGCGGCTGCAAGCGTTGGCTTACCCCCTGCCAATGTCATTGGCTCTATCTTCCACCGTCTAGTGGAAGTTGGACTTGCAAATCCTGGTTCCTCTGGCGATCTCAGTGTACCGTTGCCATCTCAATGGATTGAGTCAAGCCCAGATCGTCTTGGTAAATCAGATGTCATCGCATCTGTGCTTGAGGAGTTGATGCCCCCTGACGCAAATCCAGATGCTGTTACCGGCCTGATGATGAAAATGTCCAATCGCATTCGCTCTGGTCCACTCGGTCGGCTGACATCGGGAGAAGTTTGGAATGGTGAAGTCGTCGAGGGCCTTAGAACAGAATGGCCATTCAGTCTACGCTATGATTTCGAAGTGGAATCTACGGATGATATTTGGACACCTAACGGAACTCAATTATTGGCCTCAGTCAATCGTTTTGTATTCAATAGCAACGGAATCGCTGACCTTGTTCTGTGTACAAGATTGGAAGATGGTTCGGGCGCCATCCGCGCGATTGATTTGAAGACAACCGCATCCGCCCATCTCCACGCAGGGTGGAACCACCCTCTGCTTGAAGCAGATGGCGATTCCCGCCATCCAGCAGAGGAGGCGTTGCTCAAACAATATCGAATGCAACTTGCATTGTACACGTTGGCCCTTTCTCGTCAAGAGCATGCTCGAAAAAATACTCCCTCTGGGTCCCGTCGGGTGTTGCCCCCAGCTATCCTTTCTGCAACAACTGGCAGACTGATTGTCATGACCGAGGATGAGATTGCAACGGCGCTTGAAGATCTCGACATCTTGCTCAAGGGACTTGCAGAATTAGCTCTCCGTGGCGAGGACGAAGCACCTCCTCCACGATTGTCTGGTGATTCATCTCATGTTTGTGCAAAGTGTCCATTTTCTATGGGTGATATTCGATTGTGTGCCCCGGAAGGCGAACCCCTTGGATTGCAGCCCAGAGATGAGTCTGCATGAGAGCAGTCCTTTTGCAGTCAACCGGTCTCGCGCTGCCATGACGAACGTGGATTTAGCAGCGATTCATGCTTGGGTTGAGGAACAATGGGAATCTCACGCCTTAACGAGTCTTGCTGAATTCATCGAAATTCCAGCCCTTTCTCCCGCCTTTGACGATGAGTGGGCTGCCAATGGTTATCTCGACGACACAATCGATCTCTTCCTTGGTTGGCTCGGCACGTTGCCAATGAAAGGAATGTCTTGTAATGTTCATCGCCTTGAAGGACGAACACCCGTCCTGACGATTACAATCGAAGGCACCGGCGATGGCGAGGTTCTGTTCTACAGCCACCTCGACAAGCAGCCTCCTTTCACTGGATGGTCTGAGGGCAAAGGTCCTTGGATTCCGGTTCGTGAAGACCCTTGGCTATTCGGCCGAGGTAGTGTAGACGATGGCTATGGTGGATATCTCAGCATTCTCTCAATTCTTGCGTTGCAGCAGCACGGTATTTCTCATCCGAAAGCCACCTTTCTCATCGAAACCTGCGAGGAATCCGGCTCCTTTGATCTCCCCGCATATCTCGACGAACTGTCCGATATTCTCGGGATACCCGACCTCGTGGTTGTTATGGATTCAGGCGCAGGCGATTATGAGCGTCTTTGGGTGACTACGAGCCTGCGCGGCTTGGTCGGTGGGACACTGAAGGTTGGAGTAAGTCAAGAAGGAGTCCACTCTGGAATGGCCGGCGGCATCATTCCTTCTTCGTTTAGAATCGCTCGCTCAATCATCAGTCGAATCGAAGACGAATCGACAGGCGAAGTTCTGTTGCCTGAACTCAGCATCAATATCTCCGATGAACTCCGTGGCGAAGCCCAAGGAATTGCCAATGTTCTCGGCGAGAAGGTGTGGACCGATTTGCCTGCGCTGGATGGCGTGGAACCCCAAACTCCGGGATTGGCTGAAATCATCCTTTCCGGCAATTGGCGCCCCTCACTATCAGTGACAGGTGCCGATGGAATGCCGGCATTGAAGGATGCTGGGAACGTGTTGCGCACACACACGTCGTTGAAACTCAGTATGCGAATCCCCCCTGGCGTTGATGCGAATGTTGCTGAGGCTGCTATGACCTCTGTTCTGGAGTCGGATGCCCCGCACGGTGCTCACGTCTCGTTCACCCCCGATGCCGCTGCTAATGGATTCTCAGCTCCTATGATGGATCCAAACTTCCGCGAAGCTCTCAACTCTGCAAGCCTTGCGACATTTGGCAATCCAATGCAAGTATTCTTTGAAGGCGGAACTATCCCCTTCCTTGCGATGATGCAAGAGAAGTATCCTAATGCTAATTTCCTCGTCACAGGAAGTTTGGGACCGGGCGGAAATGCCCACGGGCCGGATGAGAAGTTGCACATTCCGGCGACAAAAGCGGTGACAACGTGTTTAGCAGCCGCTATCGCTTCCCTGAATACATAACGAGTATTTCCGGGAACACGTAGTGTTCCCTCTCTTTCTATGCTCTTTGGGGAGCGAGTTATAAGACGGGGTGAGCGGTGGGACACGCCGAGGGATACGATGTCTGACGAAGATGGCGATTCTGGAACGCTCACCCCTGAGGTACGTTTGCAACAGTTGGAACACAAGCTCGAGGAAGAAACTGAGCGCCTCGTTAAACTCTACGATGCTTATGAGCAACAAGAGAAAGAAATCGTTGGCTTAAAGGCTGAGATTGAAGTTCTTGAGAAGGAAGTTATCGACAAGGAAATTGACAGAGAAGGACTGGAACAACTACTCTCTGAGAAAGACAATCGTGTCCGCGACCTAGAACTAGGTCATGCCAAGGCAACCAAGCGCATCGAGCACTTGGAACCCGAACTTGAGAAGATGGAAGAGAAATACACCCGTGAAAAGGATCGTCTTTCTCGTGTCTTCGAAATCGCAGAAGAACTCGATGGTGACCTCCGTCTCGCCGTTGCTGAGATGAAGGCCCGTGACGATTGGTATGTGGACCACATGCAAATCTTTGAGGATTTGAATCGTGCAATCAAGACCCGTTATGACATGATTGAGAATGCGGTCGAAGCCGAACGCAAGTCTTCACACATGCAGCGAGCACTCAAAGATCGACTAGATGAAATTCTCAATTCACCTGATGGGGATGCAGCCGCCATGGTCAAGGATATTGCCGATGACCTAGAGGATGACGGCGTACTCAACCGTTCTAACGAAGAAGAATGAGTTCAACTCATTCAGGCTTGGAACCGTCCGCTCTGCGGATGCATTTGGCCGGAATTCCACCCCACATTTCTCCCGCAGGAACCTCGGTAAATTTGGGGAGTACAGCCTTGCTTGCGACCACGGCTCCATCTCCTACTACACATCCAGGATTAATTTGAGCCATTGTTCCGATGACGACCTTCGAACCGATTTTGACTTTGGCGAGATGAATCCCATCTCTTTCAAACAGATGACCATTGATTACAGCAGCACCGCCGATGATGGTTCCCGCCCCGATTTCGACCATGAAGCAGTCGTTCACACTTGAGGAGTTGATTTGTGCGCCTTTACCGATTTTA
>JASMFB010000076.1 GCA_030751995.1 Candidatus Thalassarchaeaceae archaeon
TTATCAAAACGCTTCGATTTTTTAGAGGCTTCGATTGATGACCGTTCAAAATGGGATTTCTTGGCCAAGCAAATGGTGATGATTACCGACACTGCTCCTTTGCCAGAACAGGCCAAGGTCGCTCATCTCTATCCTGGCCAAGGTAGCCAATACGTCGGCATGACCCTCGACCTGTCCAAACGATATCGATGCATAGGGGAAACTTGGGTTGAAGCAGATCAAACCATGATCGAAGTTCTTGATGGCGAATCTCTGTCATCTTTCGTCCTCCGTGAAAATCTCTCAGATGATGAGAAGAAGGAAGCCGAATTCAAACTCAAACAGACAGAGTACACTCAACCCGCCATGCTCACTGCCGATCTCGGCCTGTATCGTCTAATGAAGGCGCATGGGCTTGAACCAGACATGGTTGCCGGCCACTCATTGGGTGAATATGCCGCCTTGATGGTCTCCAATATTCTTGATTTCGATTCAGCCCTTCGTGCAGTGGCTGCTCGAGGCACTGAAATGGGCAGTGTCGAGGTTCCGGATTGCGGGATTATGGCCTCCGTTTCAGCTCCGTTTGAACAGATTGTAGAGGTATTGGATGCAGAGGATGGTTACGTGATCGCAGCCAACAAGAACAGCCCTAAAATGACCGTCATAGCCGGTGAGACAGAGCCGATGAAACGCGTCATGAAGACCTTTGGTGAAGCCGGCGTTCCATGTGTGCAACTACAGACTAGTCACGCATTCCATTCTAGAATTGTTGCACCGGCGAATGAACCGTTGCGAAATTTCCTCGAGGGATTAGATATTCGATTGCCCCAAATTCCAATCACCTCCAATTTCGATGGAGGTTGGTACCCGAATGTTGCTCCTGCTGGTAGCAGTTCCAAGCAGGCCATTCTAGCCAAACTAGCCCCGCAGATGGCTTCTGCTGTTGAATGGACTCAGCAGATGGAGACAATGTATGATGGGGGTGCGAGGTTGTTCGTTGAAGTTGGCCCCAAGCGCGCCCTTGCTATGTTCGCCGAACAAATCTTCGAAGACAAACCGAAGTTAGTCACCAACACGAATCACCCCAAGGCGGGTGGCATCGCCTCTTTCCATGCTGCACTTGCTGTCCACGCCCTATCAGGTCGTATTCCACGGATGCCTGAGGCCGATAGCGATATACTAACTGAGTCATTCAAAGCTGGTGTTCGAATATCATCACCAGCCGCTGAACCGATTGCCACAACAGCGGGAACGGGCCACACTGCAACCTTACCCGACATACCATCCTCTGTCCTAAGTGAAGAAGAGCAAGAGGAGATTAATCGTAAATTGAAGGAATCTGCAATTGCCAAGATTGTTTCCCAGGTTAGTGGCTTCCCTGTAAGGATGATACATGGGTCCACTGATTTGGAAACCATCGGATTGAGTGGAGGGAAGATTTCTGAAATTCATCAGAAGATTCAATCTACTTTTCGAGTCAAAGGTAACACAGATGCAAAGACACTTCCCACGTTGGTCGAATGGTTGGATGAAGTTCCCCGGAGTTCACCTGTACTTGTTCAGGGAGTAACAACACACTCAGCAGGAATCTCAGCAGATCCAATGTCCGCCCGTCGCAGAGACCCCTATGTCTTCAGCGGTATCAGTTTGGGTCTACCCGGAATGGAGGAAGTTTTCGCACCTGATTCACTGGATCGAATTATCCGTGGTGAGAATTTTATTTCAGAACTCTCTGATGATACCAAACAGCGTCTATTGGAACGGAACATAGTTCGAATCATCAAGCACCCTGATGGTTCCGCAGAATTTGTTCCATGTGATGATTTCAGCCTTATTCCACAACTCGCCGGTCGCAAGGGCCATTTCGACTTGGCTGAGCAATACGGCGTGGATCCGAAGATTGTTGAAGCGATGGACATCACTACATCCCTAGCCTTAGCAGCAGGACTTGAAGCACTCAAGGATGCGGGTTTACCATTGATTGCAGTTGAACAGGTCAACAAAGCTGGCAAGCGCCACATACAGCATTGGCATCTTCCTGAATCAGAGCGCGACAGAACTGGCGTCATCTTTGCTTCATGTTTCCCTGGAATTGAACAAGCGATGCGTCATGCACAGAACAATGGCGCAGATGAGAATGGAAATTTCGACCGCCGCTTCCTTCTACAGGTTCTCACGATGGGCCATTCACAATTTGCACAATGGATTGGCGCTAGAGGTCCAAACGCTGCAATCAACAATGCCTGCGCCTCAACTCCCTCGGCCATCGCGATTGCCGAAGATTGGTTGGCGACGGGACGCTGTGATCGGATTATCATCGTCAGTGCTGATGATGCAACCAGTGATGAGATGATGACATGGTTTGGTCCAGGATTCGCCGCAGCCGGGGCTCATGCCATGGGCAACGTAGTCGAACAAGTGAGCGTTCCATTCGATGCACGTCGAAGTGGAATGTTGATTGGGATGGGTGCTGCTGCTTTCGTCATCGAACGAAACAGTCTCGCTCTGGAGAGAGGTGTCACTCCGTATGTAGAACTTCTAGGGGCACATCTCGCCAATTCCGCATTCCACCCCACTAGACTCGATGTAGAACATGTGGCCGATTCACTGGATACATTCATCGGCAGGATGGAACGCGATTGGGGCTTGAATCGTCATACAATCGCTTCTCGAACATCGTTCATGTCTCATGAACCGGCAACTCCTCCTCGCGGTGGGTCCGCCGCAGCTGAGATTTATGCACTGCGTCGTACTTTTGGCGATAGTGCATCTAAGATTGTTATCACGAATACGAAAGGATTCACTGGCCATCCTATGGCCACAGGAATCGAAGATGCGGTTTCAATTCGCGGACTTTGTCAGGGCGAATTTCCCCCTATTGCCAATTTCAAAGAACCCGATCCAGAATTAGGCAATCTTCGTCTTTCTAACGGTGGCCCCGTTGACGTTGATTATGTTGTAAGACATGGCGCTGGTTTTGGTTCTCAGATGGCATTTTGCATGTTCAAACGCATGGCAACAAATCTTAATCGGGTGGACCGTGAACGGGTTGCTGCGTGGGCATCGAAGGCAGGAGGCGGCACCGCAGATTTGCGAATATTGCAGCGAAAACTCGTAGCATTCATAGATCCCGATGAGATGATTATTGGAGGGGTTAAGGGAGACCCATGGTCGACGTTTGTGGTGGAGAAACAATCCTCTATCCCCCAACCAGAATCTATTCCTCCCCCCTTGCCTGAACCCACTGTACCAGAGGAGGTGAGTGAACTGATTCGTGGACCTCCTTCTGATAATGTATCTGCAAAAGTGATTGAGGTCGTTGTCAAACACACCGGGTATCCCGCGGATTTCATTGAATTGGATCAGGACCTTGAAGGCGAACTGGGCATTGATACTGTGAAACAGGCAGAGATAATGGCCGAACTTCGTGATTTCTATGGGCTACCCGTGGACGAATCATTCGTTTTGAGTGAACATCCTACACTCAATCACATGATTGCATATCTGGATCAAGATGACCAGCAACCAGAGGTAGTCGAACCAATCGAACAGCCAGTGGTTTCTGAACCAGAACCAGCACCCTCCTCGCCTCCGGTCGAACCTGAATCAACGGGTGTACGCCGATGGCAGGTCGAAGCAGAAGACATCCTACCTGAAGCCACCACTCCCCTCGATATTGAGGGCAAAGTCATCGCTGTCACCGATGATCCATGGGGGGTTGCGGATACCCTTTGTCACATCCTTGAAGCCGCTGGAATCGATACAGTGCGCATCATGCTCGACCCCAGCATCGTCTCGAAAATCAAAATCGAGAAAGATGGCCCCGTTGATATCGTCCGAGTTGACCCTGGGAATCACGACCAACTCGCTGAGGTCAGTGCGCATCTTGCCAAAATTGGGGATGTTGCAGCTTTACTTCACCTCTCACCCCTTCGCCTCGCAGGTGTGGGGTGGGAAAGTGAGACCCAGCAGGCCCAACTCACATCGACAACGCATGGCTTGTTTGGATTGTTGAAATCCCTCGATAGCCACTTCAATTCAATAAAGGATGGAACGGTGATGTCGGTCAGCGCAATGGATGGCCGCCACGGCAATGCGAGCAGTCGTTTCAATGCCCTTGCAGCGGGTGCACATGGCATTGTCAAATCATACGCCAAAGAAAAGCCGCATCTTCGATGTAGG
Source organism: Candidatus Thalassarchaeaceae archaeon (assembly GCA_030751995.1). Lineage (GTDB taxonomy): Archaea > Thermoplasmatota > Poseidoniia > Poseidoniales > Thalassarchaeaceae > MGIIb-P. Next base: position 4,162 of record JASMFB010000076.1, read on the forward strand.
GCCGTTGACATAGATCCCGAGTTGCTATCAAACCCCACGGAATTAGCCCATCAAATTTGGGCAGAAGCCTTCGGACGTATCTCTCCGTTGGAAGTGGGATTATCGCGTGATGGAAACCGCTGGGCGCTTCGTCTGTATGAGGAAAATCTCGCCGAGGAGATTCACGCCCTTCAGGACGATGACGTGTGGATTGTTTCTGGTGGCGGTGCAGGAGTTACTGCCAGATGTATTGTCGGTGCTGCAGAGGCAAGCCCCAATGCTGATGCCACATTTATTCTCCTCGGCAGAACTCGATTGGATGCCAGCATCGAGGAATGGCTGGGGGATGATGAATCCACTTTGCAAAATCGCAAGATGGAACTTCGAGAGGATATGATTGCTAAGAGTGAATCAGGCCAAGTCACCATGGTTGAGTGGAATCGTGAATGGGATCAGAATATGCGCAGTATGGAGATTCACCAAACTATACTTGACATTCAAGCAACTGGTAATAGAGCATTGTATGATGCCTGCGATGTAACGAATTCAAAATCAGTTTCCAAAGTCCTAGCCGCGGTAAGAAATGAATTCGGCCCAATCACAGGTGTGGTTCACGGTGCAGGCCTTGAAGATTCAAAACTCGTCGCTGACAAATCTTGGGAGACATTCTCAAAGGTCATATCAGTGAAAATTGATGGTTGGAGGGCGTTGATTGATGCCATTGGCGATGAACTTGATCAGTTGCGAGTTCTGTGTGCATTCACTTCAGTTGCCGGCCGATTTGGGAATGGCGGACAGGTTGATTATGCAGCTGCCAACAACATTCTCGATGCCGAGATGTGTCGCATCGCACATCATGAGGATGCACCTCGGGCAGTGGCAATCGCTTGGTCGGGTTGGAGAGACGTTGGGATGGCAACACGCGGGTCTGTGGAATCGGTATTCTTGCAGGCTGGGATCGAGACCATACCAGTTGAAACTGGCGTCGAAATTTTCGTTCAGGAAATGCTTGCAGGCGGGAAACGACGGGTTGTTGCTGCGGGTGCATTAGGGATATTGGATGGAGAGGGGTGCAAAAGAGGCCCACCTCAAAAATTCCCCACTGATACCGCTGGCGCCCTAGCAGAACCTGAGCGGTTCCCCTTCGTTGATCGAATAATCACACATGAGCCCTATTCTGAAATTGTGACGGAATGTACACTTTCCACTGAACGTTTCCCCTTCCTCATTGACCATTCAATCGACGAGACACCCTATCATCCCGGGGTGATGGCAATGGAAATGTTCGCCCAGAGTTCGCTATTGCTCTACCCAATGTGTAATCTAGAAGGATTCTCCGATGTTGAATTTGGATTGCCAATCAAATTGATGAAAGAGGAAGCTCGAGTCAGAGTCAAAGCTGAGTTCAGTGGTCAGGACCATAATTCGTTGTTCATAGGATGCCATATTGAGAGTGATTTGGTAAATTCAAAGGGTGAAATATTCGGCGAGCCAAGAATACATCACAAGGCCATGGTACGATTGCTAAAGGAAGGCGCTTCCCGGGATGCGAAAATTCCTTTCACAGATTCACCTGGAAGGGGAAAGGCCTCATTCCAACCTAGTTTCATCTATGATCGTTTCTTCCATGGTCCTCGATTCCAAGTCCTCGGTGGTCTGATTAAGGGTATATCCAATCGAGATGATTTGGGTGCCGATGGTATTGCATTGTTACGCAATCAATTGCCAAATTCACAATTATTCGAAGAGGGACCTATTCTCCTTGAATCCTTGCCCATGCTCATCGAAGCTTGTTTCCAAAATGCTGGATTGGTTGCGATGGAAGTGGACGACATCTCAAGCCTTCCAATTGGAATCGAAGAATGTGAAATTCTCAAGATTCCTGCCAAACGTGATGATTTGAGGGTGCGAAGTTACCGACGTGGCCAAGAAGATGGAGGGATCACCATCCATGATGCCGTGGTGTTCGATCGTAATCAGAAGCCGATTGTTTCACTCACTGGCCTTCGCCTCAAAGGCATGGCACCCGTGCCTGATGAATTAACATTCAATCTCAAAAGAAAGAAGAAATAATCAATTGAAGAATCAATTTTCCAATTGAGGAATTTATATGGTAAATTGGCAACCTGCAGGTCCAGTATCTCCACTTCCTCTTCCTGAAGAGTGCGGTTTTAACGATGTGATTGCAGTTTGGGTGCCCGTTGATTTAGATAATCCTAGCAAATCTCTTCCCGATTTGTCAAATGTACCGCTAGTAGATCCATTTGAAGCTTCGACCTTTGCTACACCCAAACGCGCCCTCGAACATGCCTCCGCTCGTTATGCATTGGCGACTCTGCTTCGCGACAACGGTTTCAATCCCTCCGATCTCCACGTGGTTCGAGACGAGCATCGCAAACCGAATCTGAAGTGGAGGGGCCATGAAGCGAGGGAGCGCGCAGGTGGCCCCTTGAGTCCAGCACTGCCCGAGATTACGTTGGGCCATTCCAATGGTATTTCAATTGCCGCC
>JASMFB010000077.1 GCA_030751995.1 Candidatus Thalassarchaeaceae archaeon
TTTTGGCTACCATCGGGCCTATCGCCACGAATGAAGCAAGAGTGGTCGCGATTACAGAGGACCGGGGTTTCAACAGCCGTTCGTTCCGTGGCGTCAGAAGAAGAGTCCGAATGATGCTGCGTCCCATAGGGACGCACCACCAACATTCAAGGGTCTACTGATTCCCGTAGGGGCGAATGGCGCGTTGTCCCTACTGCCTGAGCCCAAACCGGGCAAGCGAGAGTATCTGCCATAGTTGCGGCCGTGTCGTACTTGGCACTCGCGGTATTTCTATTCGTGTAGGCGCACCAATTCCAGGGGGGCAATTGATTCACAGAGCCCGAAGGGGACCTCCACCCGGACTCAATGTCCGCCGAGGTGGAAAACGTCGTGAGAAGAAAAAACGCAATAATATTCGCACTATGGTATTGGTTGTAGCAATCGCATTCCTTTTCCTGTTCACGCCCGCACAGGAACGAATTTCGAATCAGTTGGAAAAATGGCTTGATTCACTCTTAGATGAATTTGGTCCGGCACGCGAATATCCTATCCACGCTGAATATACAGCACAACGCAGTGTGAATTTAATGAATCCACATAGCCAAGCGATATCATTCAGTTATGAGTTACCGATTCCGTCGATGAGAACAGATTTCGGAATCTCTGAATATGGTTTCGAATTGGATGATGGTACTCAGTATACAGTCGAGGATCTGCAAGAGATCACCTACATGTCCGCCAGTACAGAAGGAAGCGTAAATTACGCCAATATACCGATACATGAAGAATATTTAACAGAAGATAATGCAATCGTCTTAGACTCAACATCTGAGATATATTGGCCTCCAGTTGGCTCAAGTTCGAATCGTTGTAGTGTCTCTAGGTGCGCCATATGGCAGGGAGACATCCCGCCTGGGCAAGTTATCACACTCGTAGTCAAATATGACGTCGTAGCTACATCTTTCACATGGTGGGGTGGGGACAGAGCACCCGACGAACTCAAACATGGTCTGAACACACATGGCGCATTTTCTATGGACAATGATAATTCTGGAACTTATGATGACTACCAGAGAAATGGCCGACTAAATACGATGTATGATCAATTCGGTTCCCACAAACAGTGGTATGATCGTGACCCGGGCCCCAGTCGCAATTGGGCGATTGACGGAATTGACCCTGTAGTTGTAGAATTGGCGAATGAAATTAGCAGTGGCCTTGCAACCGATGATGCGGAAGACCCGTATGCATTCGCCCATGCAGCATTCATCAAGATTCGGGATTCTATTGTATACAGCCAAGGACTTGCACCTGCTCGTAGTGGACCAACCTGCATTGTCGATGAACGAGGTGATTGTGATGAACAATCCAATGCATGGATGAGTCTGTTGCGTACTCGTAACATCCCATCATGGTACGAGTTCGGCCCGATGACTGATGGCCAATTCAGTGGTTGGGAACCACATGCATGGACCAATGCCATTTTCCCCTTTGATGAGGACTGGTGTATTGACCGAAATATCCTCCTTTCGAGTTGTTTTGTCGAGGGTGAAGTCGATGTTGTGAACAATCGCTGGCTTTTGCATACACCGACTACGATGACAGAATGGATTGAAGATCCGAGTAATTTGGGTGAAGCAGCATACAATTTCTATAGACCGTTAGCCATAGGGTGCGTAAACTGTTGGACTGAGTCTTGGGATACCATTGGTGAGCCGATAATTACGGGCGGAACATATCGAGTTCCAGTGCGGATTGGCGAGTGAGGAGTTAAGTGGGAGTGGAAGGGCCGAAAGGATGCCGGAGTACTGCATATGCGCATAATCATCGGTGGGGCTGGCGAGGTCGGCAGAGGTGTTGCTAAAGCCTTGTACAATGAAGGACAAGACGTCGTCCTCATTGATCCTGATCCAACCGCTATCAAGGAGGCTCAGACAATTGATGCCTTCGTACTACTAGGCGATGTAACCCGTCGTGAGGTTCTGAAGGAAGCTGGCATTCGCGATGCTCAAATTTTTATTGCTGCCACGGGCAGTGATGAGAGAAACATGCTGGCTTGCGCACTCGCCCGAGATTTATTGGAAGAAGAAGTCCCATTGGAGAAAAATCCCAATCGCCCATCATTGCTCACCATCGCTAGAATACATGATGGTGGCCTGATTGAGAATGAAGAAGAACGATTGGCCCGTTGGTCCGGGGTTGATGTTGCGATTTGTCCACATCAAGAATCCATCGATCGACTCACTGCTGGCCTCAAATCATCCAGTCTAACAGATGTACTGCCTCTGGGTGGGGATGCATGGATTGTCGAGGTTGAAGTGACCAGTGATGCTAACAATCTTGCATCAATGTCGCTAGGTCATGCTGAGGAAAATATCGATGGTTTGCCCAAGGCCTTCACCCTGTGCAGGAAAGGTGAAAGTGCAATCGTCCCTACCGATGAGACTGTTGTCGAGATTGGCGACCGCCTTGTATTTGCCACAATTGGAGAGCACACATTCAAACGTATATCCAAAGCGGCTGGACACGTTGAACCACCGTATCCTGAAGTCCCAAGAGTAGCAATTTTCGGCGCCACTCCACTTGGAAAACAATTGGCGACAGAATACCTCAGTGAAGGATGCTGGGTCACCGTTCTTGACGAACATCTTGAAGCCGCAAATGAATTGGTTGGCTCCTCGATTGGTGCCCACAAACGCCTTGATGTAATCCATTGTAACCTAGGAGATCTTGATTTGTTGAGGGAGATTGAATTGGTTGAGCATGATATCGCCATTGCTGCACTTCCCAATGATCACGAAAACATTGCAATCGCTATGCGTGCTTCTGACATCGGTGTCGAGCGCACTGGACTTGTTCTCGATGATTCCGCACTCGCACGAGTGGTCCGCAGAATCGGATTGACCTATGCGGTTTCTGAACGTCGAGTCGCAATCGATTCGATTTTGATGCAAGTCCACAGACGCGTTCCAGGACATTACCAGTTGATGCCCTCTGTCCCTGAAATCGTCGCCATGAGTGCAATGATTGTCAAAGGACACAGTCGACTCGGGCAGACAATTGAGAAGATTGAGAAAAAAGGCTCCTTCCGAATCGCCTTCGTCGAGCGTGAGAACGCGGAAGGGTCCCGCATTATGTTCCGATCCAAGCCTGAGATGAGCATCAAGGTTGGAGATCGCCTGATTCTCTTCGTTTCCGCTAATGATGTCCCATCTGTCGAGAAGATTCTGGAGCGTTGACAATGCGATACGACGTCATCGGACTCGTTGCAGGCTGGAGTCTGATTCTTCTCACAGTTCCTCTGTTGATTAGTGGTGGAATTGGATACATAATGAATGATGAGATGTCAATCATATTGTGGTCATTTCTACCTCCGATAATATTCTGCATTATAGTCGGCCTCATCTTCATTCGACTAGGGACAAGACGCGATACTGCAGATAGACTTCGTGATCGAGAGGCGTTTGCCGCTGTAGCATTGTCGTGGCCACTCATTGTTGCTGTTGGAGCATTGCCATATTGGTTCGGACCGACATTCCATGGGCCGATTACATGGGATGGTGATGGAGGTACGTTGTACGAAATCATGGGCGGTTTGATTCGGGGGTGGTTCGAATCGATGTCGGGATTCACAACTAGTGGTGCCACGACCATCGACCCCTATGTATCACCTCGGTGTGAGGGTGTGGAGGATTGTATAGCCAGTCAACCCTATGGTATCTTGTTCTGGCGTTCATCTACTCAATGGCTCGGTGGCATGGGAATCATCATGCTAGGCATGCTGCTGTTGAGCCGTGCCCTCGGTGGCGGGATGTCCATTGCTCGTGCAGAACTCACAGGACCATCCCTCAGTCGCCTACGACCACGTCTACAGGAAACTGCAAAGGCACTCTGGGGCATCTACATTGGATTCACAGTGCTTGAATTCATACTATTGATGTGGTGGGCAGACATAGGTTGGTTCAACGCAATAAATTATTCATTGACCACGATGCCTTCAGGAGGATTTGGCACGACAGACGCGGGTATAATGGCTTTCAACAGTCCTCTCGTTGAAGGAATAATCACTTTCTTCATGGTTGCGACAGGTATCAACTTCACATTATTCCACTTTCTCCTACTAAAGGAATATGCGAAGGTCATCAATGATCAGGAATTACGCGTATACATTATTGTTCTCGCAGGTGCATGGGCGGTTTTTGCTCTGAACCTAGTACATGGTGCTGGCTGGGACTGGGGGGATGCCATACGACATGGCGCATTCCAAGCGGCTGCAATTGGAACATCAACGGGGTACGCGAGTGCAGATTTCGCCAGTTGGCCAGTTCTTTCACTCTTCGTACTTCTTTTCCTGATGGTCGTAGGTGCTTCGGCGGGTTCAACAAGTGGTGGTTTGAAGATTCTCCGCCTCCGGTTAGCCTTTGTCCTAGCGCGTCGTGAAATTCATCGAATGGTTCAACCACGAGCCGTCATCAGCGTGAGAATGAATGGAGAAGTGGTAGACGACTCACGCATGTGGGTCGTCATAGGCATGTTGTCCACATGGGCTGCTCTAGCGATGGTTAGTCTGGTCGTTCTAGCTATTTTTGAACCAACACATTCGCTCGAAACGATTCTTTCTGTCATTTTCGCCGCACTCGGTAACACGGGCCCTGCTCTTGGGGCCTTTGGACCAACATCGACATGGGCCGGTTTGAATTGGTACTCATTACTCTACACATCCGTTCTGATGTGGGCGGGGCGCTTGGAATTACTCACAGTCCTCGTGTTGTTCCACCCACGTACATGGCGAAAAGAAACGAAGAGTTGATCAGAAGAAATCCAGCGACTTCTGCGCTGAATCCGTCCCCGGGTCAGAATCGTCTTCATCATCTGTATCATCAGTCATTTGTGTAAAGTCGACCTGCATCCCCGGTGATGTATTGACAATCTGAACTTCTTCATATCGTTCTGCAAGTGCCTTACTGGTTTTGAGATTGGCACGTAATCCATGCAATGCTAGGTGGTCGCTACCCGACAATCCAAAGGCGAGCGAAATATCAAAATTCTCTGAATCACCACCCAATTTTTCCCCCGAAATTGCACGCAATGCTGGCCACAACTCTTCCCGAACGGCCATCTCGCTCGCACCACAAGTACCGGCCAAGCATTCGACGATGGATGAACGGCGCCACGACTCATTTCCACGTTTCAGAAATGTGGGGAATTGTAGCGATAATCTATCTGGGAGATTTTCATTTGATGCAACGCTAGCCGCCAGTGAACCCAGATTTCCACCCCAGTAGTAGGATCGATATGCTAGATTTGAGAATCTAACGAATAGAGATTGAGCCGCTATTGACAACGTCTTAGAGGCACGCGCCCAACTCTCCGGTTGACGCATGACCGATGCATTGTTCCAAGACACCCATGCAACCAATTCGTCAGGGGTTTTGTCGAGAATGAGACTCAACTTTGCAGCCTCTGTGGAATTTTGTGTACGGTATAATTTCTCTAGTCCTGGAAACAAGTCGATTTGTTGGTCTCGTTGACCCATTTCAATCTGTTCGATGGCAGCTTGTACATCGATATGTTCCGGCGATGAAGCGCATATAGCTTGCAAATCACGTACAAGCGCCCGAATATCGCCGGGATTTGCAGCCACTAGTCTATCAATCGCGACACCATCGGCAGTTACACTTTCTGCTACAAGTACACGATTTGCAATCCGCCGCAAGGCGCTATCAGAGACTCGGTTGAACTCGATGATTTCGGCCAACCGCGAAAACCGGTCGCGGGTTGAACGCCAGTGTGAAGAACGTCCCCAAAGCCGCATTGGATCATTGCATGTCAACAATACCGGCTGTTTTGTATTCTCTAGCAACCGTAGTAGTTCGGCTTTCCCACCACTATCTCCACTTAGCGTATTCTTGATTTCACGCGACTCTACTCTGGCACTCAATGTGGCATTTATTCTGTCTTCACTGGCTTTTCTGAATGTGCCTGATAGATGATCGACCTCATCGAGGAGGATGAGTGTGCGCCTATTTGAGGATGAACTGAATGTCCCATCCATGTTGAAGGTGAAATGATTGGCCGTACCGGTTGATGCACGACGAATTGCGGCGGCATTCCTCTGATCGCTGGCATTCAACTCAATGACGTCCCACCCCATATCTGCCGCAATCGCCGTTGCTAAACTCGTTTTGCCTACCCCGGGTGGCCCGGAGAGGAGCATGCCGCGTTTGTCGGGCACCCCCTTCTCCCACGCTGTCAACCAGTTGCGAATTCGCTTCCTTTGAGTATCATTTCCCTCAAGTTCACGTGATGATTGGGGCCGATACCTCTCGGTCCAATCCTGATGTGACCTCAATTCAGCCATTAACAGTCCACGAACATCGGCGCCCTTTGAACATTGAGAACTAAAACAAGTTTGACGTTACATCAATAGAAAGTGTGTCTATTAGTTCATCACTCTGTATTCGCACCTGTTTACCATCATCACGACGCCGGATGGTGACGGACCCGTTCTGAAGAGATTCATGGT
>JASMFB010000078.1 GCA_030751995.1 Candidatus Thalassarchaeaceae archaeon
GTTTGGCCAATCTCCAGGAATATCAGAATGGTGGTAACGCACAGAATCCCGATACCGATGGCGATTGTATCTATGATGGGGATGAGGTTATGTGGGCTTGGGACCAATCTCTGGACGCGTCGCTGGCAGTGCAAACCCCCGATGCGAATTTGGATGGAATTCCCGACAATGAAACGGTTCCCTGTACGAATCCACAGGACGATAATCCAGACTCAGCCAATAACTCCAACTCCACTGATGATGACGATGACGATGAAGCGGGTCCTTTCCGAGAAGATGCGATGGATAGTGCCTCGGCCAAGGTATTTTTCGCATTGGTCGTCATTGCAGCAATCAGTCTCCTCGGTGCACTGGGTGTGATGTTGTTCAACAGTAGAAGTGAAGCGGCAGGCAAGGTGTTGGTCGACGATGTTGGTGACATCAGTGAAGAGATCTGGTCTGAAAATGAAACTGTAGTGCCGACTGGAACTGTCATTTTGGATGGAACTAGTGTTGGCCCAAATGCTGGAAGTGAAGCTCGAGAAGTTTCAGTCGGTCGCGATGATGGGGTGTTTGGCGCACCACAACTAGACGGATACGAATTTCCTGGATGGTCTCCTCAACAGGTGCAAGAATCACTCGATGCAGGGTGGACGCTTGAGCAACTCCGAGAAAAGTATGAATCCGAGCAGTGACAACACGAAGGATTCATGGGCACCCGATTGGTGCTGACCAACATGGCGCGCGATTCAATCCCCACTCTAGACCTTCGCGAGTACACCGAAGGTGACGCAGTCAGTCGAGAAGGCTTTGTAAATAAAATGGGTGAGGCACTCGAAGATATCGGCTTCTTTGCACTCTCAGGGCATGGAATTCCACTCGATGACATCAGTCGGGCCTATGAAGTCAGTGAGACATTCTTCGACATGGATGACGGTACCAAGATGCGCTGGAATCAAGATGGTAACCAGCGAGGATATGTTCCCTTTGGCGTCGAGCACGCCAAGGACAATCCCGCACCGGATCTCAAGGAATTCTGGCAGACCGGGCGGACTCTCCCCGATGGCCATACACTGAAGGCAGAATATCCAACTAACATCTGGCCGACCGGAGATTGTCCCGAATTCGGACCTGCTGTCGACGGCCTCTACATTCAGATGGAAATCCTCAGCCGGACCCTCCTAGAGATTTGTTCACAATATCTCGAAATGGGACCTAATTGGTTGCCCGACATGGCAATTGATGGGAACACTATCCTTCGAGTACTGCATTATCCTGCCCTTGGGGAGGATGTGATGGAAGGTGCGGTTCGAAGTGCTCAGCATGAGGATATCAACTTCATCACGCTGCTCGTTGGGGCCAGCGCGGATGGTCTGGAAGTCATGGACCACGATGGTGGGTGGATTGCAGTTGAAGGCAATCATGAGCACATCATCGTCGATTCAGGAGATATGTTACAGAATCTAACCAATGGCTTGTTCAAGGCGGTCACACATCGTGTCATCAACCCACCCGATGCAACCAGCGACCGATATTCTATGCCGATGTTCACTCATCCACGCGATGATGTAGATTTGACGCCGCGACCCGAGTTCATCGAGCGCACTGGAGGGGAGGTTCTCTATCCCAGCATCAGTGCGGGCGAATATCTCCGCCAACGCCTCATTGAAATCGGACTGATCGAGGATGACTGACATTCAGACATTCGTGAACGGTGTCGTCAGCGGCAGCCTCAGTGATGCTGAGGTCGAAGATTGGATGCGTGATGTGTTTGACAATGGGCTATCAGTAGAGGGTACGGTCGAACTGACGCATGCAATGCTGCATTCGGGGACGGTATTGAAATGGCCCGATGAATGGAAGCATCTCGTTGTAGACAAGCACAGTACGGGAGGCATTGGCGACAAGGTCAGCCTAGTACTTGCACCAGCACTGGCTGCGTGTGGAATGAAGTGTCCAATGATTGCTGGCCGTGGGTTGGCACACACTGGAGGTACCCTGGATAAATTAGAGGCACTGGACGGATATGATGTTGCCATCACGCCCGAAAAGGCCCGCGATATGGTGAGTCAAATTGGCTGCATGATTGGTGGGCAAACTGGAGAAATTGCTCCAGCAGATAAGCGCATGTATGCAATCCGAGACGTGACTGGACTGATTGCTTCTGTCCCCCTCATTACTGGATCAATTCTATCCAAGAAGGCAGCAGAGGGACTGGCGGCACTGGTGATGGACATCAAAGTCGGCCGGGCTGCCTTCATGACTAATGTCGATGAGGCCCGCGCACTGGCTGAATCGATTGTCTCGACCGGCGAGGGTCTTGGCATCTCAACGAGCGTCACATTGACGGAAATGGACACACCATTGGGCTTTGCTGCCGGCAATGCACTTGAGGTTCTTGAATCGGTTGAAACCCTCCGAGGAGCTGGACCTGCTGACCTTGAGGAACTGGTCTGTATCCAAGGGGGGGTTCTGCTCCATGCTACTGGCCTGTGTGAGACTGTGGATGAAGGGGCATTCAGAATCCATGATTCGTTGATAGATGGCAGCGCAATGGCCGTGTTTGAAGAAATGTGCATCGCTCAAGGTGTTGAACGATCGTCATTTGAAAGCGAATCAAATCTTCTCGCAGCTCTCGGCTTGCTCGACAGCGCGTTGAAAACCACCGAATTCGCCGCCCCTCAACCCGGCTGGATTGCTGACATCGATGCGATGGTACTGGGGACTGTCGTTCTCGAACTTGGAGGGGGGCGGCTCAATCTGGGCGATGAGATTGATGCAGGAGTGGGATTTGTTCTCGATGCTCATGTCGGATCGTTACTAGTTGCGGGGGAGCCATGGATTACAATCTATCATCGTGGGGAATTATCCAATGAACATCGTGAAATGATCGAAGGTGCCATCGCCTTCAGCAATGATGCGGTGGACGCTGAAAGTCGAGTAATAGAGATTCTTTGACGCACTTATTGGCGCTTCTATGAAATAGAAGCGGGGCACATTTGCCAACATGATGAGCCGGCGGCGAGGCTTTCTTTCACTGGGCATGATTGTACTCATGCTGGCTCTACCTTGGACCGCTGTGGCTGATTCCGGTGGTAGAGGGAACGAAGATGCATCGGAGAAAGTGAAGATTGCGGCCCAAAAAGAAGAGGATCAAAATCGGGTTGAAATCGAGGTCGAATTTGAGAATCTGACGGACTATATCACTTACAATTACGAGATTACAATCACTCGAGTGGATCCCGACTTCGTACACAAAAAATTCACAGGTGATTTCACTACAGAATCAGAGGTGTATGAATACACTATAACTGCATACTGGACGCCTGATCAAGAAGGTCCCTACACCATACACAGTTCGCTTATTCAGTATGAGGGCATCGTTGCAACTGGATCGAGTTCCTTCGGGTGGGGGGATGTCGCAAACAACAGTGACCCGGCGAATGCTGGGATATCAGCAGACCCTGAATTGAGTCATTACGATACCTTCGGAAACGATACCCTGGCCGAGAATGTCTTCATCAGCATTGCCCGAGTCCATACAGAGAATGGGGCATCCTATCAAATCAAATGGTCGTTCTATGAAGGTGATGATGTCGAGCAGGATAACTACATCTTGGGTGAAACTGCGGCCAACATTCAAAGTCGGACGTTTGCCCTGAGTACATTCAACACTTACTTGGAGAATAACACCAATTACACTGTAGCAGGGTGGTTGTATAGAGTAGATTCAGACGGTGATGGTGGACAAACCAACGTTGAGGTGGCGCTTGACACGTGGACATTCACAATCGGCGAGGAGCCAGAATTAACGATTCAACCGGTAATCTCCGGATGTACTGATGTCAACGCCACCAATCACGACCCGGATGCAACAGAAGATGATGGTTCGTGTATATTCCCTGACAGTGATGGAGATGGCGTGTATGATCACCTTGAGATTGATGGATGTACCAATGCTAACGCCACCAATTACGATGCGGATGCAACAGATGATGATGGTTCGTGTATATTCCTTGACAGTGATGGAGATGGCGTGTATAATCACTTAGAAATCGCTGGATGTACGGACGAGGAGGCCCTCAATCAAGATGAGGACGCTACAGATGATGATGGGAGTTGCACCTATCCTAATCCACTGCAAGTGGAACTTACGGCCAATCAGACAATGGGGGAAGTCCCGCTCACTGTGACATTCGTTGCAGAAATATCTGAAGGGAGATCACCCTACCAAATCAGTTGGGAATTCGGCGATGGGACCTTCGCAGAAGACTTAGTGATTGTAGACCATACATTCTAAACAGCAGGCGTGTACAATATCATTCTCTTAGTCACTGATAGTGATGAAGAAGAAATTCAGCGAACGGTCCCCATAATCGTGTCTGAACCACCGGAAATCGATGAATTGACTGGCTACATTAGTCACTCTGGTCAACTCGATCCAATCAACAAGGATATGGTTGCCTCAATCGAATTCTACGCTACTGTAAGCGGAGGAGAGGGGCCGTACACCTACACCTGGAAGTTCGGTGATGACAATGGAGGATCTGGGTCAACCGTCCTCCATGAATATGCCACTGGAGGAGAATTCCTTGTCGAGTTGATTGTCGAAGATTCCGTTGGCAGAACTCTACAACTTGGAGAAATCATCACCATCATCAAGGAGGGTGGTGAAGGAGGAGGTATCGCTCCGCCACTGGAGGAAGTGGGTGGGGGCGATAGTAACTTCGACATCTATGCCACATCCACGGGGGCCATCGGACTGCTGTTGATGTTCGGTTTATTCGGCCGCAAACGTCGTGATAGTTTCCTCGATGCTGAGCGTCGCAAAGCGCAAGGTGAAGGTTCAATGTGGGATTAGCATTGATTGCATGAATAGCAATTCAGTGAGGGATGACTGCAAACAATATTGCGAAGTAATGGCTAATACTTCCCGCAAGCACGAACAGATGCCAGATGGCATGGTTGAATGGGACCCTCTCCCACGAATAGAATACGACTCCAATAGAGTAGAAAATCCCCCCTAGTATAACCAGCCCTAATCCATCCCACCCCACTGAGTCAAACAGTGGTTTGATTCCAATGATAGCTAGCCAGCCCATGATGAGATAAGGTGCAGTTGAGACATAGTTAGGGACGCTTATATTCGCGATTCTGAGTGTGATTCCAACAACAGTGCAACCCCATATGAGGACGAAGTACGTCCAACCAATCCAACCACGCAGGTTCACTAGGACGAAGGGGGTATAGGAACCAGCAATCATCAGATAAATCCCGATATGATCTGCAATTCTCATCTTATGCTTGAATTCAAGATTCGTTGAGGCATGGTACAGAGTAGAGAATAGATAGCAAGCAATCATGCATAGGCCGAAAGTCACGCTGGACCATATTTTCCACGGGTCATCTGTTAGATTCGCCTCAATCAATAGGAAGTACATGCCCACCCCTGCAAGGACAACACCCAGCCCATGAGTGATGACATTCGCAATCTCTTCATTTGGCGGATAGGGTGAAACGTGCAACTTTTGCAGCATTTCCTCCATCTAAATTACCTCAAGAGAACTCGGCCAAATCCCCGACGGATTCGAACAAACTCGGACCACTCTCAAGGTAGCACATGATGCCCCGTCTGCTGCGGGAATCTTCCGGCTGAGGATTGTCACTAGTCGCACAATCTCCAAAACAACCATCTGCGAAGGCGATGTAGACTCGGCCATCTAGATCTATGTGCAAATCGTTGAAATCGAGCAGGTTGCGATTCGAGCCGCCAATGTCACGACAATCGCCACTGTTCAAACAGATGCTGCCCACCTGCACCGGATCGGCTGAAGCGCGGACTGTATGGAATACGGGATTTTCATCGAGTGCGTTCAAACTGTAAGTGATGTACAGATAGTAACTGACGTTTGAGTTGGCGTAGTGGGCATTTCCATCCCAGGGGTTCCCGTCGATATCAGATTGGTTCAATTCGCTGGCGTTTTCACTGCCAAGGTAAGTGATTGCAATCCTTCCGGGGTCGCCTGCATCAACCTGAGGGAATACAGATGAGATAATTTCAACTGGGCTGATTCTTGTACTGTTCTGCTCCCAAGACTGGCCTGAATCAGTACTCCTCGACATGTAGACGCCCTCATCGGCTCCAGTCCAGATGTGGTATGCATTGGATTCGGTGTCGGTTGCGACCTCCGAATTCTTGCGTGGATTGGGTGTCCCTGTATCTTCACCCATCGTTCGATCAAACCAAGTCAAACCATTGTCATCTGAAACAATGACTGTGGGCGTTTGGACCCGGGGGGTGACGTAAACCGTGCCATCTGGTGCAGAAGTGATGGCCCCATGCAGTCCACCGTTGGTGGTGGCCAATCCGTAGAGTTGCCCACCTGCCTCAAACGTAGCTCCTCCATCAAAACTGGTGTAGCAGAAGATTCCAGCGAGTTTGTTGTAGCAATAGTACACAGCCGTTTCATAGAAATTTTGTGAGACGATTCCGCCGATTCCATATCCACTGC
>JASMFB010000079.1 GCA_030751995.1 Candidatus Thalassarchaeaceae archaeon
CTTTGAATGGTTCATTTATTGGACTGGATGCAGAACCTCTAGATTTGCCCCGGGCTCGAAATCTGTTGACGATGATGACCTCGGGGGATGAACTCCAGTATCTCGAACAATCGTGGGAAACCGATGCCAGAGTTGGGATGCAAGAAGCCACCAGAACTTGGGTTGTCAAAGAGGCCGTACAGAAGGCATGCGGCTTGGGGATGAACGTCCCCCCTCAAACATTTACAGTATTGAATTGCGAAGAAGTAGTCCTATCTCACGATGGCCACGAATATCGACTTGAAGCATATCACTGGCGAGAATTGCTCGATGGTAGAACATTCGTTATTGGATTTTCAAGGCTAATCGAAATCGTGTAGATTGTGATGATTCATTGTTCATCATGTTCAATGGATTTTCCCCCAAGTGCGATAATCAAACTTGGAACAAATAGCAGAGTCAACACACGAATCATTGTTTGCACTTGGACATCGAAAGCTATAGCCCAGAGGGGAGCAACAGCAGGCATGAAAATGAAACACATCCCAATTCCGACTTTACGTCGCCAGTGCATACATCGAGCCGAGAGTCTATACTCCTTGAATTTGCGGGACCGGTTGGACCGAATTGGATAAGACCAACGCGCGGCCCCCGCAACCTATCGCGGATGTAGTGAAGGGGTTATCACCTGAGGTTTCCAACCTCATGTCACGGGTTCAAATCCCGTCGTCCGCACTTCTAGAAATGATAGGGGCGAATTGAAAAACCATCGACATGAGCCCACCTCAATGACCCGAAGCCACCATGGTGTCACGATTGGGGATTCTCCGAATGAGGGGGATGAGGACGACCATCAGATTCTAGGCCGCAGGATTTGGCGAATTCTCCCCTACGTCCGACCATATCGTCGCCGTGCAACAGCCGGAATCGCAACAAACATGCTCGCTCGCGTGTTCGATTTGATCCCATTCATCTTCATCGGTTTCGCAGTCGATTACTACAGCGGACTCAAGTCTGAGGGCCGTCTTGGGGAATTCCGAACCTTCCTTGATGAACATCTATTGGGTCATATTAGTGATAATCAGTCGCTGTCTTACGGAGTTCTGATTTTCCTAGGATTCGCCGGCCTCGCCATTTTCCAGGGAATCTCGGAGTACTGTTGGCAAACACTGGGATACAAGGTTCAGCACGATCTAAGAATGGATGCAACTCGCAATCTTATTCGCATGGAAGCCTCATACTACGACCTGAGGCAAACGGGCGTCCTCATGTCTGTTTTGTCCTCTGATGTCAATCAATTGGAAGATGTCATATCCGATTCTTCTACATCGATTATTCGTATTTTCACCACGTTCATCACAGCCTTCGCCATTCTCATGATGATGTCATGGAAATTGACAGCCGTTCTGTTCGGTCCCCTCGTAGTCATATTCCCTATGGTGTATCTGTTCTCGACCCGTGTGCAGCGCAAGTATCGCAAACAACGAGAGTCGACTGGTGGCATTAATGCGGTTCTTGAGAATATCATCTCTGGAATTGCCGTAGTTCAGGCTTACAATGCACAGGGATGGGAGACAACCAGAGTCTCAAATGAGAGCGAGGGCTATCGAGATCAAGCTATCGGGGCAAGTCTAGATCGGAATCGATTCATCCCTGGTCTATACTCTGTTGCCGGAATCTGCTACGGCCTGTTGGTTTCTGTAGGGGGTTGGCTGATGAAGGAGGGCGACATCTCAACAGGTGCCTTTGTCACGTTCCTACTCATCATGACGCGGCTTTCGATGCCATTGTTCATTTTTGGAATGCTCGTCAATCAATTGCAACGCGGCGAGGCAGCCGCTCGCCGTGTATTTGCTATGGTGGATTTAGAGCCCAGTATTGTCGACAAGTCAGATGCAACCGCTCTAGAAGATCCCATTGAGAGAATCGAGTTCAATGATGTCCACTTTACTTATCCAGGTACAGATACTGCCGTATTGAATGGCATTAATTTCAAAGTGGGACAGGGTGGATTCCTTGGGGTGATGGGCCACACTGGAGCCGGAAAATCAACGATTTTGAAATTGATTCTACGCTATTATGAACCAGATTCTGGCGAGGTGCTGATTAACGGCCGAAATATCCAAGACATCACTTTGGACAGTGTCCGAGAGCAGATGGGTTTCGTCAGTCAGGACCCCTTCCTATTCTATGGTAGCATTCGCGACAACGTCGTCTATTCACGAGATGCTTCAGAGGATGAGATTGGGGTAGCACTTCATCTCGCTGGCGCAGATGAATTCGTGGTTGATATGGAGGATGGAATCAATACTCTGGTCGGAGATCGTGGTGTCATGCTCTCAGGAGGACAGCGCGCGAGAATCTCTTTGGCTCGTGCGATGTTGAAGAAGCCCAGCCTATTGATTTTGGATGAAGCATCCAGTGCATTGGATGCCGAGACAGAGCGACGAATTCAATCGAATCTTCTGGGAACCGGCGAGTCTCGAACTACCATTGCGGTGGCTCATAGATTGTCGACTATTCGTAATGCCAATGAGATTCTATCAATGGTCGATGGGGCTGTTGTAGAAAGGGGTACCCATGACATTCTCGTAGCCAATGATGGCGTTTATTCAAGTCAATGGGCGATTCAAACTGGAGCACTTGAGGAGGAGTAATTCCTTGGGCGAAATAGAATGGATTAAGGTAAATCCAGGTAAAGCTTGGCTCGGGGATGAACGTGGGGCCTTAATGCACGTGAGCAATGGTCCACGCCATGAAATTCGTATTGAAACGGAATTTGACATTAGTTCTGGCCCGATTACATTTGCTCAATGGAAAACATTGACTGGACAATCAATTGCAGGCGTCGAGTCAACTTCAACGTTGAATCGTTTGACACCTCTGATGATCGAGGCAGCCCTAGTTGGAACTGATGGCGACCTACGTCCACCTTCCGAGGCTGAATGGGCTCTAGCATCAGAACAAGGTGCCATTGGACTAGGCGATGTCCAAGTGGAGGTATTGAGTGACCGCCCACCTCGTAGTGGTTACTGGGGGGCCCCGTGTGACGGTCGCCCTTGGATTCCTCAAGTCCACAGAGGGGGAGTTTCCGACCACACTGCACACGTGACTCGCATCTGGAGGGAATCTGGCACCATGCGCGGGGCTACACCACGCGGAGTCTCTCGCCCTCAGATGGGATTCCGTTTGGTTCGTTCATCAGTTCCTGAAGGTGAACTGAAAATGCCGAATTCCCCTAAGAAGGGCGACCTTATTGTTCGTGAATTAATCATTGCCTTAATCATCGGAATTATACCCAGTTTCACCTGGGCTTTCTTCTATGCGAGTTCCCAATATCTCTCTGAGAGTTGGCTCAACATTGCCGTTGGCGGAATCTTTTTTTCACTCATGACTGCATTGGTATGGCGACCGAAGTCACCATCCTATTCAATACAAGACAATCAAATGCGTCGAGTCTAGGCACGATCTTTGTCATCAATCTGCAATCCAGCATTTTTGGAGATGTGAATTCTCCACCATGCAGTCAAGACCCCCATTCCATAAGACCAGTGCATCAGGAATGTCATCAAGGGTGCCATGAGAATGGTCGCTAAATTACGAGAGGGTGATGTGCCGAACGCCGCCCCTAACCAACAAAGCAGTACATACACACCCGCAAGGCTGACAGGAAGGTGCACCATCGATCTGGATATACCCATGGGAACCGTTTCTAGTGAGATGTCCAACACATTTGGCCACGCCAAACCCCCGTTCAAAGCACCATAAACAAAGGAGGCCAACGCTGCAAGAATCAGAAGTGGGAACAACCCTACAGCAGTATGACTCCATGATTTCATACCCGGGTGAATGTCACTGGCCAGAATTCGAACAAGGCCATAATTTCGAATTTGTTTTCGAACACGACTTGGGTCCCTTCGTCGATGCCACATGATGGCGTCTCGGTCCTGCCATAATTTATGTCCAGCATTTTCAATTCGGTAATCCATCATGGCATCTTCGCATCCGATGGCCCCCTTGTCGAAACCACCAACTTCGTCAAGAACGGATTTGCGATAAGCCGCATTGACTCCTGGCAATTGTTGAGCCGGAGTCAAACTCTCTGAACCCCGATTCCCATAATTCGTACCTGTAGTGACCCATTTTGAGCAGAACGTCACATCAATCACACGTTGCCAGAACGTCGATCTCTCATCAGGTGGTGCGAAATTTGGACCCCCGACTCCAGCCACATCTTCTCGTTCAAACCAACGAACTAGATTGGCCACCCAGTCTTCTGAGACCCATACATCGTCATCTGTGAACAGAACGAGATCGCAATCGACGATGTTTAGTGCAACGTTGCATGCATCGGCTCTAGTACGACTACCTGCATCATCAATCCAGGTCGCCCCCTTTGATTCGGCAACAGCCTCTCCCGGGTCCCCTGTAGGGCCGACAATGGCAATCTCCAATGCTCCTTCCCATGTTTGATTCGTCAATCCCTCAAGGGCAATTTCCAACTCGTCAGCGTTGCGCAATGTTGGGATGATGACGCACACCCGAGGGTTTCCCATGCTTCACGCGGGTTCACGCATCGCCTTCAATTCTTGGTGCGAGGAAGTAGATGCAACGACCGGCTCCATCTGCAAAATCAAATTCCAATCGCAGTGGGTGATTTTCGTTGAAGAACAAGGTCACGGTGTCGACAATCGCTTCCATTCGCTTAGCCATGGGATAGAGTAGAGAAAGGCTGTACTGGCTCTTTACAGGGCCATCACAGACCAAATCTTGCAATTCCCCCGCATCGTACGAGACGTTGACGGTATCAGTATCACCACTGACATTCACTCCGAAGGATTGTGCGTTGAGTGAAATCGTCGCCAGATCACCGACCTGTTTGGCCGCGCGCAGAGCCCGACTGAATTTGACTGCGGAGAGTTTGACTGAACTGTGCAACTCCACATCTGGAACACGAGGTTCAAGCATCGTGGCACGATCCAATGGGCGAATTGTTCGATTGATTTCTCCGACTTGAATATTGACTCTGCCATCATTCTCATCGTAATTCATCTCGATGAGGTCTCCAGCTTCGGCCAAACCAATCAGATCTCTAAGTTTGACTAGTTCAAATCCAATCGTACAGGGTTCACATTCCCATGCTTCAAAGGCTGCAGCATCAATTTCCATTCGGACCATTGCGACATGCATTGCGTCGACAGCGCGCACTTCGATATGCCCTTCTTCAAACTTGAATTTGGCATCTTCGACAAGAACTGTGAGAATCTCCACGATTGTTCTCATGGTATCTTGTTTGGCCGTGATATTCAACATGAGTACACCCTATCATCCAAGTTCTGGGCAGAGGGGGCTCAAAAGGGTTCACTTTGGAACACCTACGGTGTTCGGGGCGAAATCAGTACTCACGCCAGCCATGCCCACACTCTGCACAGGTCAGGATGCGCGTCTCTGGTTCATCGGAAGATCGTGTTTGTTGAAGTTCGGCATAGACACTATCGGTATCGCATTTCGGACAAATGTAAGTACTGGTTGTCAGCACACCACGTTGTTGATCTGAATCTTCAATGACTCTCCGATCTCGAGTTTGGGCCTTGGCACTTGAGGATGCTTTAGAGATGTCAATTTTGCTTCCATCTTCCATCTCCATCTCGTTCTCAGCAGTACCGCTGTAGCCACATTGATAATTGGTACATTTGATTTCACCAGAGGTGTCTGGGAATGCTAGTGTTCCACATTCGGGACAGAACATGGGCGCACCGGTATACTAATCACACTTGAATCATACGATGCTCCGCATTGCCGAAGTTTCGTTCCGCACGGACTTTGAAGGAGGGGGGCCTGCGTGAAATGTGCAACTGGTATGGGACTGGCGATTGGCGTGCGTTTATGACGAAGACGGACGAGTTTTAGACGAGTGCATTTGGGGCGGTGTTCGAACAACATCAGCCGCCGTGGAACGGTTGACTCTTCTCATGAATGGGCGCCAGACCATAGAGGCACGAACTCTGGCCGAGCGCTTCCCAGACGCCATGCCAACGACTCCAACATCAATCGATTCGTGGCCTGAGTTGGAGGAGGAGGAAATCCTCCTGCTGCAAGATGCTTCCCTCAAACTTGCTGAACAAGGCGTCGCAGATGCTGCTGCCGATTCAGACCGCCGTCTAGAGCACCTTGTCGGGGCATTAGATGAGGCACGAACCTCACAGAATTCCCTTGAATCACATCTTGTTGAATGGGCTGGACTCTTCCTCCCAACTCTGGATTTGGATAAACATCGTAATTCCATCGCGTCAGCGGTCTCCAACTCTTCAAATCTACTGGAGTTGGCAGCCGATTTGGATGTCGCTGCGGCCGAGGTCGAGTTGGGTACCGAGGAGTGGACAGGACTCCATTCGTTGGCGGCATCGACAGTGAATATGACAGATACTGTTGACAGCATGGAAAAGTCCGTCAGGGAGTTGACGAATACATA
>JASMFB010000007.1 GCA_030751995.1 Candidatus Thalassarchaeaceae archaeon
CGAAGGCAGGCGCGGCTCTAACACCACACGATACCCCTCTGCGTTTTGCCCACGCAACACAGAACCGAACTCTAGTTGGTAGGAACCGTGATCGCCCCAGACGAGCACTTCGGTTGCAGAGATTTGTCGCAAAGGCTCCAATCCTTCAGCACGCAGTGCAACCCAATCAGCATGCGTCCAACCCTCTTCTCTGGCTACAACCCATTCACCATCAAACCCCGTAAATTCCGGTACTTCTGGCAAAGACCAGGCGCCTGAAACAGGTGCTAGCATTAGCACACACAACAACAGCACCACGCGACGCATGGCAAACCGACCTACCCGCCAATCTTCAATCATCGCCCCCCACGGCCAGACGGTGCGCTTAAACGAGAAAGGTGGGTGGGCCGGCCGATGCACGCCTTCAGAGCAACCGGAACCTTCCCTAACGGAAGAGTCGTCCAGAAGTTCACACAAGACATCGTAGCGGCCGATGAAATCGACGCACGACACCGCATTTACTCCTTTTTTGGAAGCCGCCATGGCGTGAATCGTCGATTCGTTAACATCGAGAGCGTGGCAGAAATAGAGCCCACCGAATCCACAGCACCCGCTGTCGTCTCAGCGTTCCGTGACACCCACGACTTCGCAGCAGCAGCTGCAACAGCAGAAGAAGAGTGAATCACTCCTCTTCATTACCCACCCATTGGGTCACTAAATCAGGTAATATTTCGCCGGCGCGCCCCTGGTGAAACTCATCGAAAAAATCAACATTCTCAGGTGGATCTAGGTTCACTCCAATACAATAGGCGCCCCGCATTTGTGCAATTGCTAACAGGCCTGCCGCAGGATATACATGACCACTCGTCCCAATCGCGATGAACACATCACATTCAAACACGGCAGCATTGATTTTCTCCATATCAAAAGGCATCTCGGTGAACCAAACGATGTGTGGGCGCAATCGACCCGTTGGACATTCTTGACAAGTGACGAAATCATCTTGGAGATGAACACCCTCCATCGCTTCGACAACCACTTCACACAATTCACAACGTAATTTTCGCAATTCTCCGTGCATGTGAATGAGATTGTTGGAGCCCGCCCTTGAATGCAAATCATCGACATTCTGTGTAACCAACAACAGATTCTCACCAAGATACTCTTCTAGATCGACAAGTGCATCGTGGGCGGGATTGGGAAGAACATCGAGTAACTGCCGCCTTCGCCCCTGATAGAAACTCCAAACCAACTCAGGATCTCGCCTCCAACCCTCTGGTGTTGCCACATCTTCTATTCGATGTTCTTCCCACAAACCTTCAGCAGCCCTGAATGTACGGATGCCAGACTCGGCACTGATTCCCGCCCCTGTAAGGACAACAACTCTAGTGTTTGGATTCAACAATTTCATTCCACCCCGACGACATCCCGGATAGCATCCAATGTCTCGGGGGTTTTTATTCCCATCATTTCGATTTCCGTGGCGATCGGCACGCCATCAACACCCAAACCAGCAGTCAGACAGCCACGAACCATCTCATTGGGAAAACCGAGTTCACCTGAATTCGTCGCATACCGACCTTTCTCAATATCATATAATTCATCATGCAACCCGCGCAACACAACATCCAGGGCCGAACGACTCACCCAGTACGCACCGATGTTAGTTTCACCATTTTCGGGCATCTCAGCCCCCTCGAGATGGGTCTCAATAGAGCCACAAACGACACCTTCAGAATCCCTGAGTAAAGGAGCATATGGATTGTCCATAATGACGGTCGCTAATGTGAACCCGAGATCTTGTTGGATATGAACATCCAACGACCCCTCAATTGTTTCCGTGCGCACCAACGGCTGTGTCCCAAATGACACATAGACATGTTCGATTGGAGCCAGTAGATGTTCAAGCGATTCATACACAGCATTTCCAGTACCCAAGGCGCACTCCTGGACAACGATTCGACACTCCAATCCAGATAGGGCTTCTTCGTACTCCTTTTCGCGACCTGGCGGCACTACAACGATGAACTGTGAAAACTCCAGATTACCACCGAGCAAACCTTCGATGACAAACCGCGTCGAAGGCATTCCTCCGACCTCAAGAAGCGGTTTGTGTGTGGTCACACCACCTGCCATCATTCGACTGCCTTTGCCGCCGCATAGGAGGACAGCAGCAAGCACGGCCATACCCCTCCGCTAGCGCGCCAGTCCTTCAGGATGGCGCGATACCCGCATCGACGGCTTGATGACACACGAGCGGGTCCACCGGCCCAGAGGGCCGGTATGGAACAGCAAGAACTTCAGCGAATCGCGCAACTTGTCGAGATGAATCGCCAGAAGATGACTCGCATCGAAGAACAAGTCACCAAGCTGACTGAGATTAGACTAGAGCAACTAGGTGTAATCGCTGCACTCAAGACTCTTGAATCGAATCAATCCACTATGATTCCATTGGGTGCTGGCATCCAATTACCTGCATCACCAAAAGGAGATACTGTTGTGATCGACATTGGTTCAGGTGTTCAAGCGGAAAAGCCCAGGGAAGAAGCGATTACCATTCTAGAAGCCAGACTCAAAGAGGTTGATGAAGTTCTCAACACCCTGCAAAATGAATACATGGAAACTGAGAAGGTTGTCACTGAACTTGCAACCACATTCACAGAAGCCGCAAAAAATCTCCAACAGGCAACTGAACCACAAATCGAGGAAGAAGAAACCCCGACAAAATCCAAACGGCGCCGACGGAAGCATGGCACCGAACTGACTCTAGACGACTAGGTGATTACATGGGCTTCTTCGACCGATTTCGAAAACGCGTCAAGGAAGTCGCTGACGATACGGATTTGGATGCACTAACCGCCGAGGAAGGCAGCGAAGAAGCAGAACAAATCATCACAGAAACAACACCCCCAGTTGAAGAAGAATGGGACGATATATCAGAGATTGAAACCCCGGTTGAGGAACCCGAACCCACCGATGATGAAGATTGGGATGATTGGGACGATGAGCCCGAACCCCTGCCTACAACAACATTATCCAAAAAAGAACGCAAGTTGTTGGAGCGCGAAAAAAAGCGCAAAGAGAAGGAGAAACAGAAACTCGCCAAGAAGGGTTACGACGTTGACCAAGTCACGCGACCCGACGGTTCCAAAGTCGACCTCCATGTTATGCGCTCAACCACTGGCCGCAAACTCGTCGAAGTCGAGCAAGCCCCAAGAAAATCTGTTGGCAAGAAAACCGTTGAGACCGACAAAGGAACCGAGTTTGACATCGATCTAGGTGGCGGTGTTGTCGAAAAAGGTGGTCGAATCATCAAGGCGGGACCGGTCTTTGATGAATTATTGGAAGAACTCGAAATGGTCATGCTAGAGGCGGACATGGGCAGCCGCGCCTTGGAGGCTGTTCTGGCAGCTTTACGAAGCGAACTCATTGGCAGTAGATTGCGAAGGGGAGCAGATCTCACGAAAGTCATTGAAGCCAGTTTAAAGCGCGCACTGCGAAGCCTATTGGCGGCGGGGTATTGGGATTTCAACGCCACAATCGACCAAATGGTTGACGCTGGTGACACCCCAGTCATTGTCATGATGGTGGGGGTTAATGGAACGGGAAAAACTACCACCACCGCTAAGATTGCACACCGACTCAAGGACGAAGGAAAAACCGTCGTCTTGGCTGCAGCTGACACCTTCCGTGCCGGCGCAATTGATCAACTCGAGACGCACGCCGAACGAATCGGTGTTCGATGCGTATCCAGTGAACGAGGCGGCGACTCAGCGGCCATTGCTCGTGATGCTGTAGAAAGTTCGAAAGCGCGGGGTGCCGATGTGGTTATCATTGACACAGCAGGTAGAATGACGAACAAAATCAACCTCATGAACGAATTACAGAAGGTGCACAGAGTCGCCCAACCCCATCTCGTTCTCTTCGTGGGCGATGCCCTTGCTGGCAACGACGCTGTCGAGCAAGCGGTAGAATTCCAACGCATGCTCAAATTTGATGGAGCGGTTCTGTGCAAACTGGATACAGATGCCAAAGGCGGCGCGGCACTATCGATCGCTCACGCGACTGGTCGACCCATCGTTCTCGCTGGCGTTGGCCAGGGATACGATGACTTGCAACAATTTGATCCCGATTGGCTTTTGCAGATGATGTTTGAATGAGGTGAAAATATGGAAGATATACTACAGAGTGAGGAAAGCCAGCGATTCTTTTCATTGATTCACATGCTGCAGCGCAGCGCCATGATGCACCTTGGACTAATTCCTGATGAAGCGGGTATGATTCACTTCAACATGGGTGAAGCCAAGGCCGCCATCGACGTTCTGGATACCCTTGAGAGTCGTACCAAAGGCAACCTCGATGAGGTAGAAGAAACAATGCTTCGTGGCCTTATTTCAGAATTGAAAATGCTTTTTGTCCACGCCCCCGAACGTCAGCAAGAAATCGAAGCCGAAATGAAGCGGCAAGAGGCACTGAAGGAAACATTCACCACTCCAGAAACTGCACCGTCTGACACACTCATCGACGATGAAGAGGAATAGACTGAGGGTGCGATTGATGATAAACGACCTCGGGGGAGACGAGTGACATGGTGCGCGTAACCACGACAGACGATCCCGAGGCCCAACTCGTGTTGATTGTCGACAACAATCCGATGGGAATCATGCGCCTATCACAAATCTTCACTCAGAAGGGTTGGCGAATCGAGGTCTGTGAAGATGGCGACCTCGCAGTGGACACCTATGTTCAACACCGCCCAGACTTGGTATTACTTTCACTCGACATTCCAACGATGGATGGCCACACGGCAGCATTGGAAATGCGTGAATCAGATTCACACGCAAGAATTGCTTTCATGGCATCACGCAGCCAACGACAACTTGCGGCCGATGCAACACATTCGGCCGGGGCGGTTGCTTGGCTTGAGAAGCCAGTCACACAGTCCATCATCGATGGCAATTGGGATATGATAATGGGAGAAATTCCGGAAGCCCCCGGTCTTGAGGATCTCGACCAACTTTATCCCGAAGATGTAGACGACATGCGAGCCAAGAGAGATGACGAAGAGGTCGTAGACGTCACCTCTGCTATGCCTCTACCCGCACCCTTACCACTACCTGCCGTTCTTCCCCCACCATCTACAAAACGTTCAGGTAAGGGCCTGAAACGATTTGGATTCCTATCATTGATAATCAGTGCAGCCAACGCTTTCGGCGCTTTCGGATTCCTCAATTCAACTTGTACCGCAATCAAGTGCACTTCAGAAGCGACCAGAATCAATTGGCTTGGAATTCATAACATTGGCAATGAAATGGGGTGGTCGCTTCCATTCCCAACAATGGGCATCCCAGATTATGTGGCACTCAGCGCCAGCCTCTTCATCATCATTTACGCATTCATTCGCAAATGAAGCGATGGTGCATACTCAGTCGTGAACTAATCTGACGGGCGTCTGTGGTTCATGCACAGGAGCAGCTACAGGGGCAGGAGTCTGCACCACATTTTGCACGGGAACCATACTTGTGACCACATAGGGCACAATCACACTACCAGGCGGCGCATCCAAGACGTTTTCAACGCGTGTACCAGTACTCTCAAGCAATGTAGAATCTAACTGATCGATTCGTTGGTCTAGGGTGCGATAGGAATTCCATTGCAACCACCCAATCCAACCGATGACGCCAGTGAGAATGAGAACCAAGAACCAACCAACAAGGGATTCCATCAGTCTCCACTCCGTTCGAGCAGAGCTTGCCATGAGATGTCAGCGTACGCCCTTGCAACCTCGCCTTTCTGTTCAGATTTGTAAATTCCAGAACCGACAATGATTCCATCACTACCTGCAAGCACGGCTTCTTGTGGATCACCGTATCGTTGACCCATTTCACCATCACCAACAGCCAAATTCACTCCTGGGGTCCAGATGAGTTTTCCATCACCAACTTTCTGTCGCAATTCTGCGAGTTCAGTTGCACGGCTCCCATTGCCGATGAACCCAAAGACACCGGAATTGGAGACCCCGGCGCGAACCATCTCATCGGTATATCCGGGCAACCCGAGAAGATTGCCTCTGCTGGACATTTGTGCAAGGAGAAGTACACCACCCTCGCGGCCAACGTCCGCCCACCCCGCACACAGACCATCGACAATGTCGGGCCCAGAGATACCGTGAGCCGTGACGATGTTAGCCCACGAACGAATGTCGTAGACACCAGCCATTTGACCGCGAGAAATCGGCCCAATATCGCCGAATTTCTGATCCTCAAAGATGAGCAGATCATGTGATTTTGCCTTCTCGCAGAAGGCCGCCCAACTCGCTGACGTCCAATCATCCACAAGGTCGACGTGGGTCTTCAGTGCAGCGATGTGGGAACCGACCTCGTCAACCAAATCATTGAGTCCCACCATAGTGTTCAGGTCGGCGGCCAAGATGACTAGACTCTGCTTGCGACAAACCACTTCCATATACTGACGAGCCAATGAATTGTCACACGCATTCCAGCGCGCACCCCACACTTCCGCAGGCTCCATCAATCACTCGGGTTGGTCACCCATTCCTCAATCCTTCGCTTGATAGCATTCAGCGCCATCCCGCTTCAATAGCAGAACGAGCGCCATCCACAATCGAGTCTTCAACCGGAATCCAGTCAAGTCCCAACTCTTCAGTTGCCGGGCTAGAATCATATTCACAGGAGGTTCCAATATTCCGTTTGACCCAACTCATAGTTAATTGTGGATGGAAGATGGACATTACGTAACTCAATGACTTAGGCAAGACCATACGCGGCCATTTTCTTTCTGGAATTTCTTTCCGCAGTACAGCATTCACTTCCGGCATCCACATCGAGGAGTTGAACACGATGTATCGCCCACCATCTTTGCCTTCTGTCAGCGCGCGCACGTGTGCAGAAGCTACATCTCGAACATCGACGATATTCATGTGCATCTTTAGCAACACAGGTGGTTTCCGCTTCAGAAGATGATCGATGATGGTCATCGAACCCTTCAGATGGCGCTTCGACATGACCGGCCCAAAGACGATGGATGGATTAATGGAAACATATCGGGGCTTTTCAGCATCCGATTTGGATGCAACCCATTCTCTGGCCAGTCTCTCCGCCCCTGCCTTTGCGAATCCATACGCATTGGATTCAACCGATGCATTATCACACCAATCCGAGTTTGAGAACGTTTGACCGTCCTTCGTCCCATTTCGACGTACTGCGGCCACAGAAGAAGTGTGGATGAAACGCGAAACCCCCCCAGCAGCATCGATTGCATCGAGTAGGTTTTGCGTTCCTTGTATCGAGGGATCAACCACCTCTACTTGTGCATCCTTGGCCCCCACATAGAGAGATGCAGCACAATGGATGACATCTCCACAACCTGCGACAGCCGCATCTACAGCACCCCTCTCTAGAAGATCCATTTTCACAATCTCTAAATTTTCAGCGCCAGGTAACCCCTTCAGGTGTTCTGCATTCTCTGGATTTCGCACCGTGGCACGAACTGAATGTCCCTGTGCCAGTAGTTCACGAACAACATGTGAGCCAATGAATCCGGCGGCGCCAGTGACCAATACCGTAGCAGCCATACTTCCGACTTCGACACATCTCACATCAATTAATCGTCACAACCCGCTCTTCCCGCATGGCCGTATCCGCGGCGTAAGCAATGAGATGACTGTTGATGGAATCAGACAAGGATGTAGTCGAGAGAGATCCCCCTTCGCCACGGATGAGGCTGAGGAAATCAGCGACCAAGCGCACATCTCCACCCCCATGGAGATCCCCTTGAAGACCAATCTGAATCTCTTCGACAACTGATTCAGAACCACCAACAGCACCCGGTTTTGAGATAGTAAATTTCCCTTCCATCATGTCACCACAGATGTCACCCTTGGTTCCTGTGAGTTGAATTCGACGCGTTCCATCAGCAGTATTCGTGACCATGTCATGTGTGGCTACACAACCATCCTCAAATTCGATAATGACGGATTGACGATCTACAACATCATTGTCACAATGCCAAACACACCGCCCGTAATCAGAGGCCGCAACATGTGTTCGCATTGCATCCTCGCCAACCTCAACCCCCTGCTCATAATTCGACTCACCAGCTAGTGCATAGAATGGCCACCATCCATTGTCAACATGATGGCGTATTGCTGAATATTCACAGTCGCGCTCGATGGAACAATCGTTGCAGTGCGGGGCCGAACCTTCTGGAGCATTGTCCAAAGTGAAGAAATGACGCCCACCGAATGAAGCAACCTTCCTTGGTCTGACTCCCGTCTTCATCCAACAGATCAAATCCAAATCATGACAACATTTTGCTAACAACATTGGATTGGTTTCTTGACGCCTCCATTTACCACGAATGAAGGCCACCGCCATGTGGTGGTAAGAGACATTCTCAGTTGTGTGAATATGCATGATCTCACCAATTTCACCATTGGCAACTCGCTCCTTGATGGCAGCATAGAATGGTGCATATCTAAGCACGTGGCAAATAACAACTCTACGTTCCGTCCGCTCCACTGCCGCTTCAAGCAACCTCAATTGTTCCGCATCAGGTGCAATCGGCTTTTCCAACAACACATCATATCCAGCCTCGAGTAGCGGAAGCGTAGTTTCGATGTGAATCTCATCCATCGTCCCGTTGATAGCCACATCCGCAAACTGTTGCACTGCGGCCAATGATTCAGCATTCTCAAAGCAATTCTCAGGCGGAACTCCGAACCGTTCAGCATAGCGGACACGCCGCACTTCATCTGGTTCAGCAATTCCAACAATCTGCAATTCATCCGGGTGCGAATCCGCGTAGGTTGCATACCCCACCCCACGGTGTCCAAGCCCAACCAGAACTGCAGTAATCACAGCGAACCCATACACGGCACACCCACATTACCTTTCACACCCGCGTTTGAGGTCCCGCCTGAAACCGTCACCCTAGGTGACGCAGATGCGCAATCGTCAAAGGCAGTACGTCGAAGCAACCGTCGATGAAGAAGTGGTTCATGCGTCAGTATTGGCGCCTTCAACAATCCCAGACCCTCATCTCGATGGTGTTCTGGTGTACAACTCTCACACTACTTATCTGGCCCTATGTCAGTTGGAGATTTGAAGCCGACAAAGAAACGCTTGGCGTTGCAATGACCTATTGGGGCCTTGCCTCGATTGCTGGCGGCGTTTTCGTTGTCGTTCTCAGTATAGGATACATTTACGATCAATTCCTTGCCCTTTGGAAGGAGCAGCGAACCGTAGACACTGAGCGCAACCCATTCGGAACCTACGCACTCATTCCCGCCAACGTCGTCATGATTGGCATGATGAATCGCATGCTCCGGGACAACGCGAACGGAGATGAGAAAGTTCTCGCCACTTGCGATTGGGTCGATGAGTGGCTTGAATGGTGTAGTTCACAGGAAATTTGGGCCCGCAGTCAGCATTTCTGGGATTCCGAGTTTGCAACGCAAGTTCCAGATCTTTTCTTCCTACCTGACGATGCAGTCGATAAGGCCCGCGCTACCAAAATTGACGATTAGGGTATGCGTCACCCTCAATCCAACAAGTAGAATTTGATGATGGTTTGCGCTTGGAAATGACCCACACCGTGACTTTCTTTCAGATACTTCTTCATGTCGCGCTTTTCCGTAAGACCTGAATCACCCAGTACCGCACACCACTCCTCAAGTGATTTTCCTGTTTTATCAACAAGGTTCCGCACAATGGCCGCTTCCATTTCCTCAGGTTTCATGGATCAACCTCACATGTCTATCATGATATTAATCAAACTTCCAACCAATAGAAACCCAACAACAACGAGTATGAAAACCATCTTTTCTCTTACTGCTTCGATAACGCCTCTCATAAATGCAGAATATGCCCACAGCACACAATCACCTCAAGCGAACATTATCGCGAATTGCGCGACTTCCAAAACCCCATTCGCAATTTCAAGTGCAAATTTCAACTCATTCTTCCACGATGAATACTCAGTTCGTTGTTTGTCCAGAGAAGCATCTCTGCGCGCAGTATTCGAAATATCCCATTCCTCTAAGATTGCACCAAGCTCTTCTGGTTTGAAATCAGACTGAAGCAGCACCCCACATTCATCTGTCACAATCTCCGGCATACCACCTACCGCAGTCGCGATAGCAGGAATTCCATACGAGAATGCCTCCATGATTGAGACGGGCAACCCTTCACTACTGCTTACGTTGACAAAGACATCCGCAGAATTCTCTTCAAACCATTTCAGAACGTCTTCATGCGCGACCTGACCCATTAGGTCAACCTCAACATTTTCACCAACCTCGCCTGTTTCAACCAACACCTTCGAGAGAGTCTCACCACCACCGATGTGTGTCCATTTGATCTTACGTTGAGTATGTTTGAGTGCCGCAGCAATCAGATGCACACGCTTGACTGGGAGTAGAGAGGATACCGATACCACATGCAAACGATCGTCATTCGACGCCGCCGCAGGTTCATGTTCATCCACACCGAGGCGCCCCAATTCCACTTTATGGGCAAACTTAGGATATTTTTCACGAAGATGCACAACTCCTGCTTCCGAATCGGGCAAAATCGCATAGAGTTCCCTCAGCGCGAATCCCTGCATTGGCAAGTATTTCTTTCCAACTCTTTCAGCATAGATATCGCCCCCGTGCCCTCGTGAAAATGAAACGATTTTCTTGTGACGGCGGGAAAGCTCAGCAGCGACACTTGCTCCACGATTTAGCCAGAATGATACAGCCCCATCGATTTCTGAGAATCGCGAACCCAACACCTTCTCAATCGAATCACATGTAATCCGAATTTGTGCTGCCTCACCAATCACTTCTCTGGGCGCGAAAGGTCTTGAGGCAAGCACCTCTCTCAACACACCCTTCACATTGATGCCTGCACCCAAACGGCCCAGAAACCCTCTCCGATTCCATTGGCTCAACATTCTCGCATGCACATCGGTGAGCACCTCACAATTCTCGGGTATTTCTCGAGTCATTTCACCGAGTGGATTCATGGTTGTAGGCAATAGAAGAATTTTATCGAAATGCGGTGCAAGGTCACGAATTTCATTGCTGACGAACGACTCACCAGGGGGATATGGCCAATGATCGGTGAGGTAGAGAATCGTATTGCCCATTCACTACACCTCTCTGTTTGGCCACAACGGTGACCAATTCATATCACCTTCTGGTCCCGACATGATGGACACGCCTTGCCCGGGGTTGTGTACGAGAACCGACTCCTGCGCTCCACGCGAGAACAGATCTTGATGATCTTCCATAGTAATCTGCAACCCCTCAAGACAATCCTCACGGACAAGCGCCAACAAGTTTCCACCGAAACCGGCCCCCATGACTTTCACGCCCATCACACCTTCACAACCGCGACACAAATCTGCAATCTGATCCATCTGTGGGGTTCGAATTCCATACAGTTCACCAGCATCTCTCCAGGCCTGATTCATGTAACTGCCCAACGTGGTCGCCGCCCCATTAGTGTGGAGCAGAACTTGAACTTCCTGAGACCGTTGCAATTCACCGCGTGCAAACGCCAACCAGTTATTGATTCGTAATTCACCTTCACCAGCGGAGTGAAGTGCGGGATATTTCCTCATGACTTCGTCAGAAACGTCAGCAACATCGACAACGTCGGGTAAATCGTCAGGAGAATTTGCCAACATATGGGGGATTACATCGCGTGCCGCCAAGGCACGTGCATTGAACGCCAATTGCGTCGATCGACTCTTGTCAGAGGGGTGAGTGAAGATTGTTACGAATCTGTAATCAGCCAACCGTGTAGATGAATCGAGGGATTGGGCACTAAATGGCCGAAATGTCAATCTCAACATCTGACCCTCTTCTGCGAACATCATTGTGGCATGATCCATCATCCCGCCGCGTGTGCCCACATACCATTCTGCATTCGCAGTTTCTTCGACCAACGAACTTTGTTCTAATGACAAATCATTGGCCAGACGAATTGCAATCGAAGCACATGTTGCCAATGCCGAGGAAGATGAAGCCCCTGAAGCCGGCGGAATATTCGAATCAATCAACAGGTCGAACCCGACCTTCACATCATGATGCATCTGTGCATGATGAACAGAGCCACGCACATAATTTGACCAATGAGCAGCAGGTGTGCCACAAGCATCCAACCAATCTATCCAACCATTCTCTTCAGTAGCGAGTGGCGGCGCATTTTCATTCAAATCTAATTCACAATCTTCGAAGTCTCCGACATTGAACAGCCGAATCATCGAATCGCTTCGGGGGGAGATTACGGCATTCATTAGAGCCGAATCACTGGCAAATGTCACCAATTCAGGGGTGAACACTTCCCAATAATCAGTATGGTCTGCGGCCAAACACAGGCGCGCAGGCACCCGAATTACCCAACAATTTCTATTATCGAACCGCTCCGAGGCCGCCCCAACCAATTGCTGAATATCAGAACCCGTAAAATCATCCATAGGTGTTGGCGCAATCATCATGCCACCCCCATTTCAGTTTTCACAGCCCCCCAAACAGTTTCGACCATGTCCAACCATTCGCTATCTGTAGATTCAACATCCACATATCCTGAGAGATCATTTGGGTCAGCATCAATGTGAACAATGTCAGCCCCCGAACAATTGCGAACCGCATCAGCTACTTCCGACACAGTCACCGATTGTCCCGAACCAACTGGGATGATGTTTGAAAATGGTGCAATGGAAGGTGGTTGTAGAACACACCCACCAATCACATCTAGAACAGTACCTATGCCAACGAGATCCTTGATTGAATCTCCAGCCCCCATGACAGTAATTTGACCACCAGATGCTGCTTGTCTAGCGAATACGCTGATTAAGCCTTGAGCGCGTCCATTCACACCCACACCCTGCACCGAAGAAATCCTCAGAACAGTCACTGGATGTGCATCATCAGCACAACTCAACAAGACCAATTCTGCCGCTGCTTTCCCTGCACCATACGAATCGAACGGTTCCACGGCGGAATCAACACCGAATACACCTTCGTCACGCGAATGAACTCGAATGCTACTGGCGAAGATGATGTGGCATTGATCTAGGGTTGAAGTCGCACCAACAACCCTCTGCGCCAATTCCAACGCAACGCTATCCGCTCCGCGATCACCCGGCAACGGCCCGGCCAAATGAACAACTGTTCGACAATCATTCTCTCGAAGGTGTGCGCTTAGCACATCGGGTGTATCCAAGGCACGCAAATCCACCGCAAACCCAGCATCACCCAATTGAGCGAGCAAATGGGCCCCGATGAAACCGGAAGCACCGGTCACGCCAATCATGGACATCACTCCAAACCAAGCATGACAATACATTCGCGGATGTGCTCAACAAGTTCAGCATCCTCAAACATTTCAGCGTGAGAAGAATTGTATTCAGAAAGATCCACCTTTTGCATGTTCGAAGCAGGTGACCAATCACCGACGGGTGGTGCAACAACGTAGTGCGAATCTGTTTCATACAAGCGCGCGATTTCGTCTGAAGTCACTAAATCCTCATGCAACTTTTCTGCACGAATGAGGCCGCGAACATCGACATCGAAGCCACCTTCTCGTAGATTCATACCCTTGAACACAGAGAGCAATTGACCCAAACTGAATCCTTTCATCTTGAGAACGAAAATCTCGCCACCTTCGGTCATCTCAACAGCGTCGAGTACCAGAGACGCAGCTTCTGGGATTGGCATAGCAAATCGCGTGATTTCTTCATCGCTAATCCAAACTTGGCCGCGCTCCTTGATGCCCTTGACCATGGCCGGAATAACCGATCCTCGCGAACCGAGAACGTTGCCAAATCGAACACACGCACAGAGCATATCACCGGTTGAATTTCCATCGAGAGTCAACTTTTCTGCAACATATTTCGAAGCACCCATTGTTGAAGTGGGTGAAACAGCCTTGTCCGTGGAGACCATGAGCATCATCTGAACACCCGCATCCTTTGCTAGATCAACGACGTTTTGCGTCCCGAGAATGTTTGTTTTCACGGCCTCAATTGGATTCTGCTCACAGATGAGAACGTGCTTCAGTGCCGCCGCATGAATCACAATATCCACATCGGTTTGAAAGGCGCGCGCAAGAGATTCGCGATCGCGCACATCTCCGATGATGAAAGTGATATCATCCTGACCGACTAATTCCTGTTGGAAATAGAAATGTTTGGAGTCATCACGGGAGAAAATGGTGATGTGTTTTGGCTTGCGGTCCATCAATTGACGGACAACTTCGGAGCCGATGGAACCCGTTCCACCAGTCACCAATACGTGCGCATCTTCAATCCGCATACATCCACCCCTACGGCCCTCGCCGACGCTTTTGGGGCAGCCCTTTCCGTCAAGAACGTTGCCTTCGCTGAAAATAAGCCCGAAATAGAGCCTAGCGACTGATTGATGGGGTAAAACGTACTCGAACACCACATGGCCTCTCGCCGGGCGGCATCTTGCCTCATCGCACTCCTGCTCATGGCCAGCCTCACCGGATGTTTCGGTGCCGAGGAGTCAGCAAACAAGGCCATGGATGAAATGTACCCCAGTATTTGGGATCGCCACTCCATGGATTGGAACGTTTCCCACACACACAGTTTCCTTCTCAACCCAGGCCCACACCATGCACTTGATGTGCAAGAAAGCACCATTCAAGTGGACACTACCGGTGTTTGGGAGGGTGGACCAAATTCCGCCGATGTACACCTTTCCTATTGGTTGCCATCCAATACTCAAGAGGGCGAAGAAGTCCCAGTGATTGCAGTCATCAGCCCGTATTTTTCGTATGGACAACCCGGAGACGAATCTTCGCCGACCAATGTCGTTGGAGGCGGCCGTGGTGAATTCATCTACGACAATTTCATTCCTCACGGATACGCTTTTGCCCAGGTCGCGGTCTTTGCAACTGAAGATAGTACGGGCTGTTTCGATTACAGGGGTGATGGCGAAGGCCTGAGTATCCACACCGCCGTCGAGTGGTTGGGCAATCAGGACTGGAGCAATGGCAACGTCGCCATTTACGGCAAGTCGTACGAAGGCGCAACCGCTTGGGAAGCCGCAGCCCAAGGCAGCTCCCATCTGAAGACTATTGTACCAATTTCAGGCACCACCGCGCTAGGCCCATTGCTCTACAAGAACGGCAGCGCTGAAGCAAGAAGCCAAGTCATGCACTCAAATTATGGTGGCAGCATCCTCGATTACGACGATGACGATCTCGACAACATGTGTGCAGACGTCATCGAAGGATTCCTCGCCGGCCCCACAAGGTACGGGTTGGGCGAAGCAGATCCCTACATGGACAATTACTACGATGAGCGCAGCCACATCGACAAGGCACTTGGGACATACAACGGCAGCATATACTGGGTCCAAGGATTGCAGGACTGGAACGTTGACCCACACCAGGTCTTCGGGGGACCTCCGGGTACAAACTGGTATCAGGAGTACATTGACAATGGTTACGAAGTTGCTGGAATGATTGGCCAATGGGAACACAATTACCCAGATCAGTGGACCAAACACAACAATCAGGATTCAGGTTACGGTGGAGAAGCCATTCACAACATGACTCGATGGGATTGGGCACAAGATTTGTTCGAATGGATGGAGTACTACCTCAAGGGAGTCGGTCCAGCACCCGCACTCCATGCACAGGTTCAACGCAACGATGGTGAATGGAGAATTGAGGAAACGTGGCCACCATCAGACGTTGAACGCATGTCACTAGACATGAGTGAATGTAGCAACGATGGCGCATTCCTTGGCGGTGGCGCACCCGTTGTCGGCGGAGGACAAGTCGTTACCATAGAATGTCCAGCCATGAGCAACACCAACCTTCACATCGCTGGCCTTGCAACCCTTCATCTGCAAGCAGTCCCAACTTTTGACGGAGGACAAGTCTTCGTCGAAATGCAAGATGCAGAAACAGGTCTTCGACTGGGCCATGCAACCATGGACATTCGATATCACGCCGGAGGGTATGATGCACAAACAGTCATCCCCGGTGTTGCAGTTACGATGATGATGGAATTCCAAGCGATTGATGCCATCCTTCCAGCCGGACACGGCCTTATCTTCATCATGTCAGATCAAGGCGAGGACTATCTCGCTCCTGCGTGCGGCAACGCTTGCACCGTCCACGTCCTCCCTGCCTCTTCAACACTCGAACTTCCAATTATTGACCGCGATGGTAGCAACGTGCTCATCACGCCGCAACCATCAGAGTAGGAATCCACTGAGATCATCGATGATTCTCAAGCAGTTTTCATCGTCAGGCGAATGCTCAAGCGCAGTTCGAGCCGCATCAAAGGCCGCCATCTTGTTTCCAAGTGCTTCGTGTGCGCGAGCAAGATTAGACCACGGATGCCCAGGAGCATCGTATCGTTGAGAACGAGTAGCTGCTGCTAACCACGGTACTGCGGCGGCAGGCTGCTCCATTTGCAAAAGGATCGCCCCAATATCATTCCAAGGATTCCCCAATCGCTCATCGGTTTCAATGGCCTTGCGGCACCAACCCAGAGCACTCCATGAATCATCCATTTCAGAAAGAGCCCAACCGAGGAATGTTGCTGATTCAGCCGTGGGCGCCAATCTAAACGCCTCACCTTGATGCTCAGATGCAAGTTCAAAGATTCCCATTTGCAAGAGAACGTGCCCCATGCGAAACAAGTCGTCAGAGATTTGTTCCCTAAGACCAACTGACTCACTTTCAGGAACATCTGAGTGCACTGGGTCGATTGAATACCACACGCGCTCCACCATGTCCAACATCCGAGCGGGCCCGAAACGATCACGGGTCGGCATGAAATTTGATTCACACCAGGCCTTTTCTATCTCCATGCGCCCATCATCAAATTCAGGCCCTCGTTCGATTGCGCCCCCGGTTTCAAAGGCAATCAAAACATCCTCAGGCCACGGATCAACTTCCCAACAGGCAACCGATTGTGCCATCAATTCACCCTTACCGTGGTGTTGAATGAGTTGGAGCATACTTCGACCCTCATTTTGGATTGGTAATACAGCATAGCCCTGATCTTGTACACGCATCATGATGCTTAGGGGGAGGGATGGGAACACGCCCGTTGAGAGGATTCGATCAAATCCAATCTCGGGCGTGCAATCATCTAACTGATCCGTACCTATGAACTCGATTTCACAATCAAAGGCCTTGGCGACCACATCTAGTCGTAATTCCTGCCAACGCTCAGCAAGTACCTCACGCCGAACCTCATCAGGTTCAAGGACAACAATTCGATCCGCACCGATATACATCAACAATTCAGTCCACCAATTTCCACGTGGACCCATCAGCAACACACTGTCTCCTTTCTCAAGTTGTACAAGTTGCATTATCTGGCAGGTTTCAAAGAGACCCGGAAGCAATGAATGATGCATATTGACACCAGTCCACCACGGAATCCGCAGACTAGAAGCATCGAGGTTGGAAACTTCTTCACTCAAGGGAAATGGCAACGCATGAGGACCCCGAGGACATTGCCGCATGGCATCAAGAACTTCTTCCAATTCAATGACACCAAATTGGGCAAGACGCTCCATATGCATCTCATGATTTGGGAGGAGGGGCCAGTCTTCCACTAGAGGCAGGGCACCCACATCACAAGAGGGTGCGCCAGATAGCGGGGGATTCGCACTCACGCGCAGCGAGTTTCCCAATGAGCACTTGAAGTCCACCCTGACTTAGACACCGGCCAAGGCGATTTACACACCCCTTTTTCTGAGCCGTCAGCGAAACAATTCGTCTACAGATTGAACAATCAGACTAGGTCGCTGTTCCGCCCCGTCAGGCAATGAATCTACATCTTCCACCGTCGCTTCCCCAGATAGAACGAGAATTCCCTTGACGCCAGCTCTTGTCGCCATTGCCATATCCGTGTAGAGGCGATCCCCCACCATGGCGCAACGAGCAGGTTCCAATCCCAACTCCTTGATTTTGTGCTCAATCATTCCTGGTTCAGGTTTTCCACAGACATGGATGGGCTTGACCCCCGTCGTCGCCTCAAACATGGCCATGTAAGCGCCCGTATCCGGCAATCCACCATCCGGAGAGGGGCAGACGACATCCGGATGGCTGACAACCATGGGAATTCCATTGTGCAGGTGAATAGAGGCGGTTGAAATTTTCTCGTAGGTAATTTCTGTATCATATCCCAACACGACAATTTCAGGATTCTCTGCATCCATAGTTAGACCAGCATTTTCAAGCATATGTCTCATGCCTTCAGTACCAACAAGATAGACACGGTCGTAATCGAATGCATGCAACCAAGAGATTAGATCATGAGTCGAGAGAAGGACATCATCAACTGTAGCTGGAATACCCAAACCACTCAATTTATGCAGATACTGTTCAACAGACCGACTGCTATTATTGGACAAGAAAAATCTACGAATACCTCGCGATTCACATCGATTGAGGAATTCAAGAGCACCGTCAATGAGATGACTACCAAGATACATGGTACCATCAAGGTCGAGAAAAACAGCGTCAATATTTTCTAATGTAGAATCCATGCATAAACCTCAGAATAATAGTGATTTGATCATCCACCATTTGGTGTGAAATTGGCCTTGAGCTTCCTTAGAAGAAATCATATCGGTAAGGGCACGTTGCAATTCCACCTTCTTGACAGCCTTTGAGATGAAGATATTCATCAGCCACCTTCTTTTGACTAAACGTTGTAGTTTGTGTGAGTTTGTTAATTCTGGAGAGAGTTCTTCCCACAACTTATCCTGATATTCAATCGCCGATTCAGAAGTAAACCCTTCCTTGTGAATTTCTAGATCGAATATGGTAGAAGCCATCTTTGCAGATAGCAATGCATTGCCAATCCCTTCACCCGTGAATGGATCAACCAGTGACGCCGCATCTCCTACACACATAGCGCCTGCCATCGCTGTACGCCGGGGCTGGAATGATGGTGGATTCTTGCGTGGACTACCGAATGGTAATTGCCACCCCTTGCCCGATTTTTCTACTACCTTCGCATTCGCAAAACGCTTACTGAATTTTGGTGATTCATTAATCACCCAATCCTGGAGTCCACGTAGTTTGACCTTCTGTTTATCCATCTCTGTGATGACCATCCCTATTCCCACATTGACCACACCGTTACCAACAGGGAATATCCAGAAATATCCTGGAAGCACTCCATCAATGAAGTGAATTTCAATCGATCCTTTCCAATCCCCACATCCTTCCACGCCCGTCCAGTATTCACGATATGCGCCACAGTAGTGCGCTTTGTCCACCATTGGTTCATCGTGATGAGCAGTAATTGCCCGGGCCACGGGACAATTGTACCCACCCGCTCCGATAGTCAGGGGGGCGGTATAATGCAGACTTTCACCATCGTGAATACCCGTGATACCCCTCACAGCATCACCTTCAATGTGTACCTCTTTGACCGTGAAATTCTGAATCACAGCACCACCAGATTCCAATACCTTTTCATTGGAATTTCGGAAGAGCAGCGTGTCAAACTGCCGTCGAGGTAGGCTGTAACCAGCTTCCCGATTTTCAACTTCTTCTTCTGGAAGGGGAATTCGAACTTCTCTTCCATTCGGACCACCGAAAATAATCGAATCGACTCTGAAATGAGGGGTTTTCTCCAAGTCGACTTTCACACCCAACTCCTCGACATGCTTCAGCGATTTCCCACCAACCGCATCCCCACAGGTTTTGTCCCGTGGCCAGACAGCCTTCTCCACTAGCAGGACCTTGAGCCCATTCATTGCCATGAATCCGGCAGCCCCGCTGCCACCAGGTCCACCCCCGACGACGATGGCATCGAACACGGAACCAGATTCTGGTACGGGACCCGAATCAATTGGCATATCCCAGTCCATCAACGCACCCAGCCGTAGGCTGGTCAATACGGTCTTCAAGCGTTGGGGCGCTGATTTCATGGCTAGAAGCCCCATCCCCGCACTGTGAGCACCGATATTCGAATCATCCAAACGACACTTCCTGATACTTGGATTGAGGCCGAGGTTGGGGCTTTTGCTCAGACGTTAGTGGAGGCAGGAGCGGCCTGTGTCCAACATTCATCCATTCAATCCACATACAAATGGGAAGGCGTGATCGAGTCGTCTGCGGAATGGAGGGTACAGTTGAAAGTCTCAGAATCTCGCTTCGATGCGGTTTTGACAACACTCGGAGAAATTCACCCCTATGATATTCCACAAATCATTCATTGGGTCGCAGAATCGACTCAAGAATACGCCGAATGGGTTGATTCTGACTAGACGCCCACATCGCTTGATTGAAATGCTGGTTAAGCCGCACCTGTAGCATGGCCGACGAGCATGCGGACAAACGATTCGCAACTCGCTCGGTTCATTCGGGTACACAACACATCGAGGGCGCCGTGAACACCCCAATTTTCCAATCCTCCACATACTATCTGACCGATGAGCGCTACGCGGGCTGGGCCGATGGAGCCCAACACACCCTCATCTATTCTCGATTGTCTAGCGTGAACTCTGAGGCTTGCGTTGAGAAAATCTGTGCACTTGAGGGCGCCGAGGATGGCGAATTGTTCGCCAGCGGCATGGCCGCCATTTCAACCGTCCTAATGGGGCTACTTTCCAAGGGTGATCACGTCGTGGCAAACCCCGACATTTACGGGGGAACATACGGACTGATGACTCAGGAACTACCGCGATTCGGCATCGATGTTAGTATGGCAGACATGCGCGACCCTCAATCGTATGAGGCAGCTATACAGGACAACACCAAGATGCTCTACATCGAGAGTTTGTCTAATCCAGTTCTGAAGGTCTGCGACATCGAAGCCATGGCTGCAATTGCTCGAGCCCACGACCTCCTGTTGGTCATCGATAATACATTCACTACCCCATGGGGCTGTCAACCAATTGAGATGGGCTGCGATTTGGTCATTCATTCGACCACCAAGTATCTCGGCGGCCATTCAGATATTGTTGGGGGCGCAGTCGTTGGACGCAAGGATCTCATTGCCGAATTGTTCCCGAAGAAGGTTCACTTTGGGGGTTCACCCGATCCACACGCTTGCTATCTGCTTGAGCGAGGCATGCGCACACTAAGCGCCCGAATGCCAATCCATTGCGCCAACGCTGCTGAGATTGCCAAGCGATTGGAAGCCCACCCGAAGATTTCCAGCGTCATCCATCCTTCATTGGCGAGCCACCCTGATTACGAGGTCGGCCAGCGCACCATGCCCAAGGGAACAGGAATGCTTGCGTTTGTCATCAACGGTGGAGATGATGCCGCAGCAGGCTTCATGCGTGGTCTGAAACTTTTCTTTGAGGCCACGAGTTTGGGTGGTGTGGAGAGTTTGATTGAATGCCCATTCAACACGAGTCACATGTCTATTCCTGAAGATGTTCGAATGGCTGCGGGCGTTGTCCCTGGCTTCGTTAGAGTGAGTGTTGGAATCGAAGACGTCGATGATTTGTGGGAAGATATTGAACGCGCCCTCACCGACTCCTGAACCTAACAATGGTCGGGGATTGAATCAAAACCTCATAGGAATTCCACAAGGCATGGATTGGGGCACGGACCCGGGTAATTTCCAGATTACCACTGGATACAAACGGATTCGTCGAATCAACCGGGCACTCATGGAAACTTGGTTTCGAGAAATCTCTCTAGTCGATATCGATACCTTACCAAGTGAAGGGGGTATTCTGTTCACAACGTGGCACCCAGGGGGTATGATTGACCCTATGTTGATGATGGCCTCAATGCCAGGTAGTCTAACATTTGCAGCCAAACATACAATGTTCAAAATTCCAATTTTTGGAAGAATCATTCGAATGGCAGGGGCCAAACCTGTTCACCGGGCACAAGACACCACATCAACAGAAGACGCATCCACCAATCGTTCAGCGAAAAATTCCGCACTCATCGAGACATTAGGAGATTCAGTTGCAACCGGTGGGCGCGTGGTCATTTTTCCTGAAGGCGTAACCCACCTAAAACCACACCCAGTCAGGCTTCGCACGGGAGCAGCTCGGATTCTTCTTCATGCCATTAAACAAGCGAGAGAAGAAGG
The DNA here is from genome assembly GCA_030751995.1 of Candidatus Thalassarchaeaceae archaeon. Lineage (GTDB taxonomy): Archaea > Thermoplasmatota > Poseidoniia > Poseidoniales > Thalassarchaeaceae > MGIIb-P. The sequence continues at coordinate 22,060 of JASMFB010000007.1, forward strand.
GTTTCCACAGCCTCACATTATTCCACTTGGTTTGCATTATAGTGATCAGCATCGATTCAGAGAACGCGTCAGCCTCCAAGTCAATCAACCGTTGCCAATTCCCCCATTGCCTGGTGAAGAAGGCGCTCCAGAACCGACAGCCGAAGAGGTTGCAGAATTTGGAGAACAAGCCAATGAAAGAGCATGGTGTGGCACGATTACAGCACTACTCAAAATGGAAATGAATCGATGCAATCAAGCACAGGAAACATGGGAAGACAGAGAACTTGTATGGCGAGCAAGGAGAATGATTCACGTCCATCGCGCTTCAGTGAACATGGCTCCTAAAGGCCCCCTCCCCTATGACCAAGCATTGCTGGGCTCACGCAGAGTCAGGGCGGCATGGCAATACCAATCCCTCAATGACGTCGAACGAACCGAAGAAATTGAAGGAAAGTTTCGTGAACACCACTATGACATGAACAAATTGGGATTCCGCTCATGGGAGATTTCTAATCGTGAAGAGCGCATTTCCAAACGTGCCCTTGCGAAGAATATGGTGTACTGGTTATGGTCTATTTCTTGGATGTTAGGCGTTGTGTCTTGGGGCGCTGTAATTGGCGCAATTCCACCCTATATGTTCACAAGAGTGGTGACCAATCGTTTAGCGAGAATTGAATCCAATAAAGCTGGCCTGGGAACTATGAAATTGCTTGGTTCAGTGATGGTGTATCCAATTTGGTGGACCCTCATTTCTCTACCCATTGGGTGGTTCATTTCATCCCCGAATTCGGCACTCCATGATGTGAATATACCCAGCATCATCTTGCCAATGTTGGCATCGATTCCATGGCCATTGACGGCGTTAATCGTCTTGTTATGGTGGCCTCTTTCAGCCCGATTACATCTCAAATTGTATGCTCGCGCCAGCCGTTCATGGCGCGCTCTTCGCTTGGGTTTCAAACTTCGCAGTGGTGCTGTGGATTGGGAACAATTGTTGCAGACGCACGCTTCACTGGCCAAGGAGTTGGCCACTATCGGTGACGGCCTTGTCCTTCCAGGGGATCCGGATTGGGTTAATCCTGAACCCGGCATTGATGATTGGCAAGTTGTTCGTATACGTTGAACACTCACCCAACCGTCATACATCCCATGAACCAGAGCAGTGGACTGAGCACCACTCCAACAAGTGCTCCTGTGCCTAGCGCTCTCTCCCCAAACCCGAATCCAATAATTGTAGTCAACAGTGCAGTGAGTGGCCAAAGCACGCAAATTATTTCACCAAATCCACTACTATACACAGGCCCGTAATACATACTCTCTATTGACATCGTCGAGGGTATAACCCAGAAAGTGGAAAAACCCAATCCAAAGAAAAACCATCGCCAATAAAAGGGCTTGACTTCGATGGCAACCCACTCCCCTTCATGTTGCACAAATTTGTATTTCTCCACCCCATAGTCGGCAATCTTTGATGGAATACCTGCAAGCCCATCTTCTTCCCAACCTTCGGACCAATCTTGTTCTTGAGGGACCTCAAATCGGGTTTGACATTCTGGACACCTCGCTCCCCCGGTATATCCAATTGGAATTCTCAATTTCACATCGTCACAAGACGGACAGGAAACTTCGTACTTTTCCTCAGAAACGAATTTCTCCCCTTCTCTAAGTCGAGCAATCAATTCCGCCTTTTTCCCTGAGACGGGCAATCCCCGTTCCTTCAATTGCTCCTTGAGTTGAGCAACTGTCATTGAGTAGAAATCATCCATGATGCTTGAACCACCGCTGGAACAGCGATAAACAAATGCCCGGACGTTGAATCAAATTTCAACAAAGTCCGACGCACCACTTCGTGTTGCAAAGGCCCGCATCGCTTCGACGTAATCATCTGAAGATCCACCTTCAGCAAGCACACCACTGGCTTCGTACAGGGCCTTCAGTGCAGGCACCCAGTCACCACCCTTGTCGCGTGCATCAGAGCCAAAGTGCCAACCCTCTGATTCGGCCCTTTCATGAACGTTAATCCAAGCCCACCCAAGTGCTTCTTGCGCCGGTGTCTTACCTTTCTTGGCCTTCGTGATTGTACTACCGACACCATCGATTCTTGCCTTACGAACCAATTCATCTGCATGTCCACACAATCCATCCATGTCCCCTGCATTCCATGGGAATCTAGACAGCATGACGTGTTCTGCCCTCTCAGATTCCATCTTTTTGAGGAAGGCACCAAAGCCTTGTTTCCGTTTGGTTTGCTTCTCAACAATCTTCTCTGCTTCATCTCCGGTGATGCCATAGATTTCCTCTAGGACAAGGTCTCCCCATTGAGGCCATAGTGCGACGAGATTTGCATGACAGGACGTATCTTCAAGTTTCAACACATCATCTTCAAGTTCTTCAAACGAACCGTCACTCCGGATATGTAGCCCCCCTTCTTCCAACGCTTTGGATAATATGAGTTCCAGCGCCGCCTTTTCAGGCGGCGATCCGTTAATCGCTTCAATCATCGATTCTCTATCGTCCATGGCCCACCAACGTTCACCTATGATACAACCTTCGTTCATGTTGAGGCACAGTGTTTTGCGCAGTGCCTTAGTGAGTTGTGAATCAGTCACAGAAAGATTGAGCCATGCTTCGACGACTTCGTCCACCTTCTCTTGAGCAGCGGATGGCAATTCCTTGTCTTCAGGCCAACCCTCTGGTCGCCAATTCCATTCGACTTCCGCGAAATCAACCAATCGTGGAGGCATCATTCGAAGGGCAACTGATCGGAGTACAGACTCTTCAACAGCAACGCCTGCTAAATCACTCTCATCAAGAATGACAAGTGAATCACCTATCCTTAGGTGGACACCCTCACTCTGTTCAGAAGTGGCCGATGGCGAACAATGAATCCCATCCTTTTGTGTGAATTTCAGGGGTGAATCAGCAAGCCCTCCTTGTAACCACCCCTCCGGTGGCGCAGGGTCGCTCCCCGTGCAAATAATTCCGTCTTCCATAGAGAAGAACCACCAGCCCGAACGTGCATGGTCTTCCCATGCCAGCAACCGCTGGCGGGGGTGACCATGGTTCTGGAATGAGACCAGATGTGTGGGTTTGGCAAGACCACGTCGTACATATGACGAATTTCCAAAGAGGGGGTGTGTAAATGTGGCTACCATACTCCTCTCATCATCATGCGATGCATGCAGTGATCCTGCGAGCGCACGGGCGGGACCATCACCTCTTTTCTTGGTCATGCGTTTACCCAACCATTTGCGATCATTTTTCTTCGCAATTACTTTTGCACATTCTTTCAATGAACGCTGAACAGGATCCTTTCTTGCGCGCTTCACTGTATATGCAACGATTGGCATCATGGCGTGCGGATCATCCAGTAAATCTGACAGATTCTTCTCGAGACGTTTGAGAACTCCAGCCGAGGCACGCTTGGTTCCACGCGCACGCATCCGCTGCTTCTTTTGCCCAGGGAATTCGACTTTACTTGGTCCAGCCACTATGCATCCCCTCCTGTCCGAAATCCATGCTTGGCTTGACGCCTCCGGCGAACAATTCACCACCTCGCTAACGCAGCGGCCTCAACATCGTGTAAATTCGCGGGCACGAGGAGACAATGTATGCGCCCCCCTTTAATCCCTGAGATTTCATCTGGTGTACCTACTGAAATTCGAGCATCTTCCGTGCCCATGTCTGAGCAGAGAACAAGAGTCCAATCCTCAACTTCAACATCCAATCTCTCCGCCATCCTCTGTAGAACGTCTACAGCAATCCAGGGTGTCATGGGACTTTGTTCTCCCTCGCCCATCCCGGTTGGATCTAGGTCGAGTAGGGCCAGAGTATGCAGGTCACGTTCCCGATTGGCAAGAATGATTTCCAAAGGTGAAGTGGGCAGGTAGTCCCCGTAGGGATAAGCAAAGGTACACTGCCTTCCAAATCGATATGATTGCAATCCAACAGCACCAGTGACAATTGTCGTTATGGACACTCCATGTTCGACATGACATGGCACTCCCATTTCCTCACAGCGAATTTGCAGATCAACGTGAGTGGTCGCTTGAAGAGGGTCGCCAACAACCAGAAGCGCCACCTTTGCGGTTTGGGCCAATGCTAGCAAATCATGCGGCTCTTCAACTGCGGACCGCATCCTCAATTCCCAGTGACCAATCAATCCTTCCATGTTCACCAATTCATCAGGTGGCAAGAGAGCTGTATATCCCTCGAGGAATCGATAATCTGCGCTGCGCGCAGCATCTAGTGCTGCAACCGTCATCTGTTGCAAATCTCCGGGCCCCAACCCAATCAACCAGAGACCATTTTCACCCATTGTCTCCCTCCGTCACCGTCAAGCGGGGCAGGCCCGTCGACCCCATCGAGCGTCATGCTTCATTTGAGAGTGCCGAGCCAAGATACGGATCGTATTCTCCAGCAACTCAAGGCTGCATCAGCATTACCTGAGGGCGCCAGAGTGCAAATGGATCCAAACGATTCCGAATACCGCTATATTCCATTCATTGGCAATTTACCACCATCAATAGCAGAACATTACTCCTCAGTCGACATCGAGGTGCAACCCCCCGCACCACGAACTTACAGAGATCACTTAGTTGCCCTACTCTCGTCCGAAGTTGTTTCATCGATTGAGTGGCCAACTCGTCACGAGTTTGTTGGCGACCTCATCCTCATCAAACTTGATGATGAACAACGTCAGTATGGTGGTGCGATTGGTGATGCCCTGCTTCTCCAACACTCTCGAACTCGAGCGGTTTTCGAAGATCTTGGTGTCACAGGTACATTCCGTGTTCGTGATCTCAAATTACTAGCGGTTCGTGAGGACCAAGATTCGTCGACACGAACACAGATTATTGAGAACGGCCATTATCTGTGGACCAACCCGGCCACCGTCTATTATTCGTCTAGACTTTCCCACGAGCGTGAAGGAACACTTGCTTGTGCTGAGAAATTGCGCGATGAAGTGGGACGACCATTAGTTGTCTGTGATCCATACGCGGGCGTTGGACCATCATTACTTCCCTTAATTTCTGAACCAGATTTGGTTGGTGAATTGTTTGCCGGTGACTTGAATCCTGCGGCAGTCGAGTTCCTTAGGGAGAATATCAACTACACATCAGCAACCATCGAATGCACGGATGCTCGTCTACTCAAAGACCGCCCAGAGATGTGTGGCAAGTTTGACCTACTATTGGTCAACATCCCCCACGATACTCTCGAACATCTGCCTGACCTCCTCCCACTGGTACGAATGGGAGGAATTATCCGGGGGTGGGCAATCATCGAACAATCAGATTTCCAAACATCACAACAACTGCTTCGAGATACTCTAGGTTCGGAGGCGACTTTCGAGAGTCGACGATCCTATTCCGCCTCTGCAAACCTCTGTAGATTTGAAGCACGCAAGGCTGCGTAATTCACGTGGATTGGCGCCCCCGCCGGGATTTGAACCCGGGTCGGAGCCTCGACAGGGCTCCATGATAGGCCACTACACTACAGGGGCTGAGCGGACAAGCGACAGCGGACCTGTATTTAATCGGTACTTGTTCCGCCGTTTGGGTGCGGCCGTGAGCGATGAGGTTGTTGAGGATGACGATGGCTCAGATGAGATGCTTGCAAAGGTGACAGGAGGACCCCCTTCCAGTCCCCCAAGTGGACCGCCCAGTGGGCCACCCAGTGGGCCACCTAGTGGCCCACCCACAGGACCCCCTGGTGGTGGTGCAGGAGGCCGAGCAATGTTTGGCGGAGGGTCAGCACCCCCAAGTGGACCACCCGCTTCTCGACCATCGGCTCCATCCGGCGCTCAATCGATGCACACTGGTTCCAGCGTCGTCATCGAAGCGAGCCAAGAGAAAATTGAGACCGTAAAGAAAACAGTTGACGGTGATGAGAAAGTGGAATTGGAACAATTGCGTGAAGAGAATGCCACTCTCAAACAAGGAATGGCCGCTGCTAGCGAAGTCATTCAGGAGGTCGAGAACCCCCCAATGCCACCTATCGTTGGCGAAGGATACGTCGTTCCCGGGGAGATTGTGGGTTTGTTTGCAACATTGGGACGGCAACTGCACAAAGAGCGCCTTCTCCATGGAACTGCGGGTTCATTCAGCCTTCTTTCACCAACTTCACCAGGATTAGTCCATATCACACGCGAGGGTGCCGCACTTGGATTGATGAATGAATCCGATCTCATCACGGGACGACTTGGTGATGCAGCCCCAAATCAAGCCAGTGAGGATTGGCGAATTCATAGCGTAGCGCTGGCAATCGCTAGCCTTGAAAATGAAGGGCGTGGTGCTTGTGTCCACGTCGCAGCACCCTACACAACAACTCTGAGTCTGGAGAAGGATCGATACGCCCTTGTGCCTACAGATTTTGAAGGCCGCACCAATTTTGGCAGAGCGACAATCGTCGACGTTCAGTACAATGACATGGAAGGATATCTAGTTGAGATTACAGAAGCACTCAAACAAACTGGGAACAAATTATTCGTTGCCCGGGGGAACGGTGTTTACGCATTGGGTGCTGATTTGTTGGAAGCTTGGGGCCATGCAGCGACCTTTGAACACAGCATGCGCATTCTCTATCTCAGTGAATTGGCGGACCTCTGAGTTCCGCCACCTTGATTGAGCGCCAACCTCGGCGACGACCAATGAGTGACGTTGCCTTGGTCATCGATGTCGTGGACAACGGCGGACAATGGACTCACCGTGAATGGCGAATGTTACGGTATCTTGGTGTAGACACACAGATTATCGCTAATATGACTCCAATTTCAGATCTTAGGGAACTTGACGGACTAATCCTGTCAGGGGGCGCCGCGCGTGTCGGTTTGACAGGTGAACTTGGAAACTGTGGCGCCTATCTGGAATTAGATTTGCCGATATTGGGAATATGTGCTGGCCACCAGTTCATGGCTGGATTCTATGGGGGCGAGGCGGCAGAAGCACCCGCTCCAGAGTTTGGCGCAGCCAACATCAATTTGGTCAACGGCGGAGGAAAAATCTTCATTGGAACTCCAGAAAAGCAGGTTGTTTGGGAATCACACAACGATGAAGTGAGTGTAGTGCCTGAAGGATTCTTCATCACTGCGAGCAGTGAATCGTGTGAAGTTCAAGGAATGGAAAACGAAGCTGGCAACCGTTTTGGTCTCCAATTTCATCCTGAAGTGAACGACTCTGAATTTGGTCAGAACATGTTCCAGAATTTCATTCAGATATGCCGCGATTCTCGAGATTCCTCTTGAATCCCTCTCTTTTCTCAACCCTTCGTGGGCGACGGCTTCAAATGGGAGTGGTAGGTCGGCGGATTCGATGGTCAAGTCGGTTACCTACAAGTGTCTGCGTTGTGGGCACCTCGATGAGTTTGAGGGCACACGAACTGGAATCGCCTGCAAGGCGTGCGGATTCCGTATTTTTGTCAAACCACGTCGTCAAGGTCACAAGACCCTAGATGCGATTTGAAGCGTCTTGTTGAAAGACTGCGGCACCCCCGCTATTGTCTATGGCCTCGTGGCTTTCCACACACGCACCCAAGCGGTTCGATGATCTGGCCATGCCGCCACAGATTCGTGAACAATTCATTCGTGCAAGTTTGGCTGGCAACCCCCCACATATGCTGATCACCGGTCCGGCTGGTGTTGGGAAAACCGCCGCATGGCGTTTGGTTGCACGCCAAGTTCTGGGGCCTGGGTGGAAAGCAACAAGTCACGTTTTGCAGGCACGCAATCTCTCTCGCCAAGCAGGTGCCATGAAAACATTCGAGGAATTTCTGCGCCCCGCAGGGCTCAAGTCATCAGACACACTAGCCAGTCGCACCAGTTTGGATGCTTTTGACCGGAACATGTGGGATGGAGATGTTGGCGAGGCACCCTGTGGTGAAGAAGCCCAGATGGAATTCGGCCGTGCGCCCGTGAGCCGCTTGATTGTCATTGAAGATGCCGACCATCTCGGATTTCGTAGACAACCATATCTCCGTCGCATGATGGAATCTGAATCGCACACAACCCGTTTCATTTTCACAGCCAGAGCACCCAGTCGCATCATCGATGCTCTGAGGAGCCGAATGCAACACATCAGAATTCCAGCAATCGAATCTGAAGAAATCGTCGCGACCGTCCAAAAGGTTGCATCATTGGAAGGCGTCACCATCGCAGACGGGATGGCAGAGGATCTCGCTCATATCGCGGATGGAAATCTCCGAAAGGCCCTATTTACGACTGAACTATTGGCAAGACGTAACATGACCGGCGAGCGAAATAGATTGTACGAACTCGTTTCAGAAAGTACACTACAGCACGCTCGTCGAATGATTGAACTGGCTCTACGTGGACGTGTTATTGAGTGGCGCTGGGAGAAACAGCGGGGCCGAAACGTCAAGACCCTCGAGGGAGCTATGGGTCAGTTGGATGAGATGATGGGTGTCCATGCATTGGATGCCGAAGATGTCGTTCATCAAATCCACATGGAACTCGTCGGTAGTCGCCTCATGCTAGCACCCGAACTCCGTAACGAGATGCTCGACGCACTCGCAGATTGTGATGTTTCATTGCGCCGAACGATTCATTCTCGAATTCAAATCGAACATTTCCTGCACCAAGTTTCAGATGCAGGGCGTCGTCATGGCCTCGCCATGAGTTGAATGTGGCGGGCGCGGCAGGATTCGAACCCACGGAACCCGGCTTAGGAGGCCGGTGCACTATCCAGCTATGCGACGCGCCCACCCATTCCTCTTGTTCGACATTCAAGGAGGTTGCGGCAGCGCCCAGCGTCACCCTGATGACCTATTGCCGACTCACCTCTCTTGTTCCGATGCAAAGAGATGACGGAGGTGTGAACCTCCCCCGCCCCTATGGAGAGGGTTACGAGTTTGATGATGGATTGGAAGATTTGATTGCGAGCCGACTCAATCGAATGGAGAAAGGACGCCGATTCTGGGGGCGATTGGCGAACACTTGGTCGTGGACACTTGCTCGCAATTTCATTCCAATATTCGCCATTTTTACCGCCGTAGCCGTCATGGCGATTCCAGATACTCTCGACCCCTCATTGGCCGCTCTCGTATCGGCCTTGTTCATTCTTTGTTTCATCGGCCCGTCCGTGATTGCCAGTAATTTTTCTCTTTGGGTCGGAGTGGATCGCCTCGGAGCTAGGGGCCGTGCTCGTGGCGAAAGAGATAGCAGCATCGAGCGAATCCTCAACACGCTCACAGAATCACGTCTACACGAACATATGCGATTCAGCAATCTCCTGACATACTCCTTCCTCCTTTGGCTTGCAGATCGGTTTCCAGCAGGGGATGAGACACGAGGTCTGTTATTGGTGGCTAGCATCTTGGCAGCGAGTATTTCACTTGCCCATTCGGTTCTAGTTGAACGACGCACCCCAAAACATTCTGACGATCTCCCCTTCCTAGTCCACCATGCACCTAGTCAACACAAGAGTACGTTACAGAATCCGTTGACTGAGATTCTAATGGCACACCTAGATCCGGAGAGCGCCACCCGCTTCGCACGATGGCGAGAAAGCATAGAGGCCAAATTCAAGAAGAGAACAAATACAAATCATGCCATTGAACACGTTCTTCATTTGATTCATCTACACGGTCAGAATATGCTTTCACATCACCAACTCATTCAGGAATTTGAGCAACTAGTTGGCCCCAAGGAGGTTGACTCCACAATTCTCGAAAACCCCCACCTCGACCTCCCAACCCTTTCCCGACTAATGGGGCACACCCGCGCTTGGCAGAGCGATTTATTTCGACAGATGGACCGCTTGCAATTCGGTCTGATGGATCACAATGAATCCATTGCCGGCCATTCATGGCGTTTGGATGCTAGTCTTCCACTTCGGTGTGGCGAATCTCGTGGCGATTTGTTCGTCATGGTCAACAATTTGGGGTCCGAAACAATTCCAATTGAACTTGAGGTACATGTTCCGGACGGACAACCATCTCGTCAGAGTTTCCGATTGACCCCTATCCCCCTGACTCCGCCAGATCATCCGTTACCAATGTGGTCTAACGATGAAGAAGACGTTGTAACATGGCTCAGTAATTTGGTCGACGCCGCCCACGTTCTCTGGCTCGGTGTTGCATGGGCGGATGACATCGAAGGACGTCGTCCGGTTCGTATTACAATTCGCCATGTCGATGGACAAACAATCAGTTCGGACACGCTCTGGACGGAGGTACACCCACGTTCAAGCGGTGGGGAATCATTGCGTCGAAGAATGGGCGTCGCTCGCACGGTCGCCCGACGGTGGCAGAATCAGGCAATTGCACATAGCGACCGTTCCAAGTTCGTCGCACCGTAGGTGCGAAGACCAACAGGGATGCAACACAGGGGGTGCGTTTATGATGCCCCTTCAGTTGGACAAGACCACTTGGTGATGTGATGCAGGCTTGGGACGTAGTCATCGTGGGCGGAAGTGTAGCAGGCCTTCGTGCTGCCATCGCAGCATCTGACAACGGAGCCACAGTCACTGTTCTGAGTTCTGACTCTCCATCTTCTTTCTCTGATGATGCAATGAGTTGCGGCATCGCCGCTGCTTCTGGTGAGGTCGATCCCTCAAGTCATGCTGCGGATACAGAACGCGTCGGCGCAGATTTGTGTGAGAGTGATGTTGTCACAGCTTCCACCAATTCTGCGATTGATCACCTTGCGGAATTGGAGCGTTGGGGCCTCAACCTCCGTCGTAATCGAAATGGCGCACCTCATTTGGGTCAATTACCAGGACAAACAAATCCCCGAACTGCAAGTACAGGGGATTCAACTCTCCGGGAAGTACGCTCAATCCTTGAAGAACAGTGCATTAAACGCAATATTCCTCGCAGGGGAGATGTCGAAATTCTAGACATCGTCATGAATGATGGCATAGCAAGCGGCCTAATTGCATTGGACATTCAAACTGGCGAACTCTTCAGCATCCAATCGAAATCTATTCTCTTGGCTGGTTCTGGATTCCAGAGCGCTTGGAACGGTGATGGTATTGCAATGGGCAACTCAGCTTATCTTACACTCCGCTCCGGTATTCCTCTAGCAGACCTCGAATTCACATCCATGCACCCCCTCACAGTCGCTGAAACAGGCCTTTGCCTTCCACTTGATTTACTTGGAGCGGGCGGCACCGTCGTTGGCTCAGACGGCCAACCAATGGCTACTGACGATGGACCGGACGCTCTAGCACATGCCATCATCTCGACAGATGGAGCATCCCTTGATCTAACAGGAATCTCCCGAACTGATTCACCTTGGTTCGCTGGAGTTGCAGCAGCTCTGTCATCACGTTGTGGCATTGATTGCACAAGGGAATCAATCCCACTCATGCCAATTGCAGGACCTACCATCGGTGGTATTCCCACAGATGCTTCAGGCAACGTCATCAATGGTTCATGGAACACCCTCCTCCCCGGCCTGTATGCTGCAGGGGATGCCGCTTGCTCTGGCTTACATGGAGCGGCTCTGAACAGTGGCGATCATCTTCTCGGCGCCCTTGCCAGCGGATCTACTGCGGGAACATCAGCCGCTGAACACGCTTCGCACTCAAAGCATTCAGCATCGAGTGCAATTTCAATCGCGTTATCGGAAGCCCACCATCTCCATGACTCCATATTGACCGAGGCCGGTTCTGGCGGCGCTAATTTTGGCACAATTCAATCAAGTTTAGCCAATACAATGCAATCACACATGGGAACAGAACGCGATGCAGCAGGTTTGTCCAAGGCAGCAGCAGCAATTCAGGAACTCCAAGAGACGAAATTGAGCATCACTGACACAAGTCCTGTGATGAATACTGAAATGGTCTCAATGTTACGAACACAAGGCCTCCTTTCGGTTGCTTCAGCAGCCGTTTCGGCTGCACTGGCTAGAGAAGAGAGCAGAGGAACCCATGTTCGAACTGACCAACCAGATACAGATGCAAATAAAGAAAAAAACAATCTATCGGGGAGAGATG
>JASMFB010000080.1 GCA_030751995.1 Candidatus Thalassarchaeaceae archaeon
CCGCATATCGGCCTCAGGGTTCACATCTAGTGTCATCTGGACATTGCGACTTTCACCTTGGGAGCGAGCCACACCATCATCAGTAACCTCTGGACGACTGATAGAGAAGGGGTCTAGATCTTCATCAGATACATGAGCCATTTTCTGGTATTCTTCACCATCGAGATACGCAATGGCCAACTCTCTGCATACATAATCCGTGAGACTTGAAGCCATCTTGACTCGACCACTTCCGCCCACAACTGGCCCGGCTGGTTCGAATTTTTGGAAGGTGAAACTCTTGACGAACGCCTCTAAGGGAACCCCATACTGAAGCCCAATGGAGATGGCTATTGCGAATTGATTCAACATCGATCTCCAAGCTGCACCTTCCTTGGATGTGGTTAGCATAATCTCGCCCAACCTACCATCTTCGTATGCACTGTGATTGAGATAGATTGTGTGCCCGCCAATACGTGCCTTCAGTCTGCCACCACGACAGTTGTCTGGAAGCGCCCTTCGACTTGCAATGAAGTTCTGAACGAAGGACTCGGCAACCGGCGCTGCCTTTTCTTCAGGAAGAGGCAGTACCTCAGTCACTTGCTTGACTGCCTTCTTGATAGTGATAGCAACTTCATCTTCTTCTTCCTCTTCAGCAACTGACATATCGACAAGTTTGTTCTCCAGTGGCTGTGAGAGTTTGCTACCATCGCGGTACACTGCGCAGGCCTTGTTCATCGTGGAATGTGAGAGGTCGTAAGCGGCTCGCACATCGTCAATGCTCACATTTCCAGGCATGTTAATTGTCTTTGAAATCGCACCAGAGATGAATGGTTGAGCCGCAGCCATCATCAGGACATGGGCCTCCCAATCGATACACCGCGTACCATTCTTACCACCGGGAGTCGCACAGTCGAATACCGGCAAGTGTTCCGCCTTGAGGTGTGGAGCATCCTCAATCGAGAGGTGGCCGAATACGTGCATCTGGGCATCTTCAATCTCCATGGCCGAGAAGCCTAGATGACCAAGCGTGTCGAAGAAGGGCGTATCGCACATCTCTTCGTCAATCTTGAGTGTACCAGTGCAGAATTCTTCGCCGATAACAGCGGGTGCAAACAGGGAACGAATATCGAACACCGATTCAACTGCGGCCTCAATCTTGGAAAATTCTGGGCCCGAGAATCCTATCTCGTGCAAACGTTGCAGAGAAACACTTTCACAGCGTTCTAGAGATCCGGTTCCCATGACGTGTTCGACGATTTCCTGGGCCTCCATCTTAGAGTAACCAAGCCTCTTGAGTGCAGCAGTTACACCACGATTGATAATACGAAATGAACCACCTCCGGCGAGATTCTTGAATTGTACTAAACTGAACTGCGGCTCGACACCAGTGGTGTCTGCAGCCATCACCAAGCCGATGGTTCCAGTTGGCGCGATGACTGTGGTTTGCGCGTTGCGGTAACCGTGTTCCGCGCCCATCGCAAGTGCTTGGTCCCAGACACTTCGTGCCGCTTCCCGTAGATACTCTGGACACTTCTTTGAATCGATCCCCATGGGGGTGATTGAGATCCCTTCGTACTCTTCATCAGCGACGTTGTATGCTGCTCGTTGATGATTACGCATTACACGGAGCATGTGTTTTTCATTCTCTTTGTATTTCGGGAATGGGCCTAGGAAGCTGGCTAAATCGGCACTGGTTGCATAGGCTTCTCCAGTCATAATCGCTGAGATGGCGCCACAGATTGCATAGCCACGAGGATCGTTGTAGGGAATTCCCATGTGCATGAGCATCGAACCGATATTACAGAACCCGAGTCCGAGAGTGCGATAATCGTATGATTTCCTTGAGATTGATTGGCTGGGGAACTGCGCCATGAGAACGCTGATTTCTAGCGTTGTTGTCCACAAGCGGCATGAATGCCTGAAGCCCTCGACATCGAATGTCTGCGAATCCATGTCGTAGTAGTGAAGCAGATTGATGCTGGCCAAGTTGCATGCTGTGTCATCAAGGAACATGTATTCACTGCACGGGTTTGAACCGTTGATTCTCCCACCTTCGGGACAGGTGTGCCACTCGTTGATTGTCGTATCAAATTGAACACCAGGATCCGCACAGGCCCATGCTGTGTATGCGACATTATTCCACAGTTCCCCTGCATCGAGAGTCCGATGCGGCTTGGGGTCGCGCCCCTCCATGGCTGCAGCCTCCTTCTCGGTACGGAAGTACAAATTCCAGTCACCACCGTCTTTGACGGCCTGCATGAAAGATTCAGGAACACGAACCGAGTTGTTTGAATTCTGACCAGATACAGTGGCGTAACCCTCTCCTTGCCAATGGGTATCCATGGGCTGGAAGTCAACGCTCTTCCAACCTTGCTTGGCCAAATCGAGCATACGTTGGACATGAGAGTTGGGGACACTGGCTCGGATGGCCTTTGCCATCGCATTATTCAATCTAGGATTTTCCGTGGGATCCACTGAGACATCATCGCCGTCCCAACAGGCTTCCATGACTGCGTTGCAGTGCTTCTGCAATGCCGCGGTTCCGGCCACGAGCGCACTCACCTTTTCTTCCTCAGTGAGTTTCCAACCGATGTATTCCTCGATATCAGGATGGTCCAAATCGAGAGTCACCATCTTGGCTGCACGTCGCGTTGTTCCTCCACTCTTGATGGCACCAGCTGCGCGATCACCAATCTTCAGGAACGAGAGCAGACCACTAGACGTTCCACCGCCGGACAGCGGCTCTCCAGCACCCCGGATATTGGAGAAATTGGATCCAGTTCCCGAACCGAATTTGAACAGCAGTGCTTCACGATTCCACAATCCCATTATGGAACTACTGTCTCCTACCAGACTGTCGGAAACACTCTGGATGAAACAAGCGTGTGGTTGTGGATGTTCGTAGGCATTCACAGATTGCATATCTTCCTCAGTAACTGGATCGACATACCAGTGCCCCTGGGCTGGACCCTCAATTCCGTAAGCCCAGTGAAGACCCGTGTTGAACCACTGTGGACTATTGGGCGCAGAGCGCTGACTGGTAATTAGATAACACATCTCGTCGTAGTAAGCACGCGCATCACCTTCGCTGGCGAAGTAACCGTGCTTCCAACCCCAATAGGTCCATGTTCCTGCGAGTCGACGGAAGAGTTGTCGACCATCCGATTCACAACCATATCTTTCTCCAGATTCCATCTTCTGTAATTTCTCTTCATCGGGGGTGGAGCGTTGAAGCCATGTTGGCACTCCTTCCTCGGGGACCTTGCGGGTTGCCATTGGAACCCCCGCCTTCCGCATGTATTTCTGTGCACAGATTTTTCCAGGAACACCATTGTATCCTGTTGGAAGTGCCACATCCTTGATTTCGAAAGCGACTGAACCATCTGAATTGGAAATAACAAAGTCTGAAGTAACCCATTCAAATTGGTCGAATGGATCCTTGCCCACTTGCGTGAATCGTCGTTCGATGACCATACCCTGCTCGCCTTCTCCGGCGGCTGAATCTTGCTTCATCTTGGACTGTGTCATAATCATCATCTCTTGAATAAGTGTAGATTGTAAAGTAATGTCTCATTATTTGGCCGGTGCTGACAGTGTCTGGTCGCACAGGGAGTTCCCTTCCACTTTGGAGGGTCTTTGAAGATATCGCCTTGCACGCGTGAATACGTGCGCGAAGGGCGAGTAAATTGCCCTCATCAAGAAGGCGGTTAGAGATATCGTTAGCCCACTTTTTTATTCTCAACAACTGTGATTAATTGGAGTTGTAATATTGTTGGTTGAAACTCGGCCGTGTACAGGCAACGCATTTGAGGGAACGCCACCCCTCCCCTGATAGACGGAGTGATTTCATGACTACCCCCGAACCTGAAACCGACCCAGAATCAGAAGATGACGAGGTCGATCCATTTGCCGAACTCGGTGTAGAGACCAGTTCCTCTAACGGGAATATCAGCGACGGTCTTGAGGCGTTCATGGATGATGACGATGAGGACGAACCAGTGGACTCCTCGCCTGTTGCCGTGAAACATGATGAAGAGGAAAGCGATGATGATGATGACATGTTTGCAACCCTTGGTGTTGCGGGTCCGTCCGTTGCTCTAGCATCCGCTGGAGAAAACGATATTCTCGCTGCTTTCATGGATGAAGACGAAGATGATGAAGCCGATGAGGAGGTAACCTATTCATCACCAGAAACATCCACAACTCCACAGAATGATGTGATGGATGCATACAAGCTGGTCCTCGAAACCGTCTGGGTCGATGGCATCCTCGATTCGGGCGAAGTCAATCTATTGGCAAAACGCCGAGAAGAGTTAGGCATCTCATTTGAGGAACACCTCAAACTAGTTCGAGAAATGCTTGGGTGAAATCATGCAGGCCCTCGGTAGCACCCCCTTTGAACACGCCTTGGCTCTGGCATGGTTTGATGATCGGATGACAACCACAGAATTTCGTCAACTGGATGCTTTGCAAACTTCACTGAATCTTTCTGATTCAGAACGTGCTAGTATTGAGGCGGATTACGAGAAGAGGTTGGCCGAGGGAACCGCTCCACGAGGAAATGACGCTAACTCCCTAGCTCAATGGATTGACGCCGTTCGAGCATTGTCAAATGTTCATGAAGATGTTTCCAGCGTCTTAGCACGCCGTTTGGGAGGCACTGCTCTACGCACCGGCCTGACCAGAGACGGTTGGAAAGCCGCGAATGATTGGTTGGAACAACTTGGTTTGACCCAACCCTTTGCCGAAGGTTGCTGGCTTGTAGGCGGCCCGGTTCCTGCCCTGAGCGCTGTCCCTCTCGCCCTGGCCCCAGTGGCCGATTCATTGGGTCTTCTAGGTTAAGTCCGAATCTCTAGATCCCAATCGAGGGTAGCACCTGATCCGGTGACCATTGCGCCAACAGAGCAATTTTTCTCATGGCTTTTTTCGATGATTCGTTCGACCAACTTTTGTGGAACATCGCCTTCAATGACATATCGCATTCGAACAGCTGTGAATTTACGTGGAGCCTCCTCCCGCCGATCGGAATCCAATTCGATCCACATATCCCTAACATTCTCCATTCTGTGTTTGAGTCCGGTAATTACGTCGAGTAGTGTACAACCACCATGGGCTAGCAACACCATCTGAACGGGGTTCGGAGAATCTGCAGTATGCATAGGCATAGTCACCCCATGCTCATTTTCGCCTTCCAAATCCTCGCGGCCCTTCCAGCGTACGATTCCCTTCATGTACGCGCGCACGTGTACGGGGTGGATGAGGGTTAGCATCATCAAGGGCTGCCATCTCGGGCGGTTTGAGAGACATGTCCGGTAACTCCATTTCCATGCAAGATGGCGTACTGAACGTCCCACATGACCCCATTGTTCACTATATCGAGGGTGACGGGATTGGCGCAGACATCACACCAGTGATGATGAATGTGGTCAATGCCAGTGTCACCAAGGCTTACGATGGCGAGCGGGAAATTCATTGGCGCGAGGTGTTGGCTGGTCAGAAGGCCTACGATGCGATCGGAGAATGGATGCCTGAGGCCACACTTGATGCCATGCGTACTGGTTTAGTGTCAATCAAAGGTCCACTGACTACACCGGTGGGCGGCGGCATCCGTAGCCTCAATGTCGCCCTTCGACAGCAACTCGATCTCTACGCCTGCGTGCGCCCCGTACGCTGGTATGCAGGTACGCCAAGCCCGGTCAAAGACCCCGGTGCGGTGGACATGATCATCTTCCGTGAGAACAGCGAGGACGTCTATGCTGGTATCGAATGGGAAGCCGGTTCTGACGAAGTCACCAAGGTCATAGAATTCCTTCAGAACGAGATGGGAGTCACCAAGATTAGATTCCCAGATACTAGTGGAATCGGTATCAAACCAATTTCCAGCGAAGGCACCGCGCGCATTGTTCGAGCAGCCATTCAGTATGCGATTGACAACGACAAGGATAGCGTCACGTTGGTTCACAAGGGGAACATCATGAAATTCACGGAAGGCGGATTCCGCGATTGGGGTTATCAGTTGGCTCGGGATGAATTTGGTGCCGAGTTACTTGACGGCGGCCCCTGGTGTACCATGACCAATCCGAACACAGGGAATACTATCACCATCAAGGATGTCATTGCAGATGCAATGTTACAACAGGTCCTCACGCGCCCGCGCGAATACGGCGTATTGACGACGATGAACCTCAATGGCGACTACATCTCAGATGCGCTCGCCGCTCAAGTCGGCGGAATCGGTATTGCCCCCGGTGCCAACATCAACTACGATACTGGAATTGCGATTTTTGAAGCAACACATGGAACCGCTCCTAAGTACACAGGACAGGACAAGGTAAACCCAGGCAGCCTAATTCTTTCGGCAGAGATGATGCTACGTCATATG
>JASMFB010000081.1 GCA_030751995.1 Candidatus Thalassarchaeaceae archaeon
CCTACGCAACAACCTACTCAGTATGGACAAAGGCGTAATCGCATGGGTACCCTCTCGATTGACAAGGTTACCACTAGGACAGATTGAATGGGATCAGGGAGTAAGCCCCTTTCTGTTCGCCATTTCTGGTTAACCACATTCAACTATGCATCCTACCCGTTCCTTCCGGTGCCGTCATTGGAACTGTTTGGACTTGCTGCGGTGGGGGTGTTCGTCTCAGTCAGCATCGGGAAATCTCCTCCTTGCGGATTCATCGTGCGCCCGAGCCGATTCGTTTCTTCTACAGAGCCTGCCCTCCCGGACACTCGCCTTGCGTCGAGCCACCTGCACCTATGCAGAGGGGACTTTCCTCAGTGTCGTACACTGTCAGTGGTCCTCCTGATCCCAACCTAGGGGGGTGGCGGCCCTGTTTTCAATGTGATGGAACTACAATGGTATCCAATTTCCGGCCTCATCATAGTATCCACCCCACTGCTTGGCTTCCTCGTACCACTGGAGTTGTTCGGGCGTCATTGTCGCTGTGTCAAAGGTCTGTTCGTTGCCCACTTGAGCTTCGACTAGACTTCCAGCAGCAACGAAAGATGCCGCAGCCTGATCCAATTCAGATTTGTTGAGATACTCATTGCCGTCCTTATCGAAGCCCCTTGCATGCTGCAAGAATCCAATCGTGTCTGTAATTCCATGCTGGGCCATGACGTGACGAACTGTTTCATCACGGTAATCCAAGGGGAATCCCTGAGGATCTTCTGTGGCCCCGGCTGGTAGGATATTGACTTCATCTTCATCTTCCCAATAATCATCTGCCTCGTGGAGGTATGCTGTGTTTGAGCCACCACTTCGTAGTGCAATCATCAACACACTTGCCAATAGGATTAGGAGGCCGATAAATAGAATCGCCCAAGTTAAATCGACGCCACCGAAGATTGAGCCGACTATTCCTGGTTCTTCTCCTGCGACTACATTCAATGTGGGGCCGTTGGCCACAGAGCCATCTTCCATTGTGACTCGAATCCACTGTCGTCCATTTTCGGAAGGAACCCAATCCATGTTGATTAGTCCACGTTCACCTGCGAGGACGGTGTCCTCAAGTGGGACTGCTGTCAATTCACGGGTGGTGCCATCGAGATGAACTTCGGTGATGAACAAGCGAACCGTGCCATCGACTTCGCCCTCATTGCGTACTGCAATGGTTACCATGACGTTCTCTCCAGACTCTATGTCGCCGGACTTGGAGTAGGTGATGTCGCCGTCAACAACTTCGAAGACTGCGGCCCTACGTTCGATCGACCAAGTGGCAAATGGATTGTTCTCAAGGTTGGTATCCATGGGTGTCTGAACAGCATTGCCCGCCATGTCTTGACCTTCGACCCAGACGTGGAATCGTAGGTTGTCAGCGAAAAATTCCTCGGGAATCGAATCTTCAATATCCAACGTTACTCCTGCAATGATTGACTGACCGGCCAAATTACCGCCCTGTATGATTAGAGGGGCCTGCCCATAGACTAGAGGGGTGGCGGATGCATCAGTTCCACGGATGACCTTCCAATGAAGAACGAGGGATTCCTCATCGATCTGTTCCAGTTCTGAAATCTGAATGTCGATATCTAATTGAGATAATGCATCAATTGGCAGAATACTGTCAAGTCTGGGGGCAAGTACATCAACGACTTCTGGACCTTCAGGGTCCACAACAATCCATCGTAGGGCGGCAGCAGTATCAGTGACATCGTTTGCACCCGCTGGAGGGTTAGCAATCTCAACAGTCAACGGATATGAACCAGATTCAGTAGGAGCAGAGAGTTGAATCACCCAAAGTCCGTTGGAACTCTCGATAATGGATTCTTGTCCGTCCAAGAGTACTCGGACGCTGAAATCCTCACTCGGTCGGGCTCCAGTGACAGGGAAATGAATGCCTCCTGTCAATGCAATTGTCGAGGAAGGGGAAACCCATGCACCTTCGTCAGAGTACGTGCCTGTTCCAATACTAAGGGTCATTTCATCAGTATCAATTGCAAGATCGGGTGAATATCGCCAACGCAGTTGCGGCAATGAAAGCCATGCTCCCTGTCCACTACGGTCAGTGACTTCTATGGATGGTTCCCAACGCATATCGCCTTCACGTGGGAGGGTCCAATTGAGTTGGAATTCGAGGAAGAATTCGAGATCTGAATTAAACGGTGTCAACTCCCCGGTCCATGCCCTGACACCACAACGTTCGACATTGATGTGGTCAGACAAGACATCGCAGTGTCCATCGGATGCTGACCATTCGATGGCCAGAGTATCGGATACCGAATTGCTGGCCAACTGTAGTCGCAATTCCCCAATGTCTGACCAACCATTTGGCTCAATGATGTGCAACCCAAATTCGTAGTCAACACCCGGGTGGAGGTAAGACATACGCCCGTCAGCTGAATTTGCGAATCCACCTTCCCCTGGTAGTAAGGGAGGGCCATCAGGCAATACTTGGTAGGTGAATAGTTGCGAGGATTCTCCGGATGAACCACCATCCGTAATCGAGTTCCCTGCAGGGTCTGCTCCGATGACATATCCTGCAACCAAATCACCGTCATCTGCTGCTGTGTCGTCAAGAAGCAGGGTGTAATTGCCACTAGATGCGGTCAAATCGTTGGGAATCTGAAGTGGCATTTGAGTGAATTCGTCAGCATCGATGACTCCATTGACGTTGGTATCTTCCACCCATTCTCTCCAAATCATCAGACTGAGGTCTGTTGGAAGAACTGGGCGATCGTAAATCTCCAGTTGAATCAACTGGTTTGGGGAAGGAAGGCGGTGGTCAAATTGGGCGATGTTCTGATTGACGACCTGGGGATTGAGTGAATCAACAGTGAAGGTACGATTCATGGCAATTGAAGTAAAGAATTCTTGGCCCGAAAGTGTCTCTACCTCAATGGAATAGGTTGCATTACCGGTTCCATTTTGGGTGTTGAAATTGAAGCTTGCTGTGCCTTCATCTATTGTAGTGGTATTCAATTTTTCAACACCATTTTCTAGTAGATGAATGCGGACATCTCCAGTTCGCGGATTCTTGGTTTCATCGTTGATTAGATTTTCAAATCCAAGTTCGACAACTACCGAAATAGGGCTGTTTGAACGCAGGTAAGACATCGAAGTAGGGATGGCGAATCCAAGTTCATTGTAGACGGCCCAATCAATAATTTGGACATCATTCTCAACGCCTTGGCCGGATTGACCAGAGATTTCGATATGAGGGGGAGAAGGCGCACCATCTGACATGTACAGAGATGCGCTAATCTTGAATTGATTCGAATCATCAAGATTCGCAGAGGTCTGGAATGGTAAAGTGACGCCAAGATTATTGTTGCCATGATTGAAGATTGCTCCCCCGTTGGCATCCTTGAACTGGAGGGGTGATATTGATGTCCCATCTATTCGGGTCATTGAAAAGATGGAGCCGTCAACCGGGAATTCGTAGAAGGCACGGGCGCCATCCGTCTCGACACTGACGGACAGATGATCTGGAGTTCCGTCACCCCATGAATAATTCAGGCCCAATTCCATCCATTGCCAAGAGGGAGTTACAGGCGCCCATTGTGTGAAGTTCGACAAGGATGCTGCATCAAGATGAACATTTTCAGATGTTACCAAATCGGTAATTGTACCAATAAATGCACCAGGTGTACTCGATTGAAGAGTCAACGGAACCATGCGATGCTGGGATTGAATCTGTGCGCTAGGAAGCGCTTGATTCATCGACATGACAAAGGCAGAATTTACTGAGAATGACAAATCGACAGTTGGCCGATGAATCGCTGAAAGTCCACCGACTCTGATGGATCCTGAAACGCCATCAACATCAATGGTCGCAATTGCATACTGTAACTCACTACCTACTCCCCAAAACGTGCTGGCGTTGGAGAGTTCTGTGTTCAAACTTTGAATATCAGATGAAGATAGAGTGTAGGTCTCTGAATCGGTTGAGAAGGTGACTGTCTTTGTTCCAATGGTCGTGCTACCAATGGTCAGAGAGACGTCGACAGGTTGTGTGGAAGAAAATGGGGCCAAGTCAACAGAGAATGATTCCAAACCACTCTTGGGCAATAGCAACCCCACCTGTTTCAGTCCAGGTGCTGCCCACGACATATCTGATGATAAGTCGCCATTAGTGAATCTGTTCTGCCATCCCCAATGGGATACATGTGGGTGGAGAACTTCCCATTCAGACCATCCGTCTAGGCCAATGTCGAAGCGAGGGTTTGTAGGTAAATTCCCACCTAGAATCTCCAATGTGAGTTCAGTGATTGAACAGGAACCACTGCATGTTATGCGAAGTTGTATTGTACTCCCATATTCATCAAAGGCACTGATTCCACTAGATACGACACTCTGCCAAGGCCCACCATCCAAGGAAGCTTCAAGGTTGAATGAACCTGATGAGGATGATGAGAACTGCATCTGTGAAATCGGGCGATGGGAAGTGAACAGTGGAGATGTTGCAATCGCTCCATTTGAACCACTGAGTTGTCCACTGTTCCAATTCATCCCACTCATTGACCAACCCGATTCAGAGGGATTAGATGAGAATGAATTCCCATATCGATGGTTCATGTGAATATTGTGTATGATTGGAGTCGAAGCACCCCCTCTGGCGTCCAAGTACAGTTTGAGGCGCAGACTAGGGTGTTTTTCGGGATCGATGGAACCAAGGTCAACCCATGTCGGCTCCAAATCGGAAAAGCCAGGGATAGGCGTTTTGGAAACGCCATCAAGAACAGAGAGTCGGACGTCGGCACCATTGGGAATTGTGGCATCTATGGAGGTGATGCCGTAACTATCCCCTTGCATGCCGTGTGCTCCAGTGATACCCGGTCCGAATCTAGCGCTAGTCCAGTTCCCTTCTTCACCACCGCCTCCGCCACCTGCTGGTGAAATTGAGACATCGTCAACATTCCATCCTGTGTATGTTACAGAACCATCAGTGGAACCCAATCCAAATCGAATGCGGAAAGCTGGGTTATTTTGCACATAATTTGCAATATTGTATGTCACGAGTTGGAATGAACCATCGTTAATGGTGCCGGAACTTGAATAAATTTGAACCCAACTACCCTGTGCATTCTTGACCTGGACGTAAGCGTGATCATAAGCATGATATTCAACACCCAATCGCTTCCAGTATTGCAGATTCCAAGTCCCACTGCATCCTGAACAGTCTATGACTGGGCTTGTCGCCCAGTGTGTGCCGGACATGTAATTGGGGTAATTTCCATTGTAGGTGTAGATGGCTTTGGTGCCCCCATGAACACCTCCACTGGCTCCCAACGTCGAATCATAGCCCCATGCCCAACCACCGGATGATTGCAAAGACCAGCCATGATTTGAATTTTCAAAATCCCAAATCCATTCTTGAGGTAGCAACTGTATGCCTTCACTGACGTTGACATTGACTCTGTCTAGCAAAGCACCAGAAGCATTCCAATCCGGTTCGTCGGACCATGTGAATCCGTCACTGTATGCTAAAACATCAGGCGAAAGTGAGAGGTCGATTGATTCGACAGTGTGCCCCACTGGAACTTCAGCCTTCAGCGCTGATGAACTTCCATCTGCTACTTGGATCGAAACCGATGTGGGCTCATCCAAGCCTGAATCCATGGACGTTTGTGAATCAGAAAGGGCCGAATCTGGAGCCTGAACAAACATTGACAGGCTCATTCCGAGCATCAACCAAGTGAGAAGTAGAGGTACTGCCCATGGCATACGCTGGGAACGCATGGCGGTTCGACGCACCCGGAAGTGTTTGAAACCATCGCCGCCCCTTAAGGGGCGATTTTCTTTTGTGGACCGTGCGAAAGGATATGCCCCTTATCGGATGAGGTAGGGGCAATGAGCCCATTCACATCGGAGGAGAAGGAGGCGATGAAGGCTGAAGCTGGAATCGCTGCATGTGCATTTGTCGAGAGCGGAATGAAGATTGGAATTGGTACCGGATCTACCGTCAAATACACCATCTTAGAACTGGGTCGTAGAATCCGGAAAGAAGGGTTAGAAATCACTGGAATTCCAACTTCTGATGCAACCGAAAAATTGTCTATAGAACAAGGCATACCGATGCTGGATTGGGACAACTGTAGCCACTTGGACT
>JASMFB010000082.1 GCA_030751995.1 Candidatus Thalassarchaeaceae archaeon
AGAGATTGTTGTTACTGACGATGCTCCATTACTCACCATGGATGAAGCTGTACACGCGTATGGCGTTACGGCGTTTACCCTTGAAGGTGGCATTCATGATGAGACTCCCTCGACCACAGTCGTTCATGTTGAGATGATTAATCCAATCGATGATACCGACCGTCAAGGGCCGTGGATGTTCTTCGCAGGATCCGATGGGCGATGGAGTGGAGTTCTGCCCATCACGATGCCAGCGGAATGGGTGACCAGTGCCTATGCAGAGGATGCAGGGGGCCAGACTTCAGAGATTGTCTATTCAACCGCTGTCATGCCTACACCAGATGAACCAGCGGCTGAACTGACCACGGAATTCGCATTGAATTCGGTCAACAGTGACTGGGCGGACATTACAGGTAGCATCAACCATGCATTCCCAAGCACTTGTGAGGTATCTTTTCAGCCACAAGGACAGGAAGCACTACCCGGACAAGTGACCGCTTCGACGTTCTCGATTCCACTGGATTACAACGCCACTAACCACGCCGGTGAAATCGTAGCCGATTGTGGATTGTTTACTGATACGAGAACCGTCATCCAATATGCAATTCCCGAACTCTATACAGAAGAACCAGATACCGACCAAGATGGGATTTCAGACGAAGATGATGGCTGTCCCAGCACACCTCAGGGAGAACCAGTCCATCCCGATGGTTGCAGCGATAGTGAGCGAGATGGAGATGGAGATGGGGTCTCTGATGCCGATGATGATTGTGAAGGGTATGATGATTCGATTGATGTTGACAACGATGGTGTGGTCGATGGTTGTGACCCACTTATCGATTCAGATGGAGATGGTGTCGCTGATTCAGAAGATGTTTGCGAAGGTGGAGATGACAACCAAGATTTCGACACAGATGGTACGCCTGATGCTTGTGACAATGACATCGATGGAGATGGCGTTGCAAATGGACCAGATCAGTGTGAAAACACGCCTGCGGGAACTGTTGTAGATTCCACAGGCTGCCCAGTCCCCACGTGGGAGCCGCAAGATTCGTGGCTCTGCCAAGAGGGTCAGGGGCCTTGGGTCAAGGATTACAATTCAGAGAATGGTTACTCTTCCAACAACAACGGCGTGAATTCAGCCGGTGGCGGGGGCTCAGGGCCCTGGTTCCAATGCCAAGTGTCGGTTGCTATACAGAACGGTGAGATGGTCGTTGACAGCAATGGAATCCCCAACCACGACTTCCTATCTACAATGGGTTGCTGTGCGGATGAAGTTGACCTAGAATGGCACATCACCCTCAATCCTGTGAACGATACTACCGGTGGGCATAATTCAGCCAATTGCCCTGCTGCTCAAACACAATGGGAGTGTGCCCCGGACCGTGGTGCAGTTGCAGTTGCAGTTAACGGAGTCCCCATGTATGGTCCCGAAGAAGGTCCTGGTGGAGATGCAGTGGCCTTACATTTCGATTATTTCGATGAAGATAGGCAGCCAATTTTCCTCGGATGGTGTACCAGTCATTCAGCAGGCAACAATTTCCACTACCACTACGATGCACAATGCCAATTCTGGGAAGCAGCTACTGGAGAAGATATGAGTGATTACGAGATTGAGAAGTTGCAGAATGGATACCACAGCCCGATTATCGGATGGTCCTTTGATGGATACCCCATCTACGGCATGTATGGTTATGATGATGATGATGGAAGCATTCGAGCAATCACCTCATCCTATGCAATCGAAAGAATCCAAGACGGTGGAGATCAAGGCTACAACGGAATTGATGATTGGAACTATGTTGATGGCCTAGGTGACTTGGATCAATGCAATGGTCGATTTGGACCGACCCCCGAATATCCAGAGGGGATCTATCACTATGTCAGCACCCCATTATCGGGTTCGCCTCTATTGGTTACTGATACCAACAACGACCAGGTGTCTATGATCGGATTCCCATACTTCCTCATGTGCTACCATGGCGTTGCCGATGTGGACAGTCAGCCCTCAAATGGACAGGGTGGAGGGCCACCGGGCGGAGGCGGAGGACCTGGCCCCGGTCAGTCCGATACAACCTATGGATACGGATTCATGCCAGAGAACATCAATTGGGAACCACCGATGGCTGGACTAGGGATTGTTCCCTCTCTAATGGAAGTCACACAGGGCCTGCTGTTCTTCGCAGTCATCATCGCTTCCTCTCTCAAAGCGAGACTCGACGGAAAGTCAACAGAGAACTCATCGAGTTCACTTCATTAGTAGACTAGAGGCAGGAAGGCATTGGCTGCCATCTCACAGGCATTTGCAACATCGTCCAAGCGTTGTAGGACACGATACATGTGCATGGCCGCAAGCGGACTGTCGTCCCCTTCACTGAATACATGAGATGCGGCGAGAACCTCGGCCTCATCCGCCTTATGTTCAAGCAGATTGACATCGCCAATGAATTGACGCAGGGCGCCAGACTTCTTCTTGGCGAATCCTGAGAGAGCAAAGTCCTGCAAAACCTCGACCGTATCCTCGTACTTGGCAACAGTTTCAGATACGGCCTCTGCCATAACAAGCAAATGTTCCCGTGCCTCCTTGTTGTCGTACAATGGACGGAAGGAAAGTTGTTCGGCGACATTCTGTGCATAGTCCGCAATGCGATCTTGTCTTGCAAGCATATGCAAGAATGCAGTCTTGTTCACAGCGAGACGTACGCCTGTACCTAGCATATCTCTAATCTCTGCCTTGATATCATCAGCGGCCAATTCGGCCTCCTGAGTTGCTTTGATGGATGCAGCCGGATCATTGTCCGATACGGCGTCATTGATTGCTTGCATCATATGAGCGACTGTGGTTTCAACAGCGATGGCGTGCTCATGGAATACCTGGAACACGGTTCGGGCTGCTCGAGGGGTTGCCTCGCCCATTGGCATCTCAGAGACAACGATTGGAACGGATGTGTCCTCAACCTCGTCATCTTCACGAGTCATCACATAGATGACCATACCAACCGAAATTACGGAGACGATGAGGACGTTGGTCGGGTTCATCGCGAAGAGAACGCAGAATACAACTGCACCCACACCTGCGACCGGTAAACTGGCCACCCAAGAAGCGGCAATCTTCGCAAAGACTCGGAAATCAACGGCTGATGCACCACCTGCTAAACCGACGCCGACTACTGCACCGACTAGTGTGTGAGTGGTCGAGATGGGGACAGCGAGGAAGGGCATCGAGAAAATTAGGACCGTGGTGGCCGCGCCGAATTCCGCAGCAAATCCACGAGAAGGGGTGATGTGCGTGATTTTCTTGCCAATCGTGTCCATCACCTTGTAGCCCCAAGTCGCAACACCGACAGTGATTCCCGCGCCACCCAGAAGTAAGAGTCCGATTGGAACCTCGGCGCTTGCAGCTAGGGTACCATCGGCAGCGATTTGGTAGATTGCAGCCATTGGGCCGATTGCGTTGGCCACATCGTTAGCACCGTGGGCGAAGGCAACGTAACATGCAGTGATGATTTGTAGCCAGATGAATACACGTTCAACTCCGGCGTATCCTTCTTCTTTGAACTCATATCTGCGCAGGACGAAATACATCATAGCACTCGCAAGAATGCCGATTGCCAGCGCCACTAGAAGTGAGTTTGCTGGAATCCATGCTCCTTCTACCATAGGATTGAATGAGGTTCCTGCCTCGGCAGGTAGCCAATTTTCTTTGTTGATGTAACCAGAAGAGTCGAGATTGCTGTAGAATCCCTTGAGGGCTTTGAATTGCAGTGCTAGGCCGAGAACGAAGAAGGTGGGCAATGCAAGAATTGGGGCCATTGTTCGAGTTCGCTCTACTGGATTGTCGTGCTCCATAATCACCTTCTTGATTACCCAGAAGGACAGGAAGGCGAGGATGCCACCCAGAAGGGGTGATGCGACCCAAGAGAGTACGATCTCGACGACTTTGCCCCAGTTCACTGCGCTCGGGCGAATGAAGAGTCCCATGCCGATGACGCCACCGACAATAGAATGGGTAGTTGAGACTGGCAATCCCCACTTTGTGGCCACGGTCAGCCAGATGGCGGCGGCAAGAAGGGCAGCCATGAATCCGTACATCAATTCCTCAGAATATGCTGCTAGCGTTGCATCATCGCCGAAATCGAGCACGCCTTTTCGAATCGTATCTGTCACGTGACTGCCGAACAACACGGCACCAAGGAATTCAAACACAGCAGCAACGATGATTGCACGGCGCAAAGTAAGGGCGCCAGAGCCTACGCTCGTACCCATCGCATTGGCAACATCGTTGGCCCCGATGTTCCACGCCATGTAAGCGGCGATGAGAACTGCGAGGACCAGAATGAGGTCTAGCATTCAGTTCAGCGCCTATGACGACAGTATATCAGAGAATCGCATTGGTTAATTCTGAGTTTGTCAGGTAAATTGTCAGCATTATGCCTGCAAACATCATCATCCATGAGCCAACCAATTTGATCATTCCACTGGCCTTCATCAGCACCTGGCGGAACACTTCTCGACCGGTTCCAACCAATACGGTGACCACAGTCATCAACAGCAGAACGCTGAGCATGATGCCAGCCAGTCCCGTGTAGATTGAGGTACCACCTATGACGGTGAGATAACCCACGAAAGGAATGACAGCAGCAGCGGTGCAATCGATTGACCCGGCTGCATATCCAATGCCCCATAGGTACATGTTTCGGCGTGGTGTGAATTGGTCATCCATCTCTGTGGTCGAGAAGCGCTGAACGATATGTTTGTCCACCCATCCGAGCAGGTGTGCAGTTCCTCCCATCAGCATGAATGAGCCGAGAATGAAGAGTAGGATGGCAATCGCCAGTGCGAAATTGTGCAAGTAGAGAGAGATGGGTAATATCTCAGAAAGTCCAACTACTAAGATGCCAAGAACGAGGAAGAAAGTGATCATGCCCATGCCTGCCAAGAATCCGACCGAGAGGTGTCCGGGCATCTTGCCCTGCAACTTCCCGCTCTCGCGCAACTCTTCCTCGCGTGCGCCAAGCGAAATGTAGTATCCAATGTATGAAGGAAGAATTGGGAATGCACAGGGAGAGAAGTAAACCAAGACGCCTAGCATCAGCCCAAGGAAGAATATGCCTTGTGCAGAAGTGTCCACTTTGGCCAAACCGCCACGTAGAGACTCGGCCTCACCAGCTACTGAGAGTTCAACAGCCTCATCGAAACCAGCCCACTGGTCGCTTGGAGTACCAGTATTGGTCTTGTGGACCATGTAGCCTTCATGGTCTATGACCAGAGCGAGTGGGATGGCTTGCGCAGAATAATGGGCAACAATGCTGGTGATTGAATCGTTGGTGATGACATCGTCTCCATCTGCAACGGCAACAATCCAGGGCATCATTCGTTCTCCACCCCCAAAGGTCTCATTCAAATCCTCAAAACTCTCACTGTCCCACCAAACTCCAATTGAGATGATTACCACTGGATAAGGGCCATCTAGAGCCTCGAAATCAGCCTGGGAGTCATCCAAGTGTTCCTGCACGTAATGGCAATTGGAACAGGCGACGGCCATGAAATCAAGAATCACAGTGTAGCCACGCAGTTCTGAGAGTTGGAGTGTACCGTTCTCATCGGTAAAATTGGCCTCGTACGCGGTACGATTCAGAGTTGGTGTGACAAAATCGGGCGTGGGAACGATGTCATCGCTGGTGCCGAAGCTCTCTGAAGTGGATTCAAAGATGGAAAGACCGGCCGTGGCGATGACTGAGAACATGATGACTGAGATGACGAATGCGTACCAAGTGTCCTTCTCAGCGAATACACCGACATCACAACCAGTCTTCTGCTGGATGCGGTAGCGAAGGGAGGGTTTCCACTCTTCAACGACAGGTGACGAGCCCCCTACATCAACCGGAGTTTCGACGAGGTCGGGGTTCTCAGGGTCACCCGCTGCAGAGAACATGCCCTCTTCGACGTCTTCACTCACGCTCTCACCGAAGCGAGGGGTGTGAAGCCCGTTCTTCAATGCCTTGCACGCATGAGCACGCCCGAATGGGCTGCGTCATCGTTAAGCGAGGTTCGTGGGTGGCCGGGCCATCGGACTCGTGGTCTAGGGGTTTTGACGTCGCCTTCACATGGCGAAGATCGCCAGTTCAAA
>JASMFB010000083.1 GCA_030751995.1 Candidatus Thalassarchaeaceae archaeon
ACATCAGCAGGGCGACGAAGAAAGCCATGCACTGCTGCCGCATTGCACTGACTAGAGGGGGCCCCTATCTTGAATTATGGTGGACGCTGGGGGATTTGAACCCCCGGCCTTCTGGTTGCAAACCAGACGATCTTCCAGCTGATCTAAGCGCCCTTGGGCCACTCGAATCGGCTATGCTTCTTCAGTTCGACGGTGCTTCACCCAACTGGGCTAGCAGTGCTTCAAGAATTCGCAAGAGTCCACGCAAAGTCACTTCGGATACACCGGCGACCTCACAGACTTCGGATTGAGTACGAGGGTGGCCACGGTTCTGTGCAGCCTTGTACAGCATGACACCTGCAACACCGGAGGGTTTCTTGCCCTGCCATTCCATGGATTCGCCGACACGCCCCCACAGGTAGTTGGCTTCACCTAGCACGGGTGCTGGCAGGCCAAGGTCGCTGTGGAACTTGTCTAGGTACTCACCAGGTCCAGTGACGTGGTGAGCGTTGAGGCAACGTGCAGCCAAGCGAATCGTTCGCTTGAGTTCCTTCAGACCCATTTCACCAGTCATGTCGAAGGATTCTGCAATCTCTTCGATAGTACGTGGCAATCGTGCCTGTCGTGCAGCGAGATACACACAAGCTGCAGAGACACCACGGATGCTTCGACCAGTAACAATGCCCTGTTCAGCGGCATGACGGTAGAGGCGTGCGGCCTCTTCAACAAGCGCAGGAGGGAGTTTGCCTCGGTCACGAATGAACTGCATGGCCTTGGTTAGGTTTCGCGCACGCGAGGAACGAGTCTTGCTGCGTTCGTCAATCAACGCTCGACGTCGCCAATGCTTGGCGTCGCTCCCCTTGATGCCGTGGCGTCGCGCACCAGCACCGGAAATGTCGCTGCGCGAAATCGACGTGTTGAGGCCCTTGTCAGAAAGGGACTCGCGATTAGGTGCGCCCACTCGGGAGCGATCTGCACCATCGGAGTAGTTGGTCCACTCTGCACCAGGGTCAATCGCATTCTCCTCAGCAACGTTGCCACAAGGGACACAATAGGTCTCACCTCGGACTTCGTCTTCACGCCAATCTGTTGCGCCACATTCGGTGCAAGGAGTGGTTTGACCCACGGTACGACGCTGGGACGGACGTCCTGCGCCGACGGAGGATTTTCGTGCATTCTGCTTCTGGCTATCGGTTTCGGTCTGCTCTTCTGTCATATTACTCAACTCGGGGTTAACATGTATACTCGGTAGTACTTAAACTCTTCGTTTGGATGACGAATGTTTCGCTCCAGAGCAATCCCCCATTCAGTGGGATTTATCACGCCCCGGATACAAACTACCTCGTACGTAAAATAAAATGGGGGAATCCGACCTTAAAGTAATCGCATAGATGCATCATTTATTGACCTCAAAATGCCATTTTCCCAGTGGGCAAGTTCATGAATGGCCGGCAATGCGCTACAATCATGCCCGCCACGGTGGTGCTCGGCGCACAGTGGGGCGACGAGGGCAAAGGCAAGATGGTTGATCAACTCGCCAGTGAGGCCAGTTGGGTGGCTCGCTTTCAGGGCGGCAACAATGCTGGACATACAATCGTCATCGGCGATCGTACACTGAAACTGAATCATCTGCCCAGCGGCATCACCTACCCAGAATGTCAACTTGTTCTAGGTGATGGCATGGTCATCGATCCTTGGACTCTTGAGAAGGAGCTCGAAGATTGGTATGCTTTCGGGAGTGAACGCCCCGAAGGAACTCGTCTGTGGATTAGTGAGCGGGCTCACGTCAATCTCCCCTTCCATCGTCGCATCGACGGCACAGATACCAAAATCGGTACCACGAAGCGAGGGATTGGTCCCACCTATGGCGATAAGATTGAGCGAGTGGGCGTTCGCTTCTGCGACATCCCATCTCGAATGGCAGACCCAGAATGGCTTGCCTATACTGCAGAAAGGATGAATGCGCGGCTCGATTTATTCGATATCAAAGATACCACACCGTCGGCTGATGATCCAGTGGGGTGGAATACTATCTCCAGACAAGCGAGTCTGCACGGAGAGATTACACCGCAAACTCTAGCCCTCGACCTGTCATGGATCTGGCAACGCTTCGGTCATGCGGTCGCACCGACTGGGCTCATGCTAGACATGGCACTCAAACAGGGTCAGAATGTTCTCCTAGAGGGGGCGCAGGGCTGCTTGCTCGACATTGATCAAGGCACATTCCCCTTCGTCACATCCTCGGTCACTAGTCGAGGTAACGCTACACATGGTGCAGGAATTCATCCTGGGCATGTTGAGAGAACTTACGGTGTAGTCAAGGCATACACTACGCGCGTGGGAGAAGGTCCGTTTCCCACCGAACTCTACGATGGCAAGGGCATGTCTGACGCTGATGGAAAACACATGGCGGATGTTGGGCATGAGTTCGGGACGACGACAGGGCGACCCCGGCGTTGTGGGTGGCTTGACCTTGTGGTCCTTCGGCACGCACACCGAATGAATGGCTTCGATGGAGTGACATTGACCAAGCTCGATGTGCTGGGTGGCATTTCAGAACTCAGTATTTGTGTGGGTTACACCATCGATGGTGAACCTTGTCACGAGATTCCTGCCGACATTGGCCGCTTGGCTCGATGTAAACCCGTCTATGAATCTGTACCTGGATTTGATGCACTCTCTCTAGAAGAATGGTTGGAGATTGCCCGGGCTGCAGCACGAAATGGAACTGGATTTTCAGCCCTACCTGAAAATGCGCGTGCCTATGTCGAGAAGATCGAAAGTCTCCTTGGATTCCCGATAATCAGTGTCGGGGTGGGCCCCGATAGAGAAGCTACGATTGAACGATGAAAATCGACGGGGTCAAGTAGGAGAGTCGAGGAGTGAATGGCATGGGATTCAAGGCGAAGGCACGCAAAGCTAGGCAAGGTGCTGGCAAAGATGATGGAAAAAAGCGCCGAAGCAGAGAATTGGCAGATGGGGAAAAACCCTGTGCAGTCAAGGGATGTGATAATTGGGCTGACAAGAGCCATGGCGGCCGTAGCATCGCATTTGACAATCTAGCTGATGTCTGGGAAGAAGGAGAATTGGTTGGGGAATCTCGACGGCTCGCGATTTGCAAGCCCTGTTATCGCCATTACAAGAAAGAGAAGAAGGATGACGAGAGAGAAACTTGGTAATCATCGATTTCTCCATTCATTGAGGTTGAAAGTGAAGATTGCGAACAAGTGTCTTGCTAGGTATATTCCGAAGTAGACCAAGAACGCCCAGAGTAGCAAACCCCACCACGGCATGTTGACGGGGAAAGGTTCCTGGCGAATCAATTCATTGGAATGACCATGCGGGTTCGGGCGTTAACCAGTGACAAGTTTCCGCCGGCTTGGGCCAACCACTCGGCAATTCTCCTTCTCCTTCAATTCGAAGTTTGACGGATTCGATGTGTTGGTTGAGAACATCTGCACAGGAATCGGAACCAGAAATCGCTTCCCCCCTTCCACAAACCAATAGATTGGGGGACAAATCTAGAATCCGCTCTAAACTTTCTTTCATTGCCACGAGATTGCCAGTGGGCATATCTGCGCGAGAGGGGTGACCTGCGGCCGGCACTAAATCCCCACAGATGATGGTGCCTTTCTCTGGAATGTGGAAGCAACAAGCGTCCATGGTATGCCCAGGGGTATGCAATACGTGCAGGGTGACATCACCAAGTGAAATCTGATCACCGTCTGAAAATCCCTGTGCATCGATGGGTGGCATATCGGAATCATAACGACTGGCCCATGTGGTGAATAAATCGCCACCTGCAAGAGGTGCAACCGCGTCTTCGTGAACCTTGATTGTCGCATCGAATTGCTGAGCGAGGTGAGGGGCTGCTCCACATGAATCGAAGTGTCTGTGGGTCAGAAGGATAGCTTCGACGGAGGCACGGCCTTCAAGGTGAGGCTGCAAGCGTTCAACCAGATTCGATTGATACCAAGAAGTTCCAGAATCGATGATGACGGTTGATTCGGTACCCGAGACGACGATACATGCTGAATCGTGGTGAATTCCGGGCAGCCGCTCAAGTCGCATGGGAACAAACCGAGGGGAGTGTGCACGACCCAAGACGATGACGGTCTCGCCGCCCCCTACGGGGGCGTCTGAATTCCACGCCGATTAAATAGGGGGAGCAGGTCGGCGGGCCTATGGCACGATTCCCGGAGGCTGAAGCACGCCTTCTCGGCGTGAGAATTTGCATGAAGTGCAATGCACGTAATGCGTTGCGTGCCAAGCGTTGCCGCAAATGCAGTTACAAGGGTCTTCGACTCAAGAACAAGGAGACTAGGGTTTGATCTCTGGCGACTGTGTTTGAGTTCAATTCTGACCTTTTTTCTTGGGTTCATTGCCGGTGTATTTACACGTTACAGGCCACCTTCGGTGGCCGATGAGACGCGAGCGGGTATGCGAGGATGAGGCGGTGAGCCCCGTGATTGCAACTGTTCTGTTGATGGCTATTACCGTCCTATTGGCTAGTGCAGTCTACCTGATGGTCGATGATGCAATAGCAGCACCCGATAAGGGGGCGCCCTATGCAACCATGAGTGTCAGGGCGTTGGACAATGGGTTCCAAGTAGTTCGATTCACAGAATTATCGCAGAATCTTCACACTTCGGGTGTGTCGTTCTCAATTGTCCCCCCAGCAGGAGTCAATGCCTCAAGCATCACAGGTCATGTCAACGATGCCAATGTCTACGGTTCAGTTGGAGAAACTGTGACTTTTCATGATCGAGACGCCTCGTACACTGTTAATCGAGGAGATTATTTCGTCATCAATGCCACAGCCGCAGGAACTGAAGAGGGTGGCTGGACTATTTTCATTCGTTCCCAAGGAACATCGGGAATAACCGAATTAGCGGCCATGCCCCTACCAGCGACGGAATGATGGAGTCTGCCCGAGTCCGCAGGTTGTGGATTCGCCGACACAGCATGGGACTCTATTCGTTCCAGCATCGACTTCATTGGTCGCAATAGGGGGCTTGCCCCCATCTAAGAGTCACCTGATTCGTTGGCTGTTGTTGGCTTCCCAAGGTGATAATTCAGTCGATATCCGTGGTATTGAGGGTGCATCCCGGGATGCTTGTGCGATGCGCGATGCACTGATTGGATTGGGCGTTGAAATCGATATTCTAAATGATGCTTGGACCGTGCACGGAGTCGGCGTGAATGGATTTGATTGCCCGAGTGGGGCACTAGATTTACACAACTCAGGGACGGCGCTTAGATTGCTCACAATCGCTACGACTAGAATTGGTGAATGGGTAACTGTCGATGGAGATGCTACCCTGGGATCTAGAATCCGCCGCGATTTCTGGAAATCTCTAGAGCTTGAAGTCGAGTTTGATTCCGAACAGCGAAATTTACCGATGAGAATCAAGGGCCCAATTACCCTAGATTCGTTGGCCCTAGATGTAAGCAAGACCAGTCAACATCTGTCGGCTCTAGTTCTATCGATGCCAGCAAGAAGCAAACCTCTAGAATTGGCCAAAGAAGGGGAAATGGTGAGTCGCAGGCACGCCGAACTCACATTTTCTCTAGCAGCCAAATGTGGTTCGCCTAACAGCATTGACGGCCCGATATTGAGGCCTTGGAAATGTAAACCGCCAAATCAAGTACAGATTCCTGCTGATGCTTCTCATATCGTCATGTGGAAGTTGTACGAGATGATTCACGATACAACGGTTGAATGGCCAGATGTGGACGTTGAGGATGCCCTAGGAGCAGAAGTTCTGGAAGGGGTGAATCTCTACGATTCGCAAACGATTGATCTTCGAGATGCGAATGATCTGATTACGCCTCTAGCGGCGGCAATGGCAATTGGAGGGGGTGGAGATATTGTCGGCTCAAGTCACGCCCAGTTCAAGGAATCGAATCGGATTGAGAGGACAGTGGAGATGTTAGCAGCATACTCCATTGAAGTTGAATCCACTGCAGATGGATTGAGAATATCTGGCGGCCAAAATCCCGCCACACCTCTTCATATCGTACCCACATTCGGCGACCATCGGATGCAGATGACGGCCG
>JASMFB010000084.1:0-3061 GCA_030751995.1 Candidatus Thalassarchaeaceae archaeon
CTACAATGTCGATTTCAGTTGCTCCTGCAGCGACTGATGCCTCAATCTGCTCTAACTTTTGTGGGTGTGGAATATGTCCCGCTGGAAATCCGGTGGATACTGCACAAGTTCCAACGGGGCTTCCATCCAATGCCTGTGCAACGCTTGCTACCATGCTGTGATAGACGCAGACGCTAGCACAATGAACGGTATCAACATCCAAATTCAATGCGCTCAGCAGATCACTTCTAACAGGTCTAATCGCCTTTTGAGCCAGTCGAACAACACGCTGAGGTGTATCATCCCCTGCCAGGGTGGTCAAGTCAATACAGCGAATGGCTTGTAACATCCAAGCGACTTGCCAATCATTCTTCACAGCACGTCGTTTTGGCAGGCTTGCAGCACGCCTTTCCAAGGCGGAACGATTGATGTGAATCCTATTGATTAGGTCTAGGTCGAGGAGAGACCCCTCGTTCCGGTTACCTACGGCCATACACTGCACCCCTGTCATATTCGCCTAGCAACCCCGTTTTAGATGAATCGGCATCGTTTTTCCGCTCATTCTGGCCTACTATTGACCAATTCTGTGACCACACTCGGGTCTGCAAGGGTGCTTGTATCCCCCATGTCCGATACATCTCCCGAAGCGATTTTTCTCAGAATACGTCGCATGATTTTCCCGGAGCGTGTCTTTGGAAGAACCTGGGTGAAATGTACCTTGTCAGGTGTGGCGATTGGACCGATGATGCTGCGCACTCCTTGTCGAAGTTCTTGACGCAACTCTTCTGATGGCGAGTGCTCCCCTTCAAGGGTGACGAAACAGTAGATTCCTTGACCTTTGATATCGTGTGGGAATCCGACAACTGCCGCCTCACAGACAGCCTGATGCTCCACCAATGCTGATTCAACTTCAGCAGTCCCCATTCGGTGTCCTGATACATTGATGACATCGTCAATTCTGCCCATTATCCAGAAACACCCATCATCGTCTTTGCGTGCTCCATCACCGGTGAAATATCGCCCCGGTTGCTGACTGAAGTAGGTCTTGATGAATCGGTCATGGTCTCCATAAACGGTGCGCATTATGCCTGGCCATGCTCCCTCAACAATCAGATATCCTCCCTCATTTCTCTCACATTCAGAACCATCTGCATGGACGATTTTCGGGTTGACTCCAAAGAAGGGATAAGTTGCAGAGCCCGGTTTTGTGGTGGTCATTCCAGGGAGAGGAGTAATCATGATTCCACCCGTTTCTGTCTGCCACCAAGTATCAACAATAGGTCGCGTGCAGTCGCCTACAACCTCGTGGTACCACATCCATGCTTCAGGGTTGATTGGCTCTCCAACAGTACCCAAAACCCGTATTGAACTGCGCTTGAAGCGCCTGACCGGTTCGTCACCAAAGACCATCAATGCACGAATTGCTGTTGGCGCAGTGTAAAATGTGGTGGGCTTGTGTTTATCACAAATCTCCCAGAACCTACCAGCGTCAGGGTAGGTAGGGGTTCCTTCGAACATCAGTGTATGGCAGCCCAACGCGAGTGGCCCGTAAACGATGTATGAGTGGCCGGTAATCCAGCCAATGTCGGCAGTACAGAAATGGAGATCTCTGTCTGGATCGAGGTCAAAGACATATTTACAGGTCGTAGCAGTCCAAATCATATATCCCGCCTGTGAGTGCATCACTCCCTTTGGCTGACCGGTTGAGCCTGAGGTATAGAGGATGAACAATGGGTCTTCCGCTTCCATGACCTCTGGTTCGCATTCAGTGCTCTGAGAGGCCATTCCGGCATCCATATCGACATCTCTGCCTTCTACCCAATTGGGTGAGCCACTTCCGACTCCATCACCCGCGCGATGGTTGACTAGCACACATCTGACAGTGACGCCTTGTGCTTCGGCTAGTTTGACGGCGTCATCACCAATTGATTTCAAAGGAATCGTTCGACCACCGCGAATTCCAGCGTCAGTAGTAATTATCACATCGGAAGTGCAATCCACAATACGCTG
Source organism: Candidatus Thalassarchaeaceae archaeon (assembly GCA_030751995.1). Taxonomy (GTDB): domain Archaea; phylum Thermoplasmatota; class Poseidoniia; order Poseidoniales; family Thalassarchaeaceae; genus MGIIb-P. The sequence continues at coordinate 1,990 of JASMFB010000084.1, forward strand.
AGCAAGTGACTCAGCAGAGAATCCTCCGAAAACCACGGAGTGGATTGCTCCGATTCTAGCACAAGCAAGCAGTGTGAATGCGAGTTCGGGAATCATTGGCATGTAGACGGTGACACGGTCACCCTTGCCAACACCATTTGCCCGCATTAGGTTACCAAGACGACAGACCTGTTCGAGTACTTCGTTGAACGAGTAGGTTCTGACCTTGCCATCATCCGCTTCAAATGAAATTGCAGGCGAATCGCCCCTTCCTGCAGCAATATGCCTGTCAAGGCAGTTGACGCTGACATTTAGTTGAGCTCCATCAAACCATTTGATTTCCCCATTCACGAAATCCCAAGAGGCTACTTCGTCCCATTTTCGATACCATTCAAATTCGTCCGCAATATCACTCCAGAACCCAGCAGGGTCCTCAATACTGCGTTTCCACATCGTTTGATATTGCTCAAAATTGGTGATGTGTGCTTCACTTGCAATCGGCTCCAATGGCGGAAATTGCCGTCGCTCATCCAAGAGATTCTCTATGCCATCTTGTTCAGACATCGAATAGCGAGCCGGCGCACGATATATCAACTCCCCGCAACTAGCATTTGGTTGATATTGGGATTGAGGCATCGATTGTAGTCAGCGTTAAACACGGCTCTTTAGTGGCCCCGTCCAAGGGCCCGTGGTCTAGGGGTTTTGACGTCGCCTTCACATGGCGAAGATCGCCAGTTCAAATCTGGCCGAGTCCATTTCTCAATCTTCGACGTAGTCATCGAGTAAGGTGTCCGCGGACGTTGTGTCGCCTCTTTCATCGAATTCATCCTCATCTTCCCATTCGTCTTCATCCTCATAGCGACTTCCACGGAGGAACATGACTGCAAGACCAAACATCAGGGCTCCGAACAACAACAACATCGCAATTCCACCAATCACAGTGAGTGAGAGGAATCCTGCTTCTGGAGCGGGTTGTATTGCAACGGGCAGCGTCAGTGTGTTGTTCTCATTGATTTCATCGATTGAATTCTCAGCATCGACGTGAACAAGAAGGTCTAGTTCGCCATCCCAATCCGGTTTCCAAACCAGAGTT
>JASMFB010000084.1:3160-5887 GCA_030751995.1 Candidatus Thalassarchaeaceae archaeon
ATCGTAGTCGAGGATTGTCCGGAAAGGAACCTTGCTTCGATGCGTCCTACTTCCTCTTCAAGCGCCTCAAGGGTGACAAAGAAGGCCTCAGTGGTCTGGTTACCATGATTCTCCAATGTGATGGTGACTGTAGTAACCTTGCCGAATTGTGGGTTCGTGGGCTCAATGACGACTTGGGTAGCCACGATGTCTGGGCGAACTTCGATTATTGGAACTCGTAGTGCCCATGTCGAAGTCGAACCTGGGCCGGTGATTTCATTTCCAGTGCGATCCTTTGCATCGATCCAACAATCGAGATTGTCACTTGCTACCATCGGTTGGAATGAGAGATTGGCCTGATATCTGGAGACTTGGCCTTCAATCGTCTGCACCGCGGTAGACTGCAAGGGTTCACCAATCGAAGAGAAGCCACGCATAATCTGGCATGTCATCGGCCATGATTCGTTGGACAATCCAGCACCAATGTCCTGCAAACTGAATTGCAGAATAATGTCAGTCGCATTGGCAGGGATGAATGATGGTTCAAAGCTGATGAGTGTGGGCGCATCCCCATCCACTTGAAGCCGTAGAGATGATGGTGTTGATTCAACCACCCCAGGGGCTTGATTCAAGAATAGATTTACCCTATAGAACCCATTGCTGAAGGCTGAAATCTCCCCTTCGAAGTAACCATCAGCATCTGCTGTAACAGTCAGTGGAAGGTCGGATGGAACTTCCAGTTCGATGGTGTATGAATTGGCAGGTGGTGCAAGGTCTACGGAAGCATATCGAACGTGTCCACTGATCTTCAATCTCGCATTGAGAGCCACATAATCGTCTTCGGAAAGCGGCGTGTTCAGAGGGTCATCTGCCAAGGAGATAGAGAAATCAGCCAGTTGGATGTTGGAGTCCAATGTCCAGAAAATTCCCGTGTAGAGGTTTTGGTGACCTGAAGAATCGGTCAGTTCCATAGAAATCTCGCTGGTTGTGGCAGATGGATTGAACAATGGTGTGAACATGAATGATAGATTCAGGTGGATTTCCTCGCCCTCTCCAGTTATCGTGTATTCGAGGACCTGAACCTCAGGGTCGTTTGAAGAGAAGCCGTTTGCCTCCGTCCAAGTTAGTTCAGTGTTAGAGCCGAGGTCGATGACAATCTCTTCGAGGTCGCCGATTTCATTCTGGTCGTTCAGTGTGACGTTCAACCAAGTCGAATGAGAAGGAACTAGGGTTCCAGCGCCGTGATATTGTAGCGTGGCACCATTGAATGAAGTTGGGCTGGGGACCAATGAGATGTAATTGGTCAGATCTTGTTCGAATCCAGGTTCGCTGCCAAGATAATTTCCAGCTATATCATTCCCTTCGATGAAGAGGGAGACTCGTTGGCCCTGCGCATTGGATGTATCGTCGTATGTCGCATGGTAGAACTCAGAATCACCTTGCCTTTGCAACGGCCCACTGGCATATTCCATGATTGAGGGGATTCCATCACCATCATCGTGTGCGGCTTCAATCCACCAGCGTAGACGCAGAGTTCCATCGTCGATTCCTATGGTGTCCGCTATTGAGACGTTGAACAATTGCTGTGCATTAGGTATGACGCGATCTCCAGACGGAGAATTCAGCATCATTCCGGGGTCGGTTGCGTCGATATTGAACAGTCGTTCACTGTCGCCCCCAGGCGTGGAATCGAATGGTCCGGCGATGTTTGCACTAACGGTGAATCCATCGTAGTAATTATCGTTGGGAGCCGCCGAGTTTATTGAGAAGGCACCACTCAAATCCGTGGTTGAATTTCCACTTACATTCTCAAGTTCGACAAGTACATCCCCTGGCTCTGGAATACTGGATTCGTCGAGGAAATGTACAACACCGGTTGCACGGAGAAGGTCGCCCCCCGCCACCCATTCATCTTCGAAGACTTCCGGTCCACCATAACTCGGTGCGGTCTCGTCCCACAGGTGGAAGTCCACTATCTCAAGTCGCCTCTCATGATTGGTGGTTTGTGTGGAAACGCGGTCGGTATGCAGATTGTCCGTGGTCGTGACTTGCCCCCTCCATTTGACATCCTGCTCTTCGGGCCAGTTCCAACTGACTTCGAGATCCCATTCCATCAATCCGGTGTCCGAATTCAAGGGTTGCCAGTTGCCTGAAACATTGGCAACGAATCCATTGGCATCAATCATCCAACTGCTGGCATTGTCAAAGGAATAGACCAGAACCGGTGGATTGGAGATGCTGGTGAGTTGCGGCGTCATTGCCAGCCAAGAGATGTTTGCAAGACCCTGATAGGATGTTACCTGAATCCCAATCACTTCCGTATTCCCATTGGGAACTAGTGTCTCTGTGGGTAGAGTCATTGAACCCACAGATGGGGGTCTATCACCTAGATTGATATTCAGATTGCTGAGTTCGACAATACCTGCACTGCCGCTGGTTACGTTGATTGGAATGGTCACATTGCCCGTCGGGTCTGGAGTGGTTCCACTCAGATGCTGATTGATCTCAGACAACAGGGACCCATCGGTGACTGTTGGCTGCCAATCATACTCGACATCAATATTGCCGAGTACAAGTGTAGCATTTCCAGTGACGCCGAGTGGGATGTCAACGAAATCGTTGCCCCAAGCATCTGTGAATGTCGGAGCTGAATTGGCCAACAACGCATTGAGGGCGGCAGAGAAGTCTGGCGTAGTTGTGCCATTGCTGAGATTGCCAGCATGGCTCCACTCGGAACTCCCATCATTG
>JASMFB010000085.1 GCA_030751995.1 Candidatus Thalassarchaeaceae archaeon
AAGGATACAACGCTGATTTTGAAGCAAATCCTGAGAGTTGGTCTGCTGGCCCCGAACAAGGCATTCAGCCGTTGGTGGCAAATTGGGCGCACTCACACCAAGACAACAACGTCCTACCGGGACTAGGTTGCGGTGTCGGCGAATGGTGTTGGGGCACGGATTTCGAAAATCCAGATTATACAGCAACTCTCCCTGATGGCGAACATGACATGGTTCTCACCAGTGCTTCGTTCTTCGTTCACCCCGGTAAGGCAGACCTCTCATTCCAGAGTTTCCATTCTTTGTCGTACCGTGAAGCTTCAGCCGGCTCATTGACGTACTACTACGATGATTGTGCCTATGTCGCAGTACAGAATTCTACAAACAATGTAGATTTCCAAAATGCAGTTTACGCGCCCTTCAATATCGGAGCAACCACAGGAATATCCGCTGGCGATGGACTCTATCAATTGGGTGCGTCAGTAAATCAAGTTCCCACTGCGAGATGTAATTACCTTGGCGCCAATGGTCCTGGTGCCGGCGCTTACGTTCTTGCTGGAAACGGTTCAACTACCTCAAACTCACCGAACGGATGGTCAGATGTCCGACTCGACCTTTCACAGCATGCAGGCAGATTCGTCAAACTAATTTTCATCCATGAAGTAAATCCACGAAATGGTGCATTCCCTGAGGAGATGTTCAATGCTGGTTGGTATATTGATGGTGTGCGTGTCGGTGATCCACTACCTGCTCAGGGTCAAGTTACAATGAGTTCGTTCGCACCCCAATCCTCGGGTCAATCAGGGTTCCCTGATGGGTACGGTCTTCTCAATATTGAACTACGCAAATCCGCATCTGCTGATTTCGGCGTCGATGTTCTCGAGGCTTCAACCGGAAATGTCGTCATGGATCGAAATGGAAATTCGATGTCGAATCTTCAGGGTAGCCTCATTGAATTGTGGGATATCAATGCCGATACGTACCCTCTAATCGATTTGAAATTCACATTTGGTTCCGGTTCTGCTCGCTTATCCACGCCCATTTTGTATGGATTCCAATTGGGTACCATCATCGGTACTAGTTTCAACAACACAGATGGTGTATTCTGGGATGGTGGAAGTTACAGTGGGGACAAATGGACATCGGCCATGGGCGAAGGCTCGACCGTGATGATATCTTCTACGATACGAGACCCTTCGTCTACTACCCCAGTAGTACGATCCGATTTCTCAATGCCCGTCGTCGCCATGAAGCCAATCATCGTAGACAATTGTGGTGGCCCCAATTTCCTCATGGGGATGAGTTTGAATTCAGATCAATCTTCGATTCCACTTACTAACAATCAGTGGACAGACCTCACGTCCCCAAGTTTCACGCTCGGTGTGTTGGCGAATTATACATCAATGTGCGATGTTTACTCATTCCACGTAGAATATCGCTTTGCGCACCATTCGCGCGGCATCACTCTCGATGTTGCTGCTGATAGTGATATCGAATGGGGTATGACAGACCCAGGATTTGGCCGCTTCGGCCGACAGGACATGTTCCGAGCCGGTGTCGTCAATGGTGTGAATGAAGGTTCATCCTCGCGAACTATTGCTCTAGACATTAGCCTCCATGGTGAGGGCGCACCGTTCCTTTTGCCAAAAGGAGCTACTTTGCGTTACGCGGAACTGAATTTTGAGAACAATGGAATCGGCGAATTCGATTTATCACTCATTAGTGGAAACGAGGAAGTAAGCCTCGGAACAATCGACGAAGGACCTGTCCTCATACCATACCCACAGAGTCCTCTGGCATCCATCCACGATACCATCCAGGGTCTACTAGACAATCCTCTAGTTCCAGTCGCTTGGATAGATGGATACGGCAATGAATGGTGCCTATTCCGCCTTAGTATCGACGCCTCCATGTCCACATCTGGTGCGAGCATCACATTCCGTGATCTCGACATCATCTATGACTGGGAACGTGCAATCAGCGGCCCCAACAACATCGCCCGCGAACTCAACCAAGGCGTAGCTCTGGCAAGTACCGGTGGTGCCACTGGAAATGTGGTCGTCCCGATGAGAATAATCGGTGGCTCGGGCGGTTCAATCTCGCTATCCTCACTTTCAATTTCAACGACGAGTGGTTACGATTCCACGTACGATGACGGCGGCATTACGGGCATGTATCCAAATGGCGACATCATCGAGATTGTGACAACACACGATGTTGCTGCATCCACCGGTCAGAGTTTGGGTGGAGCCAGCCTTCTGTTTGAGACCGCAAACGGCAACATGGAGTTGCGTTGGGACCTATCAAACGGAAGTTTCTGGGAAGAGAGCGACCCCGACGACAATCTCGATTACATGTTCTAGAAAACATAGGCAACCGACGCCTCGTCTGGTGGGAAGCAACTCAACTGGCGCTTCCGTGTCAACCCTACATGGGACGACACCCCCAACGTACGCCTGTACGCAGCCGCTATCTCCAACACAGGTGTCAGTGGTTTGCCTGCAGGGAATCTGATTGTTCCCGATTATGGCAATGCTGTTGAGAATGATGCAGGGATGACCGACTTCCATCTGTTCAATCATGGCGGTATTGAACAGACCGATTTGACTAATGCATACTCAAGCAGCACAATCATGCTAGATTTCAACGTTCGCTACGAAGATCTGGACGTTGCACCCAACCCCAATAGTTACCAGGTCAAGTTGGAGAAGCGTAACCAATCTGAACTATCGTTTGAGGATTGGTTGTTTGTGGATTCCACGCCTGCCACAATCGATGGTGATTATTCGTGGCAACCCAACTTGCCTGCATCGGAGGCCGGGGTTGAGCAATATCGATTGCTCATCTCCAACTATACCGATGGCGATTTGATATGCCCACCTGTAAGTTTCAGTCCAGACAGCGACTGTGCAGTTCGATTTTCAATCACCCTCGATCCCTTCGCACCACATATGCTGAACATCTCTGTGTTTAGTGTGCAAGGAGATTGGCGAGACCTCGCTGACGATACTTGGGTGAGAGCAAGCAACAATCAGAAGTTCAGAATTGCAGCACAGGACCTGCCTGTTGCACCCGAGACACTGACTCTCAATTACTGGGTAGAAGCCTCCGATGACTGTGGCCTTGATGGCCTATGCCCGGGAGTTCCGACATACATTAGTCCCGATACGGGTGAAATGGATCGAGAGGCACAACTGAACGAATATTCTCAGGTCGGGCTCGCGCGTCAGACTGAATCAGATACGTCCTACTATCTCATCGATCACCCGTGTCAATGCATCAGTGATTATGCTAACAGTGGTATCGACCCACCTCAAATGGTCAGTTTGTTCGTCTCTGGTTCAGATATTGGTGGTAACCAGATTGATGGTGGTGGGGCCGGAATCCACGAAGATATGGTCACATACATTGCCATGGAAAGTCGCACACCATTGATTGAGGCATTCCACATTTCGGATTCCCATGGCACGATGTTGAATGAGAATAATCGATCTATCTATGCCGGCAACGTTTACCACTTGCTGGTCGATGGAAAGGATGACAACGGTTGGCAAGACATCGAGACAATTCGAATCACGATGAACCCATCAATTTGCAATCCTGCAATGACTCAAACCTACGACCCTCAGGGCTGTATTGAGATCATTTACTCACCTCAGAATGACACGGCTTGGACCGACAGTACTTGGATTGAGATTCTAGACGATTATGAGAACACTGGCATCAAGCCGCGTATGCTCACTCGTGAAGGAAACGTGTTGATTTCACCGTTCGAACAACAATTCACTCTCGACGTCCCAATTCGAATGGAATGGGCAGTCCCACTGTCGTATGTTGGTGGTGTGAAGACCCCGGATATCGGGATGAAGGACAAGGATTTGAACAACAACGAAGTTCACATCAGTGCGTCTCGAAACCCCCAGCGTTGGTCTTACTCTAGTGGAATCGAACTGGATACGACGACCTTCTCAATTGAGGACACCTCAGGGTTCGCAACGGATGGTGTCGGAACATCAACAGGAGGGTTTGTCTATCAAGGCGATATCCTAATCATCGAAGGCAGATATGTATTCAGCGCAGGGATGAACGATTTGATTTTCGTCAGTCCTGAGATTTCACTGACATTGCGTGTGACTCGAACTCCACTTTATCCAGCAGGATTGCCAGATAGTGGATATTCTCCCGCCCTCGTAGATGTGAATGAATATAACTTTGAGAACGGGTCCTTCCAATTGGTGGTTCCCGCTGCATATGCAACCAATGAGTACAGCTACACGTTGGAATTGCTTGGTCTACCAAATGGTGCCGTTGACAATACTCCAGCACCTTCACGCTCATTCATCGTTAAGGTTGATGGAGACAGGCCAGACGCTGTATTCGGGTCATGGGACCTGTCCAATTCTGTCACGGGCGAGACCATCGAAGATAGCATCTCTTCATCCGTCATGGGTTGCCTAGATGCCGAGATTCTCATTGACGAACTTCAAGGCATGGATCGAGAGTCTGTATCGTTGAACTGGATGTTCTACAAAACCCAGGAAGTGGGTGGATTCGAGTACAATTGGACAGAGTATCTGAGCATATTTGAAGATGGAGATGGTTGGGAAAGCACACCTCTCTACCTTGAATCAGAACAGGGTCAAATTCGAGCAACTTCAACCTGCTTTGATCTATGGCCTTCAACACAACCAATTCCAGAGGACATGGACAATGTGATTGTCAAATTCTGGTTGACTGGCCACGATTCAGCAGGTCAGACCATCGGTGGTGCCGGCTCCTTTGGCACTTCAGTCAGCAGTGGTGCTGGGACCTACGATTTAGCATACGAATCAGCACAATTCACTGTTACGCGCGTGGATTTGTCCGTCGCAAGACCAATGGCTCAGACTGACTTCGACCTCCTAGTCGATTTCAAGAATGATGGAAATAAGGAAGGAATTCTTGAGATTCAGATTGTCACGTGGATTAGTGGTGAAGCCAGTTCCCCGGTTAGTTACACCTGTCCGTTCGGGGTCTTACCCGATGAGGATGCCAGATGGCGAATTTCAATGGATCAATTCCCGAATCCGGCCACAAACGTCAGTTACGTAATATTGGATATGAACAATGAAGAAATCGCTTCCATTGATGCCTTCAATGTTGCAAAATATGCTGATGCCGATGAAGGTGGAAACACCATGCTCATGGTCGGCATCGCTGGCGTTGTCGTTCTACTGATTGTCGCCATGGTGATTGTTCTTCTTGTACTCAACCGAACCGTTGAGGATGAGGAACTCGAATACATAGAAGAGGATGATTTCTTGCCTGCAGGACAAGCTGTCGAGCCCATACGAAGTAGGGGCCCACCTGCCACGCGAGCCGGAGATCGACGGGGCCCACCCGGTGCTTCCAGAGGCCCACCTGCGGCGGCAGCCAAGAGTCCAATGGACATTGCAAAGGAGAAGTTCCCCTTTTGGGATGAAGCAACAATCCAGGGCTACTTCGACCAAGGTTGGAATGTACAGCAACTCGAAGAGTGGCTAGCCAGTCAAGAATGAGGTTGAACCAATGACCGATTCGGCGCCCTTGAGTTGGTCGCCAATCGAATGGGAGGATCCCTGCGGAGGCATCATCCGTTTGTGGCCCTTCTTGCCCAATGTCGTTCTGACCAGTTCACTTCGTCGGACTGCGGGTGATTGGCATGGTTTGGCATTTCTCCTTCCTGATGATGAATCACCCGATCTATCTCTGACACATCGCTCCTGCCCTAAAAGCGCAGCAGTCGTGATATGTTGGATGCCGTTGAGTGCAGATGCAATCAAGTTCTCCACCAACGCTTCAAAGCAACCTTTAAATTTG
>JASMFB010000086.1 GCA_030751995.1 Candidatus Thalassarchaeaceae archaeon
CCTTTGATGATTTGATTCTAGGAGCAGAGGTGAGTGTCGAACTTGACGAGGACATGCCCGAAGATGAGAGGGAAGCAGCCATCGCTGCCGCCAAAGCAGAACGCAGATCGAGGCTTATCGATGCCATGGAGTCACAGGCTGATGTCATCGAAAGTGAGTTGGATGAACAATTGGAACGACTAATGGATCCACCCGATAAAGTGGCCATATTGACCGAGTTCACAGGAATGATTCCTCTCGATCCAAACACGTTGAGGATGACTAGGTTGTCTCTGGAAATCATTCGGGATTTATTCTGGGACATGGGCATTCCTGTTAGGGAACATTTGGGGATGTACTCAACACAGTTGGAAGATGCGCAGCAAATGGTTGTGGATTGCCTTGAGGCCCTCCCGGATGCCCCGGACGAAGAGGAGTGAAAATGCCTGATATTTCATCCACAAGAAAGGGATTGGGACTCGCCCATAGGCGCGGGCACATCAAGCATCTGCGGCAAAGCCAGCTCGGTCTGAATCGATGGAGGGGGGTATTGGGAATTCTCTTCATTGCCACATGCATCGTATTCGGTTTTCTGCTCTTCAATAATCACGAAAGCGTTGTTGGAATCTTTGAAAGAACTGGTAACTGGGGTTTGTTTGGGTTTACAGTAGGTCTCTCTATAGCCGTAATGATACTTATGCCTACGCCATTAATCAAGATATTTGCAGGAGCAATATTCCCCTTACATCTTGCGGTAATTGTCAATTTCGCAGGAGCGATGATTGGTGGAATTGGTGCCTTCCTTTTCGGCCGTTGGCTATTTCGAGATGGATTAGTGGAGGTAATCGCGAACAATCCAAAACTACAACGGATCGATGCAGCTATTGGAAAAGAGAGTCTACGAATCTCCTTCTTGATTCGTCTTTCACCCCTAATCCCTGATGAGTGGTTGAATTATGTTCTATCTGCCGGACCAGTTAATCTCAAAACATTCTCAATCTCAAATTGTGCAAGTATCGTTTACTGTATTGCTTATGCCTATTATGGCTGGGCATTCGGGCAAATAGCTCTCCAAGAAGGGGGTTTGCAATCATTCTCTGAATCATCTGGTTCCGTGGTGATGTTGATTGGAGGGCTAGTGGCAACAATCGTCGCGACAGTCATGGTCGCCCGAATTACGATGCAAGCACTAGGTGATGTCGTCGGTGATGTGGAGGGGGCATAATTGCGCGAAGGATTGGACCCGTATCCTTTGTATGCCGTACTGCGGTCGAAGGTTTCGGAGGAATTTGTTTGACGCAATCTGAACTACCCAATATTTGGGGCGAAGATTGGAAACCTAGAACCCATTTGGATTTCACTTCTGAAGTCAATATGGATGATTTGAAGATGGAACTCATTCGATTCATCACAGAACGACATGATGGTCATCTTCGTCTAGTAGGGTGGTTGTTTGACGAAGTTAGAGTGGACGAAGAGGCCGAGAGTTTGGATGGTCCTGCCTTTCATCTGTTCAGTGAGGCACTCATGAAGAAATTGTCCGATAATCTCACCAATCGAGCAGAAGAGGCGGGAATTATGGCCACTGAGATTATCCCACGAAGAGGTGGTGCGCTTCACCTTTCTCGAAGAACCAAGCGCTTCCTCCTAGATGTGCGCCTGTGCCTGCGTAGAATAGCTCACGCAGCGACTGTGACAATCGACCAGCGATTTGAATGGCAACGTTGGATGACACGGACAAGAGCGCTTGATGAACATCTCAAGGACATCTTCACCTCAGGAGTCCCCACACCGGATGGAGGTCAATTCGGAGGCAAAGGATTCCGCTCAACTTGGCAAGAAGGGATTGTCGCCTGTGCAACTGCACTGAACTTGGCCAAGAACCTCCCCCCGGGATCCCAACATACCGGGGATGTAGTCGCACCGATGATTCGAGATATTGGTTTGGCCATGGCTATGGGACAAACGCCAACAGATCTGTTTGCGGCTCAAGTCGGGAAATCCGAATCATACATGGATGGGGGAATAGATGGCGCGGGTGGGCGTGATCTCCACATCGGAGATTTGTCCCTGGGGGTGTTACCCCCGACGGCGCCGTTGCCGATTGCCAGTGCGACCACAACTGGGATAGCCTTGGCCAGTCAACGTTTGGGTATTGATAGATTTCAATTCGCACCGGTGGGTGAAGGATGCTCGTCTTCGGGTGAATTCTGGGAAGCGATGAACTTCGCTGGGGCTAGAGGGTTGCCGATTGCATTCATGATTCAGAATAACCAAATTGCCTTGGACACATTCACAGTTGGGCAATCTTCCGCAGAAACGTGGGGAGATAAAGGCGCAGCGATGGGCATGCCTGCTTGGACAATCGATGGTTCACAGCCACTACTCTTCTACTCGAGTGTGGCTGTCGCACGTGAGTTTGCCCTTGGAGGAGGCGGTCCTGTTCTGATTCATGTAGAAACTATGCGAGGATGTGGACATGCACATCATCACGATGATCTCTATCTAGGTGCACCAAGCGGAACTCCGCCTGGTTATGCCGACAAAGATTTGCTCGCTTATTGGGAAGCAAAGGACCCACTTCCAACACATCGAGATTTGCTTCTATCACTGGGCATCGAGGAAGTAACTTTGATTGAAATGGAAGATGAAGAGAGAGCCTTTGTCGAAGATGGTCGGACTGCGATGGAAGCAATGCCCTGGCCCGAAGGAGATAGTGTTCGATATGGAGTCACCACACTCCATGATGCAGATTCTCATGCCATGCAATTTGACCGATTGGGCACTCCTGCTGAAGGTGCAGAGCAATCTGTAGAAAGTGGCCATGTGACCCTAGAATTCTCCGATGAGCCTAATGCTTGGTCCTATTCACGTGCCATCCAAAATGGAATGGTGGCAATAGCCGAGAGATATGGGGCATCGGCGGTGTTCATGGGCGAGGACATGGAAATCTCCGGTGCCTTTGGGATGAATGTGCCACTGAAGAATCAAGGGCACTCTGATTTGCTTTTGGATATGCCTCTATCTGAGGCAGTCATCGTCCATGCCGCAACCGGTGCTGCCCTAGGGGGCATGCGTCCAGTTGCTGAAATCCAGTTTGGTGGATTTGCCGCCCTAGCGATGAATGCTCTCATCAATAATGCCGCTCAACTTCGGTGGCGTTGGGGTGCAGATGTACCGATGGTGGTACGGATTCCACTAGGTGCCAAAACCAGAAGTGGTCCTTTTCATGCAAACATGATTGAATCATGGTTCGTTAATGATCCTGGGTTGGTCATCGTCTTCCCATCCAATCCACAAGATGCTTACGACCTTCTGGTCGAGGCTGCCGCATTACCCGACCCTGTGGTCTTCCTTGAGCATCTGGGGATGTATGGATTACGAGGTGGAATGACTGGCTGGGGGGATCGAATTCACATGCAAGTGGATACAGAAAGTGTAGCCAAGGCCGTAGAGTCAGGAGATACTTACAAACTAGGTAGAGCAAATGTGGTTAGAGGCGGAAGCGATGGCACCATTGTCACCTGGGGTGCAATGGTTCATGTCGCATTGAAGGCCGCAGAGATGCTTGCATCAGAAGGCAAGGAAATCGAGGTAATCGATTTGAGGACACTTGCTCCATTCGATTCTAAGACCTGCGTAGATAGTGTGGCTAGGACTGGGAGATTGTTGGTTTTGCAAGAAGCTCAGTACACCGGTGCGCTTGGACATACGGTCAGCAGTCGGATCCAAGAGGAGTGTTTCTGGAGTCTAGAAGCACCCCCTGTTGTCATTGGGGCATTGGATACCCCGGTTCCTTTCGCCCCGACTCTGGAAGATTATACCATTCCAACAACAGAATTGGTCACTGAACATCTACGGAAATTATGTGCCTAAGACTAAGACGGAGAATCAGGTGGAAGGTACATGGTCGACTTCACTCTCTCCGAAGAACAGCAAATGTTGCAGGAGTTGGCGCACGAGTTCGCAACGGACAATGTTCGCCCCAATGCTGAGCACTGGGATGCCACAAGTGAATTCCCAATGGAGGCGATTCAAGTTGCGCATGAATTGGGCCTGATGAATCTACACATTCCTGAAGCCTATGGCGGCATGGGCATGGGAACCATGGATGAAGTCCTCGTTCAGGAAGAGTTTGCATGGGGAGATGCGGGCTTCGCTACTGCGGCCTATAGCAATGGATTAACGGCTGCACCCCTCATCACTGGAGGTACTGAGGAGCAGAAAGCCAAGTATCTAGGTCGTCTGACTGAAGCGCCTCGAATCGCATCCTATGCGGTTACAGAACCAGGCGCAGGAAGCGATGTGGCCAGTATCCAGACTACAGCAGTCAAAGATGGCGATGACTACGTATTGAATGGTTCAAAGATGTGGATTACTGGTGCTGGAAAGGCAGATTGGTTCTTCGTTCTAGCATACACTGACAAAGCTGCGAGTTACAAGGGTATGAGCGCCTTCATTGTCGATGCGGGTTGTGATGGCCTCTCTTTGGGGAAGAAGGAGACTAACATGGGCCAGAGGGCCAGTGATACACGATCTATCAATCTCAAAGATGTGCGCGTTCCCAGCGCCAATCTCGTCGGGGGCGTCGAAGGTAAAGGATGGTTCAATGCCATGGCTGCATTCGACCTCAGCCGCCCAAACATCGCCGCACATGCGACTGGAATCAGTCGTGCGGCGTTTGAGCATGCACTGCAATACGCAGATGAGCGGGAAACATTTGGCAAGAAGTTGCACCAGCATCAGGCCATCCAATTCATGCTCGCTGACATGAAGACCAAGATTGAGGCCAGTCGGGCACTCACATGGAAGACTGCATGGGAATCCGACAACGGGGTTCGCAATACGGAGAGCGCGGCACACGCCAAGCGATTTGCAGCAGACACAGCAATGGAAGTCACAACAGATGCGGTACAGATTTTCGGTGGATACGGTTACTCCGAGGAATATCCTGTCGCTCGCCTGATGCGTGCCGCCAAGGTCCTGCAGATATTCGAGGGGTCGTCTCAGGTACAGCGGATGATAATCGGTCGGGAAATGACTCGTGGACTCTGAGGTGAGGCTGTGCGGTGTATCGTTCTGGCCGCAGGCGCCAGTGCTAGATTAGGTCAGCCCAAAGCGCTGCTTGAGATGGACGGGGGGACGCTGATTCAGCATCTAGTCGAGCGATTAGAAGCAGTTGGATTGGAACCAGTGATTGTGACCAATGCTGAAATCAGCGTTGATGTTTTACTGGCTTTACCGAACCGAACCATCGTCATCAACCCCAATCCCGATGCTGGACGAACAGGCTCCCTACAGTGTGGACTCAAACAGATTCTGGACACCAAGGGTGGAGGACGCGCATTCCGATTACTGGTCGTACCTGTGGATCGTCCGGGATTTTCCAATGATACCCTTCAGACCCTCATGGGGAAAGATGTCTGCTCCTGTCCAGAGAAGGATGGGCGAGGTGGGCATCCTCTACTGCTTATGCCAGATGATGTGGCCCGGATTAGAACGGTTGATGCTGATTCTCCACTTCGTGATTTATGCACTCCTGAACGATTCAAAGTGGACGATTTGCACCTACATTTGAATCTCGATACCCCTGAAGATATCGAGGTCCTTAGGGACCTCGCAATTTGAGAATCGGTTTGAAAACCGAATTCTGCGTTGGGTATCCCGCGATTGTGCTTAAGAGGAGTAGGAATACCGAGCGGGCCAATGAGGAAGGTGTGGGTCGCTGTATTTTGCGCTGCCTTGCTCATCTTCATGGTTCTGCCAACAACCATTTCCGTGAGTACAGATATTGAACTTAAGAGAGATGATTCGGCCATTTCAGAAAC
>JASMFB010000087.1 GCA_030751995.1 Candidatus Thalassarchaeaceae archaeon
AATAGCTTCTGGGTGGCGATCTCGTAGGGATTCTGGCCATTCAAACCACGGTTTTTCGTCGTGCATCTCCTTGAGGACATCGTACAAGCCCCAATCCCAAGCCCAATGTGCGTTGACACTGAGCCACTCTCGAATCAATTCGTGATCTGGATCATCTTCAAATGAGGGATCACACAATTTCACCCAGCCCGCAAAAGCGCTGGTTGAAGCGTATGGGCTTCGGTGTTCATCAGGTGGTGTAATAGGCAATACTTGCCAAACGGAGACCCCCGCTTCAGCGAGCAAATCGATGAACGAGAAGGCATCGGGGCCGAGCTTGCCCGAGGGCAATGATGTGATGTGGCACAATATGCCCGCCTCGCGCATACCCGGCCTTCGGCCGGGAAGGTGGAAAACCTTTGATGTAAAGCGGACTCGCCGAAGCGATGCGTCGGACTGCAATCGTTCTCGTCACACTCTTTCTAGCTCCGGCTTGGCTGGGTATTGTCACAGCCACGACACCGGATGAGATATCCCTCGATGGAGATATGTCCGACTGGCCCGCAGACAGCCTACAATCCACTGATTCCAATGGTGTGACATTCCGAATGACCTGGAATGCCACACACCTGTTTCTGGGTTGGTCTGGGACCGATTGGTCCAGTTTGAGCGAAGGTGCCGACCTGTTTGTCTATCTGAACACGACTGAAGGAGGAAGCCCCCTATCCAAGGAGTGGAGTTTTTCCCAGACTCTTCCATTTGCTGCGGATCACGCATTCGTTCTCGAAGACTCGTCCTATTCAGCATTGCAAACCCATAATGGAACAGGGTGGGTAGACAGCCCTGCATCTGCGAATTCGTGGATTGGATGGTCGGGCAATGAGAACACAGAGATTGCAATTCCTTGGTCGGGTATCGATTCTCCTGAGAACGTCGGTGTTGTTGCTTGGGCACAATGGCAGGATGCTGGCAATGTTTGGGCTGCTTTCCCACAAGAGAACCCTGCGACCAGTAATGGCGCTGAGACATTTACTCATTGGTATCAAATCGAGAATCGTTCTATACCCCAGTCCAGTGAAAATGTCGAAATTCTAACCTCAGACTCACCAGTTGAGAAAGTCGATGATGCGTTGAATCTGGCTATCGTCTTCCATCAGCATCAGCCGTATTACAAGAACAAACTGACCGGCATGGTCGAGATGCCATGGGTCCGAGTTCATGCGATGACCGAATATGTTGACAGCCCAGGTATTTTATCGGGTACAGATACCAAGGTCACATACAATCTAGTTCCATCATTCATAGAGCAGTTGCTCGATTATTCGGAGAATGGTGTGCTTGATGTGCATACCGACATTGCCCGCCGTTCTTGGAATTCTGAAGGCTATCCGAACGCCACAGCACTCGAATTACACACGATGCAATTCCAATCTTTCTGGAATTCAGGTTGGATTTACAACGTCACCACTGAGGATTCCCGAGTTGGATGGGTGTATCCATCCAGCCAGCGCTATTCCGAACTTTATGGCATGACGATGCACAATCTGAAGCCAGCAACAATCATGGATGATACACTGCTCGATTCGCAAGATTTCCTCGACCTACAAGTCCTCTGGTATCTCTATCAATTCAGCCCATCCTATGTTCAGGGGAACTACAATGTGAGTCACCTAGATCAGGGTTTGATTGATCTGTTCATGCAGAACGGCCAATACACATTGGCTGATCTCACATACGTCCTTGATGCCCAGGAATCACACATGTCTAACATCCTCCCCATGTATTCTGAACTGGCTGCGAGTGGACAGGTAGAATTGACCACTACGCCGTATTATCATCCAATTATGCCACTGTTGATGATGGATGGCTGGACCTTTGAGGATGGCATACGTGTCAACAAGGATTCCTGGCCCGATGATGTCACCAATCACCTTCAGACGGGCATGGATTTGTTCGAGGAGGAATTAGGATTCCGTCCGGTCGGTATGTGGCCCAGCGAGCAATCGGTTTCACCCGAGATGGTCCAACCTGTAGCCGATGTTGGAATTGAATGGATGGTTACTGATGAACTCAATCTTGAGGAATCAACAGACATGAGTGGCAATACAATCGATATTTCCGTGGCTTCCAACCTTGCCACCCCTTGGATGGTAGACGATGTCGCCGTCGTGTTCCGGGATCGAGTTATCAGTGACCGAATTGCCTTCCAGTATGGCTCCATGACTCCAGAGGCCGCAGCGTCCGACTTCCTCGCATACTGTGACGACATCAGACAACAATTGCTCGATGAAGGCAAGGATCCCAGCGAACACTTACTCACCGTAGCATTGGATGGCGAGAATTGGATGTTCATGTCGGACTTCCAGCATCACGACAATGGTCGCCCGTTCACTGAGGAATGGTTTAGCAGACTCACGACTCACCCCACGGTGGTCACAACCACCCCTGGAGAATTCCTTGAGAAGAATCTCACTTTGCCTGAAATCGATGTTATTGGCACCGGTTCATGGATTGATGGCACACTCTCGACGTGGGCTGGAGAAGCAGAGGAGAGCCTTGCATGGCAACGAACAGTCGAGGCACGCCAAGCGCTGGTCGCGTTTGAGGCAGACAACCCCTCTCATGCTGGACTCGATGATGCATGGGAGAGCCTGTACATCGCCGAAGGCAGTGATTGGTTCTGGTGGTATGGGCTTGATCAAGACAGTGGTTATGATGAGATGTGGGATGTGCTGTTCAAGGTACATCTCTCCAATATCTATCGTGCAGTCGATCTTGACCTCCCACCATATCTGCAGGATCTGTGGTCCAATCCAGCCTTGCCTGAAATCCCTTACAGCGGAATCATTGAACCGATGATTGACGGTATTGCATTACCCGGTGAATGGGATGGTGCAGCAATGTACGATGCCGACATAGATGACGAATTGTTGGACATCGAATCCTTCCATTTGGGTTATGATGCTTCCAATGTCTACGTGAGGGTTGATCTCGGCAGCATGCCGGCAGATTGGGAAACGATGGACATGATGGCGATGCCTGACATCTCTATCTACTTCATGCAGCCAAATGCCATCAATTTCAATGAGGTTGAGACTAATTTCAGAACATATTACGGCAACACAATCCTTGGATTCCCTGCCAAAAACATGGTTTCCTTCAACTTCGGTGAATTGTGGGAAGACGGGCGTGCGAAATTCGATATTTTCGAAGCGAAAGGCAAGATTGGCGACAATGAACGTTGGAATCTAGCCGACCAATCGATTCTTGGCGGATGCGCTGCAGATGAGGTGTTTGAATTCCAAATTCCATGGTCTGACATCGGTCTTGCGCCTCGATATTCAACCCGTGTTAAGGTCGTGTCCAGTTGGCGTAATTCATTCGCTTACGGAGATGGAACAGATGTCGAGGTTGCTCCACCGGCCCCTGCTGAAATGATTATGCCAGATTTGGAAGAATGGGTAACTCTGCTAGATATCGATGATGCGGTTGGTGATGAGACTGGAGATGGAGATTACACCTATCCATTGGCCGGCGATTTCGCTCCGGGTTCAGGTCTGTTTGACATTACTCACCTCAAGGTCAGTCAGAGTTCATGGAATGCCCGATTTGAGCTGACCTTTGCCGAGATGACGGACTATTGGGGGCTTGCCAACGGCTTCAGTCATCAAATTGTGCAAATTTACGTTGACCAGAGTGAAACCACGTACGGGAGGACTGAACTTCTGGACGGCGCCTATGCGGTTGCCCACGATGACTGGGCATGGGAAGTAGCCGTTTCTGCAACCGGCGAACCAGGGGCAGTGAAGTCAGTCAGCGCAAGCACCGGTGAAACCAGTGCCAAGGGAATCGAAGTCTCCGCAGACAAGGATTCCAAAACCATCACCCTCACGGTCTCGAAGAGCGTCATTGGCGATAACATTCCAGATTACCGATTCATCATCGTCACTGGTTCACAGGATGGGTTCGGCATAGGGAAGTGGCGTGATGTCGATGCCGATGCCAAGACTTGGCGACTGGGTGGCGGCGATGACCCTAGCCCCGTCGATGGTCGAAATTACGATCCGAACATTATCGATATGGTGCTCGACAATACGACGGATCAATCTGCGATGCTTGGCTCATACGATGTCGATACACAGACGTATGCCGTTCTGACGGGAATCGCACTCCCAGAGGTGGCACAGCAGGTGTTCGGAGTTAGTGTATCGAGCATCACCACTTCTTCGGCAATCATATCATGGTCGACGACCAAATCCGCTGATGGAGTAGTGACCTGTGATAACAATAGTTTCTCGACACCGATGATGCTCTATTCTCAGGCATTACAAGTCACGGGACTGGATGCAGGAACCGCCTATTCATGCTCAATCACTGTGAGCGATGCTCCGCCGGCATCAATTTCATTCAACACCTCTAACCATGTCGACACAACTGCACCTGACCTGCTGAATCTTGCTGTTGAAGTGCTTGAAGGCGGCTCACTGCGGGTCACTTGGTACACGAGCGAGGAGGCCACAGAATCAATCGAGGTCGCAGGCCAATCCTTCTACGGTGATGCCGTCGCCCTGCGCAAGAACCACGACATGACGATTGCCCCATATCCGGGTCTCTCTGCGCTGGCCACCCATACACTGACCGTCACCGTGTCCGATGCTTCGGGCAACACCAATTCCTCAAGTGTTGACTTTGCCATTGACGAGGAGGATGCCACCACTCCACTGCCAGACCAAGGCTCAGATCCAAGTGAACCTGTGGACAATTCCGATGAAAAAGCGAACATTGGCGACCTCATTGGAGATCCCTTGGTGCAGATTTCCCTACTGGTCGTTGTTCTGATGATTCTCGTCGCATTCATTCGAACGCGTAAACATGAGTTGGATTATTCGCAACCCATTGAAGATGACCTGTTCGATGATTAGACGAACGGAATCGCCGCCATCGCATGCGTGTGTAGATTGACCACGGTGAGGATACAGGGCTTAGGCTGGAATCCAAGCATTCGCTGGTAATCGGTCTGATCTTGCCAAGTACTGCTGTGTACAAGATTCACACCCTTGTAGATCTCCGTATGGTGTCCATGAACGTGACCGGTGACAAAGATGTCTGGAATCTCTTGGATGACCAATCTGTCTTCGGGTTCAGGCGAGAGTGGCGTTTTTCCACCCCATGAAGGGGCAAGGTGACGACGATCAATCATCGCCCGCATCGCTGCCTCTGGCGTTTCAAAAGTCACCGTTCGCAGACTGGCGACGAAATCCATGATGGAGACACCATGGTAAGAGAGGACGCGAACACCATTCAGGCTGAAGTCACAAGGATTGCCGACAAACATCGTGTTGGTGTAATCGGTCTGCAATTCAGGGTCTAGGGCCGGTTGGGGTTCCGCGGGGCGCACGGCATCGTGGTTACCGGGCAACAATAACACCTCGATCCAATCTGGCAAGTCCTGCAACATAGTCCCAAGTCGTGAATATTGATTGAACAAATCTGGGATGTTCAAGTGCTTGTCTTGATTGGGATAGATGCCCACACCATCTACTCCATCTCCACTGATGACTAGATATCGAATTGTTTTGGCCAACGGGTCCTCATTGAACCATTGAATCATCTTCTCCCACTGTGGCTCAAGGAAGGTCTTGCTTCCAAGATGTAGGTCGGAAATGAAGGCCGCACTGACTGCTCGATCCGAACCAGCCGTACGCTTCTTGTGTTGATTCAGTGGTGGGAAATGAATGTCATCGACATATACGAGGTCTCCTGTTTGACTGAACGAACCAGTT
>JASMFB010000088.1 GCA_030751995.1 Candidatus Thalassarchaeaceae archaeon
CATTTACATATCTCGGGCACGGCCCCCGCGCTGAGGGTGTGAAGTGAGCAAGCGTTGGTTCCAAGAACATCAGCGCGATACATGGCGCCGCCAGGCTCGCTCTAAGGGGTATCGTGCGCGCTCCGCATTCAAACTCAAACAAATTCAGGAGAAATTCACCCTCATACGTGAAGGGGATTTGGTGTTGGATGTTGGGTGCCACCCCGGTGGTTGGACTCAAGTATCCGTCGAAGAAACTGGTTCAAACGGTTTGGTAATTGGCATCGATCTTCTTGCCTGCGCCCCTGTGGATGGTGCCCATCTAGTGATTGGAGATGTGACAGATAAAATATCTCAGGAAACCATCCTTGAATTGTTACAAGGAGGTAGCAAAGTCGATGGTTCAACCCTACCAGAGATTGGTGGTGATGAAACACGCTTGTTCAACACCATTGTCTCCGATATCTCTCCACGCCTAACTGGACAATATGACCGAGATCAAGCGATTTCATTGGAATTGGTTGCTATGGTCTTTGATTTCACCTTGCCATTGCTCGCTACTGGAGGCTCATTTGTGACCAAGATTTTCCAAGGCACAGGGATTGAAGGCGTTGTTAATGCAGCCAAACAGCGATTTTCCCGGGTACAGAGATTCTCCCCTGAGGCATCGCGCAATTCATCTTCCGAAGTCTTCCTCATCTGTAAGAACAAATTGCCCAAACCAAAGAAGGGATTTCGTGGTACTACTGTGGCTCAGGAATTAGATTCCCACCTTGAATCCGAGGGCATCATTCAGTCCAATGAACCGGAACCGGAGACTGAAGTCAAGAGTGGATTCAGGCGCATTCCCAAGAAAGAATAACACATTCACTTTCAGTTACCCCTCATCACAATGATGGTGGACCGAACGCACCCATCTCGATTGCTAGGAGATGAAACAATGTCTGTAAGTATAATTGAAAATCAAAGCCCGCCAACAATCCGAAATAACCCAAATGCACGCGCAAGTATTCTACGTCAGATTGGGGTTTGCAATGCAAAAAATAGACCCAAAATCACACCTCGAACACGCGTTGAGGATTTAGTTGCAGGACGGCCCATTGGACGCCTTGAATTGCTTGTTTTGCGCCGCTACCCACGTCGCACAGTCATGTCAAAAGGATGGACTGGTTCGATTGCAGCGGCCTGTGGTCGCGATGAAACAGGCCTCATCGGTCTCGTACTTTGGGGTGATCAGGTCGATCGTGTTCGCACGGGAGACCTCATCTCGATTCAAGGCGGTTGGTGCCGATATAATCATGGACAAAAGGTTGTATCAACAGGAAGAACCGGTCGGTTAACCGTCCTTGAAGCCTGAGTTGGGTATCTGTTGACCTCGGTCAACCATATTAAGGAGGAGTCGGTGGCCGGCTCGCTGAGGGACTCAAATGCAGAAGCGCGCATCCAAATGCTCCGCATCTGGCGTACCATTGACGGACGCCAAGAGCACCTCTTTCCCCTGTCCGATTTGTGGAGAACCCATCGGTCGTTCCGAACGATGCCGAAATCAGGCAGTGGCCTATATTTGTCCTAATCAAGATTGCAAGTTTGAAGGTCCCTGAATGGAGGATTTCTAATGGGTGAAGTAGCTGTCAAGTACAAAATCATGTGCGATCCAAATGTTGAGGATGCCAATGCTGACGAGATTGCAGTAGCGATGAAAAGCATGACCAGCGATGTCGGAGTAGTCCAAGATGCTGTATCCAAGCCACTGGCATTCGGTCTAAAATTCGTCGAAGCGCACTGCGTTATCCAAGAAGGCGATGGCACAGTTGATGCGTTTGAAGATTCCATTCGTGAAATCGATGGCGTGGGCGAGGTCGAAGTTCTCGAAATTGGCCGCCTTTGAGTTACTCAATATTGAGTCAAAGGGGCTCGCATAAATTCTCTCATCAGAACCGTTGCGTAAGTACCGCTGGGCAATGAAAATCGCAATCGAAGACTGCACCCATCGGGGTGCCACACTTCATCTTCTCTTGGCCCCTGTGAAAAACGTTCACTCAATCTCTCTCCTTCAACATCCCCTGCTTCTTCGACACTGAAATCGCTGAAGGAAACCGTCAACGCTCTACGACTTCCCTTGGATGTAAGTCGTGGAATTCCACTAACTTGCCAATCTTCTTCATCTAATCCCATTTCTGAGATTACATTTCTTTCGATTTCACCTGGAATGGATTCTGTGAATCGACTCTCTGCCCCAGGTAGAGATGCAGTCACTGCCAAACGACCGAGTCGACAATTTCGCGAAATCCTCGGAAGGATATCACCGTCTACTTCTACTAATTTCGTCATGTCGATTTTTCCATTGTCTTGAATCAATCCGACCACATCACCTTCAATCGGTTCGGCCAATGTCAACCCCGCCTCCAATCTTGCCGCAATGATTCGATTGAATGCCTCAGATTGAAGACTGTGCACCATCATCAATTGGAGATTGTTCGGCAATTTACGAAAGGCACCAACCCAATCTTCTGGTTTTCTAGCCAAATGTGCAAGCATATCTCGTTCAAATCCAAGAAATTTAGGAATAATCTCAAGACATTTCTCCGCATTCGATGATTCACGCCACAGGCTTCGGAATGCTTGAACTTCGGGTTGTTGGTGGATTCCAGGCATTCCCAGGTAAGCATCGACAGCTCCCTTCCAATCATCTCCAATCACTGAACGACCCACAACTGGAGTAACAGGTCTCGTGGCGCCGAATCTTTGTGGCCCTATCCAATTAGGAAATCTCCCGGTACCCAATCTGGTTTCCATTGCTTCAAAAATCGAGTTTACCCTGGCAATCGCCTCTTTTGCTTCAAGTGGATCCCCACTAGAATCAGCACATCCCCTCACAGTAATCGTGAATCTGTTTGCACTGTGGTCGCCAAAACCAAGCTTCTGATGAGTCCGACCCAATATTTCTAGATCTACATCATTCAACTCTACAGAAGAAACCTTGTTTTTTGGCGCATCGATTACCAATAGTTGAGTCGTAATTGCGCGCTTATCCTTGGTCCCACTAAACCAGATTCGATTTTTAGAAATGCTCAGTATTCTAGCTAATTTACCAACAAATCTGTTTGTTTCCCAATTGGTTAATGTGACTTTAGCAACCGTGAATCTACCCTTCGGATCTAGGGCCGGTGTACGCCCTACTTCTTCGACACGAAAGTCCTCAAATCGACACTTCAGTAAGCCACCAACACCTTCACCTTCACAGGCAAAACCGGATAACCCGCATGCAGCGGCGATGTCCGCCGAAGTCATTCGCATCCCTTCAGGGCAGGGTGAGTCCATCGAACTCTTTTGCAATATCCTTGCACAATCCCTTCAAAATCTTGGCTGGGTCCTTCCCCTTTTTGCAGCGCAGATAGAACTCTGGCTGATCCAATTCAGGGTGTCCAACGAAGTAGTTTGCATATTCTACGTCCTTGTTATCATTGAGCCGAGATCGGAATAACTGCAGCGCCGTATGACTCTCACCAGTAATGCGGATTCGGAGTTCTCCGCCTTCATTCAATAACACCTTAATCGCCATGTTGACCAGCCCGCCGACCCAGCCCACCCTTTTGAGCCTTGTTTATTCGCCCACCCACTATGTGGGTGCAATTCATCTCAACTGTAATGCAATTGTGTGAGCATTTGACGCCCCCTTACTTATCAATCGTATTCTGCCCGCCACCCCTATGGGTGGCGCTGAATCAAAGGCCCGCACCATCATCTCTCCATCTACATTCGAGAAGGCTACAATTCCCATTCTCGTCATTTCCGCCATACTAACGATTGCGTTAGGCGCCCAATTGTTCCCACTGCCTGTTTTCGACACCGACCTGTCCGCATTTTCGCCAGAAACACCGGCCGGGGAAGCTGAAGATAGAATGGCACCATACTTCCCAGCGGAAAGTCGTCCGATGTTCATCCATGTCAGTGCAGATGATGGTTCCAATGTGTTGAGTATCGCTAATTTACAGTTACAAGATAATGCTCTAACCGAGGTCATGAACCGCTCCAGTTCATCAAATGATTACATTGAATCCGTCATTGCTGCACCACAAGTCATCCAGTATGCAATCGATGAGTCGGATGCCAATGATACAACGCTTGACAATTACAGCTCTTGGTCGGAATTACTTGGGGCGATTTTGGATGATGAAACAGTCTGTAGTGATGCGCTGGGGGACGATCGTGCATTGGCTGCCGGTGCGTTTGTTAAAGACAGTCTAATTCATCGAGACCTCAATTACGATGCCACCTGTGATTATTTGTCAGATTCAGCCAATTGGACAGGTGATGCAGCACCTACCGCATCAAGCACCCTATGGGTCATCATGATTGACCCGAATCTGGACGATACGGCTCGGCAGGTGCAACAAGCCTTCATCCGCGAACAACTCGACGATTTTTCGGACGAAACAGGAATGGATTATCATTCGACTAGTCTTGATTTGATGAGCCATGATATCAACAAGAATACGTTTGGTGAATTGGTTATGCTGATGTCCGGTGCCGTTCTCATTGTAGTATTACTCCTTGCCATAGCATTTCGTTCAGTCAGAGGGGTGGCATTCCCACTTGTCGGATTGTCGGCAGCCCTCGTGTGGACCTATGGCGGCATGGCACTTGCAGGAATCCAATTTTCCATTCTTGAAGTTGCAGTGGCCCCCGTTGTTCTAGGGCTGGGGATTGACTACAGTATTCACTTACAACGTCATTACAATACATTCCGGGCCGAAGGAATGTCTGCTAGCAAAGCTTGGTTACAAGGTTTTGAAACACTCAAAGTGGCCCTATCCCTAGGGGTTATCACGACGATGGCCGCATTCGTGGCGAATATCGTATCTCCTCTCCCACCACTGCAACATTTCGGTATTGGTCTCGCATTCGGGGTGTTCTGCGCATTCACTTCATCGACAATATTAGTCGGAGCGCTACATGTGGTTATGGAAAGGGATTCATCGTCCCATGCCAAGCACATTGAATGGATGCGATTTGGCAAGTTCAGCCAGTACATGGTTGGTTTCCAGCGTGCCCACCAGGCCAAAGTGATGGTGGTCGTCGCTATGATGACCATTGCCTCAGTTATTTTTGCTGCAGCACGACTTGAAACTGAATTTGACCTATCGGACTTCCTTGACGAAGACATGGATGTGATGAATGGCCGAGACCATCTCTACGACTCCTACGACGCAGCCGGGTGGAAACCCATCTACATTCTCATGGAACCTGACGATGGCGCTCAATCCATTCCCGATGATGCACATTTCTTGAATGCGTTGGGTTTCCTCGATACATGGCTCGAGTCAACCGATGGCGTGGTATCTCCACATTCTACAGGTCAGAACAAACATCCAGCGTACGATGGCCCTTATCCAATATTGTTTGAAGCCGTTGAAGGTGATCCAAATTTTGGAGCCAACCATCACCTGAGAGTTGTCGAATCGAAGTTAGCCACTGCTGATGGATTTGAAGAAGGCGACATTACTGCCGCATTGAAATCACTCAGCACCAATGATTCACTATCCGACCCGCTGTCCGGTGAAAGTTGGTCGAAACGTGTCCATAAGGTGATTGCTTTCACTGATGATGATTCAAGCATACAATACATCAGAATGGAGGTCCTCATTGAAGTGAAGACGAGTAGTGAGAGTTCCGCAGTTCTCTCGGCATTCCGTAGCACCGTTGATGATTTCACAAGTCTTCCCGG
>JASMFB010000089.1 GCA_030751995.1 Candidatus Thalassarchaeaceae archaeon
CATCAAGAAACATAGCGTTCGCAAGAAAGAACTGGAACCTTTGGTCGAAGAGGCTATGCGAATCAAGATTGATATTGACAATATCGAGGGCAGCATCAAAGAATTGAAAATCGAGGCTGACGCTGAGCATGCGGCCATGGTCGAATTTCACAAAGAGGCTGACGAATTGTGGGAGACCATCAAACCGCGTTTCGAAGAACGTGATTTCAAGAAAGCAGAAGGTGATCGATTGCACGAAGCATTCCTTGAATGCCGCAAAGAGGCTGATGATGTTCATACTCAAGTCGTTGAGATGCTCGAACAAGTCAACCAAATCAGAGACAAACTCAAACAAGAACGACTTGAGGCCCAATCGTGGATTGATGACCACAACGAGGCAGTCCGCAAAGCACTCACAACACCCGATAAGGATGAGAAACTTGCTGGGACATTGACTCAAGCGCTTCTCGCTGGCTCAGCGGTTAGTTTTGGAGGAAGTGAAACCGGGACAAATGCAAATACACGAACTGATGGCCGATCCTCACGAAAAGCCAACATGCGCCGTGGCGGTGCAGCACGCGGACGTCGTGGTCGGACCAAGACGCCTGAAGAATGAATTGAGATTCAATACATGTCCGGGCGCATAATAAAATAGGCCCAACCCGCCCACCAATCATGCGGAAATCTTCGGGCCCGTATCGGACGTATGATCGTTCATGGGAGGAGATAGAGCGAATGCTTGTCATCGCCGAAGAACGAGTCGATGAATGGCAGGATTGGTTTGAAACATGTCGCGAAGAAGGTGACCGGGAGGGCATGAAAGAGGCAGCCCGCAATTACAAGGCACTTCAGGGCGTTGTCAAATGCCTCAAATGGGTGCTGGGGGAAGAAGGTGTACCCAACCCCTTAGAATAATCACCAACCTCGCTGATCCATTCGAACATCGAGGGTTTCTATTTCCAATCCATCCATGGCTCGGCCCGCCATCATCGCGCTAGCCTCTGCAATTTTTTCTGCATCCTCAAAGTGATGTGTTGCCATGACGATGGCTTCTGCTGTAGTAACTGGATTTTCAGACTTGAATATCCCTGAACCGACAAAGACACCATCCATCCCATGACGCATGAGTAGGGCCGCATCGGCAGGAGTAGCTATGCCCCCTGCTGAGAATGTGACCACTGGCAACCTTCCCATTTCTCGAACTTCACCAAGAACCTCAAGCACACTGGCGTGAACATCATTAAGTGAACCAAATGGAGTATCTACAACATTCAGCACATGCTCGGATGCTTCTTCTAATCGGCGGAAGCCATTGCTGATGGTCGCTGCAATAGTCTCAAATTCTTGTGATGAGGATCTCTGAACTAGGCCAATCTCTGCCGCTACAAGGCGGGCATGCTGTACTGCAGCTACCACATTCCCTGTACCTGCTTCACCTTTTGTTCGAATCATTGCAGCACCTTCGACAACTCGGCGCACAGCTTCCCCTAGGTTTGTACATCCACAAACGAAAGGAATCGTAAATTCATTCTTTGCGATGTGGTAGAACGGATCTGCTGGAGTCAACACTTCGGATTCATCGACCATATCAACACCAAGCGCTTCCAATACACGAGCCTCTTCATCATGTCCAATACGCGCCTTTGCCATGACGGGAATCGTCGTTGTCTCGATAATCCCATTGATGAGATCAGGGTGACTCATCCTTGCAACGCCACCATCTGCACGAATATCGGCCGGCACCCGTTCTAGGGCCATGACGCTGGTCGCACCTGCATCCTCAGCGATGTGCGCCTGTTCCGGTGTGACGACATCCATGATGACGCCACCCTCTTGCATTTTAGCAAAGCCTCGCTTGAGCAATTCAGTGCCCTTGCGCATATGGGTGAGGTCGATAGACATATGATTCGGTCCTTCGACCAATAACGCACATTAGAACCTTCGTCAGAGAACTAGTCTTCGGCTAGAATGGGCGAATCACCCTCTGCGATTGGCGCATCCTGACATTCTGCCTCATTCCGATCAGTCCATTCCTCTTCCCCATCCGGGACGTCAGTGTCTGCGAAAATGGCTTCAACTGGACATTCTGCGATACATGCACCGCAATCAATGCATTCATCGGGATCAATCACGAGATATGTAGGGAGTTCTCGAAACGCTTCGACAGGACATACTGCAACACAATCTTGGTACTTGTGATTGATGCATGCTGATGTAACGACGTGGGTCATGTTACCGCGTGGATAGCCAAACCAATATGAAGCCTTGGAACCAAAATGTACTGAATCAAATCATTCTGAGTCAATTATAGGGTTCGGCAATCCCAATTCAGTAGCTATTATTGAAGATGATTCCAACATTTTTCTGGCATTCTCCAAGACATCTTGGCCAGGATACACTTCCAGTTTTATCCTTCCTTTAACTTGTTCTTCAAATCCCTCTGATAATTCTATAGAGCCGCGAACTAGTGATGAAATATCCAATCGAATATGAAGTACATTCTCTTCATCAATTCGTGCAATCAAATCATCGGATTGCGCTAGGTGTGACAATAATTGTGCACCGAGGTGAGGGATACTTTCTCTGGCCGCCTTTTTTCGATCGATTTGTGCCCGCAACATCGTCATTCGTGCACCGTGATAGGATTTCACTTTCTCACGGGAAATTTCTGCTTCGCCACCAGTAAGCCAGTTCAGAGCAGCAGCAATGGCTTCCGTGGAAGAGACACCACTGGAGGTGGCATACCAGGTGACATTGTGCACAGACACAACCCCTCGGTGGTGAATCTAGCCTATGACCCCTACGGGGTCCAAGCATGGCGTTCAAATACTCGGGGCAGGTCGGCGGCTCGCTAGTGGGGTAGCCCCCGCGATAATCAGGAGATGAAAAGTCATGGCCAGTAAGGGTGCATCATCACGAGCAGCAGCTCGAAAACAGAAAGACAAATGGAAGGCAAAACGATGGTACACCATCAGAGCCCCTCGACAACCTTGGCATTTCAAGGTCATCGGTGAAACCCTAGGCGAAGAAGACGAACTCCTGATTGGTCGCATGTATGAAATCACACAGCAAGAAGTCGATGGTGACTTCAGCAAGATGCATGTCAAACTCAAGTTCCGCGTCACCGAAATCGTTGGCCAAGATGCAATCACTGAATTTGCAGGTCACGAAGTTCTGAAGGATCACGTACGACGCCAAGTCCGTCGATATCGTGGCAAAGTCGATGATGTCATCGATGCAATTACTGAAGATGGCTATTATGTCAGAATCAAACCCTTCTTAATCACTCAAGGCCGAGTCAAGACTAGCCAGAAGAAAGGGATTCGGGATGCATGTCGCGAAGTCATCCTTCAGGCGGCGGCCAGAAACACATGGATGGCCCTACAGAAGCAAATCCTATCTGGTGAACTTGAACAATCGGTTGAGAAGGCTGCACGCAAGGTTGTATCTGTGAAAACAGTCTTCATTCGAAAGAGTCAACTCGTCCAAGAAGGCGTGATTGTAGAAGATGGACCTACACTCGATGAAATTCTAGATAATGAGTCCAAAGCCGCATCTGCGAAGAAGGATGCATTGGAAGCCGCAATGGAAGATGACGATTCTGAGGATGAAACTCCAGACGTTCTCGCTGCTGCCGAAGCCTCTGCAGATGATGCTGATGATGCTGATGAAACGGAAGACGACGCCGAAGAGGTTGACGATGCTGCAACTGAGGAAGAACCCGCTGAATCTACTGAAGATGCACCAGACTATGCATCGTTGAAGGTCGCTGAACTGAAGGAACTTCTGAAAGCAGCTGGTAAACCAGTCTCAGGTAAGAAGGCCGAGTTGATTGCCCGCTTGCAGGAGTAGGTGAGGCCGCATGGCCCGTCTCACAGTCCTTTGCGGTACTGGGATGACTGAGTTGGCCACATCGACTGAAGGAGCCACGGTTGAAGAGTTCCGTTCCGATACCCCGTGGGGGGAAGTTCCGTGCACCCTAGTCAGAATTGGAGGTCACGAAATTCTATTCATTTACCGACACCACAATCTAGATGGAAGCGTGAACCCACCCCACAGTATTGAGCATCGCGCCAATGTCCATGCAGCAACATCATTCGAACCATCTGTGGTAATCAGTGTGTGGAGTGTTGGTTCAATGGATGCTGATTTTCCGCCTGGTGTGGTTGGCGTCGCTGACGATTTACTCGATATCTCAGGAACTGTTTGGACATTCCATGATGACTCAGCCGTTCATGCCAATCGAACAGAAATGTTTGATCGGACATTATCTGGGATTGCAGCCAACGCCCTCAAGCCGCAAGATGGGGCTGGACCCAACGCCTACAAGCAGGTGGTTGCCCAAGCCAGTGGCCCACAATTCGAGAGCCGGGCCGATGTCGAAGCTTACCATCGATTGGGAGCGACTTGTGCCAACATGACGATTGGAGGAGAGGGGCGATGCCTTTCGGAAAAGCCTCAATCCCACGTAGGCCTACTTCTATCGAGCAATTGGGCGGCTGGAAAAGATCCAGATGATGCACTTGCTCCGGTGAATCATCACGCCGTGGAAGACCTAGCAGCATCCATGCGGGCGCGCGTTTGGGATGCAATCATGGCAATTGCCACCTCACAGTAGGTTCATTGGCCTCTGTACTGGTCCTCTCGATATGACAAGGCCGGTTAGCGTAGATGAATGGGTAGAGGTTGAGGCTGAACAACAGCCCGATGGTTCATGGCAGACGATGATGGGGCGGGTCGCACAATTCCACCACAAGCACGATTTTGCCAGTCCCGAGAACAATGGACACGACATGGGCTATCGTTTGGCACTGGTCATCGAAGAATTGGGCGAATTGTCTGCAGCTATCACAAAAGGAAAACCCAAGGAAGAGGCTGCCGAAGAATTGGCAGATGTATTCATTCTCATGCTGGGCAACGCACTGGCGATGAAGGTTGATCTTGAGGTGGAATTCCACAAGAAGATGGACCGAATCATGCAACGCCCCGCCAAGCGTGGAGGCATGGGCATTCGTGTAACTGAATACACCGATTCTTGATTATTTCTGGCGCTTGAATAGAACCATCATCTTGTCCGGTCCGAGTTCACGACCGGCTATGCCACAACCAACCGCTTCCCAACCCTCTACTCCCAACTTGTTGAGTTTGTCATCAGTGATATCAATGAGTTTCCCTGTCACGATTTTGTATTCCCATTCCACCATATTTGGGGGTGATTGCGAGGGCGCTTTATTCTGTTCCTGCGTCCGTGCGAGACATTGAGGCACCTGCCTCCATCAATCCCGCTGCAGGACCTACCGGCAAATCCTCAATCTCCCCTTCAGTGAGCGGGCGCACCTGCACGTTTTCAGTGAGAATCATCGAATGCCCATGGGGGTCCATTAACTCAAGTGTCGCCCCCCTCTGCCCTTCTCGAATTTCCACCATGGTTTGTGTCAATTGTGTCAGTTCAGAAATGGCCTCATCATTGGCCTCTACGGCGGCTTGACGTCCGACCATATCAATCACATCCTGAAACCGATTGAGAACTCCTTCGATATTGGACACATATCCAGTCGAATGTGACCCTGGCCTGACCTCTAAATCCAATTCCAACAAACGAACGGTACAGGCAGAACCTCGGATGACTCGCACCTGCAAATCCTCAATCGAATCAATTCGATAGGTTTGACAAGATCCTTCTCTGGCCACC
>JASMFB010000008.1 GCA_030751995.1 Candidatus Thalassarchaeaceae archaeon
CGTTTTTATGACCTGCCCATAAGCGACCTTTGTTGCATTTACCACTCCATCCCATTCCATTTCAGAATGAATTTCTGGTTCTGGCGTCCACTTGAACATCAATGCCCCGAATCCCCACCACCATAATGCAGAGGTCGCAAAGACGACAGCGATTGTGAAGTTCGTATCCCAAAATTCACCCAACAATATGATTAGGTGGAAAATGAGCAGTATTGAACCGCCCATGAATCCATACATGTAACCCCAAGTTGATACTTTGTCCTGATCTTCTCTCTCACCGAGATAAGGCATGAACGAGTAATAGATGACGTTTCCACCAGTGAATCCGATAGTACCGATGGCGAACATTACAGCGAGAACAATGTATCCATCCGAGCCAAAGTAGGGTGCTGCACCCATCAATGCAGTGAATGCGATACCTGCAATTGTATACCATTTCAACAATTTCTTCTTGACTGGCATTCGATCCGCGATTACACCCAATGCCGGTGCGGTCAAGACAACAAAAACCATCGAAAGCGTGAGTACGGTTGCATAGAACGAGTCACCTGTTTGTGTTCCTGTTGCCTTGTTGTACAAACTAGCCATCAACGCCGGAGCAATGACAGTCATCACAGTAAGTGCGTAGGCCTGAT
Source organism: Candidatus Thalassarchaeaceae archaeon (assembly GCA_030751995.1). Taxonomy (GTDB): domain Archaea; phylum Thermoplasmatota; class Poseidoniia; order Poseidoniales; family Thalassarchaeaceae; genus MGIIb-P. The sequence goes on from JASMFB010000008.1 coordinate 636, forward strand.
TGGCCCAATCGAAGAAATACCATCCCTTCCATGCCTTTCTATCATCCTCAGATAATCCCTCAACGTATGGTGATGGTAATTTCTCCATGAGTGCTTGCATGTAATACGCGAATGCATCACGGCCTATAACGGAACACCCGGACAATTGTGATAGGTTTCATATCCCTTCAGTTCCCTATTGACGCCATGAGAAAAGGAGTTACAACCCTCATTTGCTTGTTGCTGGTCTCGATCATGCTCTCCGGCTGTGTAGAGCGTTTGACTGGAATGGACGAAGAACGAGAATCGGGGACACAGAATGTGTATCGTGCAACGGATTCGGCATCATCCCCGTCGGAAGGTGCCAATGATACCTTGTTCGCCATACGCTGGAATGAAGCCTATGACGACCTCTATTGGGGCTATGTGGTCATGAAGTTGGAAGTCGGAGACTCAGTGTTCGATTGCGCAATCACAGGTGGCGATTGTTTCATCTCCCAAGATGGAGATGATGACACCCTTTGGCAAACTAATGAGTTCCTGACAATCATAGAGAATGATGTGAACATCGTTGGTGAATCGGGCGGCATAGTAAATTTGCACATCAGTTATCGTGGAAATCAAATCGCCGGCTCGGATTCGGTATATGTCCAGTGACGACGGATTGAAAACGGAAAGCAATGCCCCGTAAGGGCATGGCCGACGATGTGACCGCTGGTTTACTCGCCCTTCCAGGCAAGGCGGTCAAGCTACATCATTTGGTCAAAGCACCCGAGAATTCGATTGAATCCATCCGCATTCGCGAGTCGTGGAATGCCGACGAGCCGGCCACAGTCTACACCACACCCGAACGCCTCCCAGATGGAACACCCTGCACAGCAGCAACCGTCATCTTACGCACGCGCGGGTGCCAATGGTGGTGGAAGTCTGGATGTACATTCTGTGGATACTTCAACGATGTCCGAGATGATGTGACCAGTTTGAATCTTCATGCCCAATGGTTGGCTGCAAAGAATCAACTCAACGATTTCGAAGGCTGTGACATGATCAAAGTCTACACATCGGGGACTTTTTTCGAGGATGAAGAAAATCCCATTGATTGGCAGGAAACTGTCCTCACCGAAACCGCAGCCATGGGCAAGCACCTAATCGTCGAAGCCCAAGCACATCTCTGTCATGAAGAGAAGATTGCATGGGTCGCCGAAAAGCACCCCGGGTGCACCGTCGCCATTGGACTAGAAGCGTATGATGATGAGGTGCTCAAATTCCATTGCAACAAAGCGTTCAGAATCAAGACTTGGAAAAAGGCTGTGGATACCTTGCATTCCCACGGGTTGAGGGCAAAATCATACTTGCTTTTCAAGCCACCATTCATGTCGGAAGGTGATGCTCTTCAACACACAACAAAATGGATACGAGAAATTGCCGCTGATAGCGATGAAATCAGCGTCAATCCGATGAACATTCAGAGACGCACAATCGTTGACCGAATATTCCGTCATCGCGAGTATCGACCCCCTTGGCTTTGGTCTTTGGTTCAGATGATTCGCGATGTTCATACAGATCTAAATCCGGATGGCGACGCACTCACTAGACTCATCGTTCATCCCACTGCTGCAGGCTCCATTCGAGGAGCACACAATTGTGGTCGTTGTGACAAGGAAGTTGGCGCTGCAATTGAACGATATTCTGTCTCTGGCTCACTGTTGGAGTTCGAGGGATTGTCCTGTGATTGCGAATCTCAATGGTCAACAGAAATTGCCCTAGACACATCTCTCCCGATGCCGCTTGGAAGCGGCCTTGACCGCCGCCTAGATTCAATCGAAGCCAATCTCTCTCCTTGAAGTCCGGACCCCCTCCGGGGGTCCATTCACCCGCCGAACGCTTATGAGCGCCCTGCTGGTGGCCGGGTTGCCCAAAGGGCAATCTTGGTGATGTTCCGAAATGGCAGGCGCTTCAAATCTACCCGATATCACGCTTGGAGACGATGAACCACCGATGGCTCGAGTCTTATTGGTCATCTGTATTGTTGGCGCATTGGCACTTCTGATTCTCCATGGAGTTCTTTTCCCAGGTTCCGAAATTCCAGCACTTGGTGACATGATTTCACTGTTCGGCGGATTGGCCAACAGTGGCATTTGGATCTTCTTGATTGGAATAATGATTGGATTTGGGATGATGGTTGCCAATGTCGTTGGGGGAGCCCTAGAGGATTAGGAGGTGTGATGCATGTTACTCGTTGATATTCTTACGCTATGGGTTAGTTTTCTATTGATTTGGGCCCTTGTTAATCGGGGCGTCCCAGTCTTCCAAGAACTGGTTCGGGACATGACTGATTTCTTCATGGAGAAAGCATTGGGACCCGGTGCGGACCTCTTTGAGGGCCGTGAAGGTTCAGGCTCTGTTTCTTGGATGATGCATGGCATGCTCTGGACCTGTATTGGTGCAACCTTCACTTTCATCGGTCTTTGGATGGCACACGAACCTGATGCAATTGCCAGCCTTTCCAGCATTTACTACGAACCGACTACTGCAACCGTTCAGACTGCTGGATTAAATGCAGCTACTGGTGGAATTCTCATGCTTCTCATCGGAGCAGGATTACACATCAACAGTCGCCTATCTGGAACAGGTCTGGCTAGTGATACCAATGCCGTCCTCGTCTCTTACGCATTCTCAATGAGTCTGTTACTTGGATTCCTCAGCGATCACATGGGTGGGACTTGGAGTGACTACCTATGCACTGCAGCAGCCACAATTTCAGTGTTGGCGATGGTGGCTATTTTGGCCAATCATCTGCTCACTTTGGGTCGCCGAACAAATCACACAATCATGCCCAGTCAATGGTTGATTGTGGGCGGCCTAGGGATGCCACTCATCATGTGCGCACTCAATTTTACACTTGGCGTTGATGAAACTCTCAGCGAAAGTCTTGGGGTGTTGCCAATGCTTGCAAGCGCCCTTGCGGTTGCATTGTACGTCGTTCCCTTTGAGGCCGGAGTACCTCTTTGGAGCCGAACAATGGCTGGTGCAACCGTTCTGATGACATTCATGACACTCAGCCCAATTGGTGTTGAAGGAGCCACTGAGATCCCCCTCAACGATGCCGCCATCCTCACCATCTTCTATGCAGCGAGCATGATTCCGATTCTTGCTGCGGCTGGGAACATTTTCCAGACAGCACGCTCAAACTGGGGGGCCGCATCATCCAGTGCAGCCTCAAGCGCAGTTTTGCTCGGTATGTTCCTGCTGGTCGGCAGCGCGATTGGTCACCTATTCTTGGGTTCAGATGCTAATTCAGAGAATCAAATACAACACCTAACCTCCTCAATGGAGACACTCTTCCTATGGGGTGGAATGGCGATGATTGCATGGGGTGGCGTCATGTCCTGCTTCCCTCAAGCAACAGGACGTGCACTACATTCGAATGAAACCAATCGCATGACCACTTGGCTTGTTGCCGGTGGAGCCACACTCACCTTCTTGTTCAGTATGGGTTCCAGTATGGTCTCCTCAGCATATGATGCTGCAGCAGTGGCTAACGACAGCATTGATGCTGACCTCATTGACATGAGTGCGACCGCTAACTTGGATACGCTAGCCTCCATCGCATTCTATTCTGTGACAATCGCTGCCATTCTGATGATGCTAAACATGATTCGCGGCTCCTCCAGCGGCACCCCACTGGGTACGGATGAACCTGCATCTCCATCCGCCAATCGACTTGCCCTCACTCCTGGCTCAACCACAATTCGCCAACTTCTTGCAGCCGGCGCAGGGACGGACACCGAACTCGACGTCATATGCGATCGGTGTGATGAGGAAGAGTGACCATGCGCATCGGGTTGGTTGGCAAGCCCAATGTGGGTAAATCGACCACCTTTGCAGCCCTGACCGAGAGTGCAGTCGAGATCGCCAATTACCCCTTCACTACCATCGACCCCAATGTTGGAGTCACATTCCTCCCAGCAGACGCGGATTGTCCTTGCCTAACACTTCGTGAGAAGCGGGAGGTCGACGGTCGTTTGGAACCATTATCATCAGATGATGCACGTGCTGGGAGTCTGTGCGAGCCACGAACGGGTACCTGTATCGGGCATTGTCGAACCGTCCCGGTCACATTGGTTGATGTCGCGGGCTTGGTTCCTGGTGCACATGATGGGAAAGGGCGAGGCAATCAGTTCCTCAATGACCTTGCTCAATGTGATGCTCTCATCCAAGTCGTCGATGCATCCGGGGGCACGGATATCGAAGGCAATCCATTGGGACCCGGATCTTGCGACCCCATTGATGAGCACACCTTCCTTGTAGAGGAATTGGCGATGTGGATTCATGGAATTCTCGACACCGGTTGGACTCGTGGCGTTCGCCGTGTGCAAGCAGAAGGTGACCGCGGACTCATCGATTTCATCACAGCCCAATTGTCGGGAATCGGCGGTTCTGAATCAATGGTCATGAACGCGATTGCTACTTTCAAGGCCGAAAACACTGATCTTGGTGTTCCATGGGAGTGGAATCCAGATGTTCGCACCTCTCTGGCCCATCACCTCAGGCGTGCCGTGTTCCCATTATGTGTGGCTGCCAACAAAGCAGATGTTGCTGAAGCCGGTGCTTGGGACGCATTGGGGGCCAAAGTTGCCTCTGAGGGCGGAATTCTGTTACCGACCAGTGCAGATAGTGAATTGGCACTTCGTAGAGCGGCCAAAGCAGGCTTCATCGATTATCCACCCGGTGCCCAGAACTTCTCTTTGACTGAAGCGGGCCAATCTGGGCTCAATGATGCACAGAGAAACGGCCTAGAAGCACTCTCAGAGCGCTTAGAACGCCTTGGAGGCACAGGATTGGTGGAATTGGTTTCTCGTATCGTCCGTGAGCGCTTAGACCGCATTGTAGCCTATCCAGTGCAAGATGAGGGACATTGGACGGATGGCGACGGTCGCGTACTCCCGGATGCTTTGTTGGTTCAGCGCGGAACGACAGCGAAGGGATTGGCCTATGCAGTTCACTCCGATCTCGGGGATGGATTCATTCGAGCTGTCGATGGGCGTACAGGCCGTGTCATCGGAGCAGAACACGAACTCAATGACAACGATGTAGTCAAGATTGTAGCCAAGACTTGACTCAACTGACGCTGACTTCCACAACTGGTGTTACAGAGACCTCAACACCGACGACTCTCCATGAGACGGTGATTTCCTCTCCATCCTCATTGTTGTTCAGGACACCAGTTGGCCCCGGCCCCGGGGCACTCCCAGTTCGAGTCTCTAGGGTAATCACACACATCCAATCGCCCCGACCATTGCCATCATCTGACCACATGTTCTGTATGTCGCCTTTTGAACCACTGGTTTCGTAGGAATCTCCTGTGTAATTTTCAATCAGCAAGATGACCATTGTATAGGATGTAGGGCATTCGTTTGGAGGACCCGATTCTCCGCTTGTAGTAGAACCACTCTCAATATATCCGTTGATACCACTCATGTCCATTTCACCAACGGCATTGTCACATCGGTTTTGAATGGCTGGATTTGGACCACTTTCATCGGTTTCACCGTGAGATACCGTCACCTCGACGTATGCCAGATTAATACCGGGTTCATTGAACATGAATTCAAATTCAAATTCCTCCCCATCCATTAGGAACTCGGTTGATTCAGAGGTTGCCACATCGGACTCCTCGAAGGTGACTTCCCAATCGCCAGTGACGCTTGCACCTCCACTGACCATGGCGTCATCGGGTAGGAAAGCAGTGATGTTTGCGAAGTAAACAGGGAAGATGATGAAGAAGGCGAGGGAAATGCTCCACGTGATTTTCTGATCTCGTGTTGAGAACCATTTGTCAATGATGGTGTCCATATCCATGGGCTCGCCTCAAATCTACCTGAGCGTGCGTGGTTGATGAATATGCCTTCTTGCTGATATTATTCCTCTTCTCTAGCATCCGGCCACCCTATGGGTGGCCAGTTTGCTTCAAATGGCCAACCTTTTCGAGTTGTATCGAGGCCAAATCGATGAAATTCCCTGCGACTTCTTCGCCAAACTGGCAAAAGAAAGCCAATGACAGATCGTTGACCAAAAGACCAGCGCCACGGGCAATTTGGATGGCGCGCAGCCCATGCTGCCAACAACTCTCTGAAAGGTTCCTCAGTCAAATGCCCCGGAACAATCCATTCCACCTTGGTGACACCTCCTCTCGAACCCGCTACTTCTTCCCAAGCCGTGAGAATCAGACCTTTACCATCTCCAGAGAGGACAGCCATTCGGAATGTTCTGGTGGCTTGAGCAATGGGCATGATGATCATCATTCGGTCGACAAGCCGACTCCCCTCTTCACGTTCCCATTTCCAATCAGCAGACTCAGCCAATTCACGGAACGCCCGAATGGCTTGTGTTGGTGTGATGTTCACCTCAAGGGTCACACTTCTTGGCCGGGCCATGCAAGAAGGCTGACGCGATTCAGTCATGAGGATGCCGCAGCAGACGAATCGTTGCTGGGCGAGAAAACCACTCCGGAGGGGCACTGTCCATGGTAGCCGGACGAGGCGCGGGTGATTGGCAGCCCCGGCATTCGTCTGACCTTCGGTCAAACGACCTGCTTACGCCCGGGGCGCCCCACCGATGTGGGTTTGTTATCCTGGTTGTTGTTGATTATTGCAACTCTGCGAGATCATCCAAAGAGGGAGCCCAGGCCTTCAAAGCCTGCACCATCATCCTCTTCTTCCTCTTCAGCAGCCGCTTCTTCAGCGGCTGGAGCGTCGGAAGAACCACCAGCAGCAGCGGCCGGAGCCGACGCAGCTGGTGCCGCGATGGCCTGACTCATTGCCTCACCGATGTCTACGGAAGCTAGGCTTGCAACGAGCGCCTTTACGCGCGCGTCATCAGCCTTCACGCCAGCAGCCTTCAATACGGCGCCAACAGCCTTCTCGTCAATGTCTTTCTCTGCAGAATGCAGCATCATAGCAGCATATACGTATTCCATTTTTTTTCACCTTTTTTTGTTGTTTTTTGGGGATTAACCAAACATGTCCCCGAGACCGCCGAATTCGGCTTCCTCATCCTCTCCCGTTGCCTCTTCAGCAGCGGCTTCCTCAGCCGGTGCTTCCTCAGCAGTAGGGGCGGCAGCCGCGACCGTAGCCGCGGAGCCTAGTGCATCGGACAATTCCTCGTCCAATGCAGAGGAGTCTACTTGACCTGCCACGGCCAACATTCGGGCGTGCGCCCGACTGATTAGAATCGGCATTGTACCTTCATTGTGAATGCCAGCCTCGATAGCCACCGCCATCGCCTCACCAGCCGCCTTTGAAATGAGCACTGGTACGGTTTCGTTGGTAAACCATCCGATATTGCATGCGAGGTTGAAAGCACCACTTGTGGCACTCTTCACATTCGCCGTGAATCCGCTGAGGTCCAAATCGAGATCCTCGGACGCCATGACGACGCCTCCTTCGATTGCTCCTGACAAAATAAGACCAATCTCAATCGGGTTGATTTCAAGTTTGGATAGCATCATACCGAGGTCTGCACTAATGGGTTCACCCTTCTCAACAGCTGTGACTGTTTTCAGAATGGCTACCTTGCCCTTCTCAATCTTGGCCGGAATGCCAACGGAGTTGAATTCACCCACAATCGGCCCGGGAGGGAACGAAGTAGGCCCTGCTTCAATGACAATGTCGTTAGGCGCTATGTCACCGGCTTTGGCTGCACGACCAGTCCGAGTCTTTTCTAATTCAGCAAAGAGTTGGAATGCGTTGAGATCATTGGATTGTACCAACATGGGTTGAGTCACACCATCTAGGAGTTCATCGAGTTCATCTTCCGAAAGACCTGCCTTTTTCCATGCACGGCGCATGAGCGTTTTCTTGGCCATGGTCATGACCATCTGCTCACGGAGCGTCTTACGCATGCCGAGCATGGCTGTCGCCGGTACTCCAGCAACATCGATGACACCAATGACGCCTTCTTTTTTCTCAAGAATGTCAGTAAGGACAGAAACACGGTCCTTCTTCCACTGTGCGGCCTTTGGAATCATATTCTCACCTCTACTCTAACCGAGGGACCCATTGAGGTCTTGATGTAGAATGAACGAATGTTGCCAGGTCCACGCTCAAGTTTACTCATAACACGCTTCCAGACTTCCATGCCGTTCTGTGTGAGCGCATCTATACCTTGGTCGCGTGTTCCAACTACGGTGTGAAAAGTAATCTTGTCGCGACTTCTTACAATAGCGACATCCTTCAATCCGGCTGCGATTGCACCTGGATCTGCAACGGGTGGTACTGGACGTGGCATCTTGCCACGTGGACCAAGAACTACACCGAGGAATCGACCGATTGGGCCCATGTGGGGAATTTCTGAGAGGAAGAAATCGTGCTTTCGCGCAAGTTTTCTAGCCTTTTGTCGCGTGCCACCGAGTTCCTCAATTTGTGTTGGGTCGATGACAATGATTCCCGCATCTTTGGCCTTGGTTGCCATTTCACCTTCGGCGAACATAGCGATGCTGGGCGTACGACCCCGGCCGGCAGGGAGGCGAACTTCCTCCTGAATTCTGTTGGCTGGATTCTTCAGGTCAACATCTTTGATTGTGAAGGCAAACTCCACCGTTTCGACGAATTTTCGCTCAGGAGCCTCAGAGAGAGCCTGTTCGATTGCTTGTTTGATATTATTTTCCATTTTTCTCACCCCCGCGGTCCACGAGGGTTACCCCTCTCCCGCAATCCGTGATCTCTTCTCAGTTAAATTGTGAATCAAAATCTCCATTTTTTACTGCCGCAATGGCTTCCTTTGGGCGCATGCCCTCAACACTGACTCGCATGGACACACAAGTGCCCATGACTTCGAGGGCGCGAGCCTTCTGGGTCGCTCCCGTGAGTTTGTCTTTCTTGGTCTCTGAGACCTCGATGACTTGCTGGATGGTCAAGTTCTCAGTGGAGGCATCCCACGAACCATTGCACGTCTTCTGACCGAGCGTCTTGAGCACGGTGTGCGGGGTCTCATTGCGGGCTGACATTGTAAACACTCCATTGAGGGGAACCGGGCGACTTTCTTCCTGTATATAACACGCGCGCGAGACCTCATTTTACTCATCAACGCGCTGTGTTACGCGAACTTGATCGGCTCGAATTGTGATTGGAATTGGAATCTGCGCATCAAAGAGTTCGACAGTGACCTCTTCCTTGTTCTCAGCAACGTTGGTGACACGAGCACGCTCACCCTTGAAGCTGGATGCTCGAATCTCGACGATGTCACCCTCCTCAATTCCAGCGGTTGCTGCCTTGGGCTCAAGATAAGGTGTCACGTCACCAAGTGGTGAGGTGCCCGGCAGAACCTTTCGACAATTCTTGAGGGGTGTCGTTCGGCCACCAGCACGACCGATGAGTTTCTCGACGTGGTGCAATGCACTCGCTTCCACGAAGACGAATCCGCGTAGCATGGGTGCACAGAGAACACCGAAGATTTCGCTCTGAATGTCTTGCAGAGAACCTGTACCCGAGAGTCTTGCTTGAATCTCGCTTGCGACCTTTTCCTCTTGCCCCATTGTCGTCTTGAGAATGTAAAGGTAGGATGCGACGTCACCGTATAGGTCACCCAACTGAGGAATCGTGTATCGGGGTGGCCCACTGCTTGCGGCACCTGACTCAGGTTGTAATGTGGCGATGTAGCCAGGGTCGACCCATTCCGCCCCTGTATAGAAGGAACTAGGCTCAACCTCTGTGGTTGCCGACATGAATAGAACAGGTGTCACATCATTCAGACGGTTGCCGAATTCCAAGCCACGTGCTTCTGCACTACGAACGAAGGTAAGATTGGCCGCAGAAATACCCGTTACATCCTCGATTCGGGTTGTGATAGCGTCGATGTCCGTTGGATCAGTGATGCCATAAATGCCGTCCCATGCATCAGGGAAATCGACAGCGTCATCAGAACGCTGCATCAGCAGTACCTTGTCTTCGTGTCGAACAAAAGCAATAAATGAATCAGACATTTCTAAATCCCCCTCAATTGGTTAGCCATTCAAAGAATGAAGGCAGGACATTGTCCATTAGAACCAACATCAAGAATCCGATAAAGCCGAGAACAAACATTCCTATTCCACAGACAATACAAGTCTGGCGAAATTCAAGCGAACTAGGCTTGCGTGCCATCTTGATAATTCGGGCCCAGGAACCCTTTCCAAAGCCCCGAATCCCCGATTCTATGCTGTCTTGCCAAGCCTGAACACGGTCTTCAAATGAGCCGGTTTGCTCGCCACTTGCATCGTTCACACTGGACATGGTTCAACCTCAGAGATGCCTCGCGACCTGACAGTCTTTCTTAAACAATGCGAGTCCGACGTAGTCGGCCTTAGGCCGCTAAAGCCTCAGTTGACGAACTCAATCGTCCTGTTTTGCAGTGTTCGGAGTTGTTGATGAGCTGCCGCGCCGAAAATCTGCTGACTCTTCACTCCAGTCAGAACGAGCATGACTCGAATCTCACTTCCCATCGAAGGATCAACCGTTGCACCCCAGATGATTCTGGCGTAGGGGTTAATCTTCTCACGAATCTGTTGTGCACAGGCTTCCGCTTCACCCAGTGTGAGGTTGGGGCCACCGATGACATTGACCAATGCCCCACGGGCATCGCTGACATCGATGTCGAGCAGCGGACTGTCCAATGCTTCGAAAGTCGCTTCTTGAGCTCGGTCTGGGCCACTGGCCTCTCCAAGGCCAATCATTGCCATTCCTCCACCATTCAGCATCACTGAGCGCAAGTCCTCAAAGTCGAGATTTACCAACCCTTCCTTGGTGACCAGTTCAGTCACACCAGCAATACTACGCATAAGGAGTTCATCTGCAACTCGGAATGCGGCTTCAATTGGAAGATCTCGCACGCCATCGACAGAGAGTAATTTCTCGTTGGGAAGAACAACCACAGTGTCGCAGACCTCCCGCAATCGCTCTAGACCCCACTCTGCATTCTGTCGTCGAAGTGTTCCTTCTGATTCGAAGGGGTAAGTCACTACGGCAATGGTCAGTGCCCCAGCATCTTTCGCCAGGCGCGCGACCACATGAGCAGAACCTGTACCAGTCCCACCCCCTAGGCCCGCTGTCACAAATGCCAAATCACAGTCTTCGATAGTATTCTGTAGGGCGCGTTCTGATTCAAAGGCGGCTTTCTCACCCTTTTCAGGATCCCCTCCGGCTCCACGACCGCGTGCGGTCCGTCCAATCAGAATCTTGTGGTCAATGCCGACTTTGATCAAATGCTGAGCATCGGTGTTGACCGCATACCCTCGCACGGAATCCTCGTTCAGCAGTCCGGCCGCATTGAGTCGATCCACGGTGTTACCACCACAACCTCCACAACCGAAAACACGAATTCTAGGTTGGAGGGATTTCAACAATTCATGCAATTCAGCATTGTTTGCTGAAGGCACATTCTTGGCGACGGTCCCATCCGTATCACTTTCATCATCTTGCAATTCCAATACCCTATCAATTAGATGGCGCATGATGTCAGGCTCGCTGTCGGTAACATAACCGTTACGACTGAAAACAATTTGATAATGCGGTTTTCATACCCTTTGAAATAATCCGAGTGATGGTTCGCAGTAACTCATTTTAATGTCAATCAAGAGGAGGGAAGACTCATGTTAGAGGTCAATTCTAGCCCAATTATGCGCGCCCGCGTATTCCTCGTGCTTTTTGCCCTTCTCCTATGTTCTTGGTCGGGCACACTTGGTTCGCTTCAAGACGAGGTTTCAGAGTCTTCCGCTCCGACCAATCAGCAGCAGACTTGGAATCAAGCGAATCGACCAATTTGGCAATCTGGTTGGAGCCCACAACTCTGGCAACCCCAACCTGCAGGAATGCTATGGGAAGTTGATTTCTCGCCAAATGGGAGATTGATTGCCGCTGTAGACATCTCGACCAATCTACTCACTGTTTGGAATAGTACAGATGGCCGCGTTATATTCCACGCACCCCATGCCAATGCATTGGTTGACGTTGTTTGGTTAGATGATAGTCACGTTTTGGCAGCAGACAGCGGGGCTCGTTGGTATAGTTTCGAGATTATCGATGATGGAGGCGCTTGGCCGATGACTTCAACATCATCGCGTACCGGACTATGGACGGACAATTTGAATGGAAACTATCCCGGTTCTCTCTGGGGGGTTGATATCACTAATGATCGCAGCAGAATAACGTTCTGTGGAGCCATTGATGACCCAAATATTGGTGGCGAAGTCGTCGTAGCTAATGCGCAATTCTTCATCGACGGTTCTCAACCAGATAGTGGCCACGTTCTCACTAATGATTGGGGTACAGATTGCGCAATCTCATACAATGGAACCTTTGTTGCTGCATTGAACCGGGTAGAAGGCCCTAGTCCTGGAATGTATCATGACACTGTCACTGGATGGGATGTCCAGGGTTCAGCCCTCACACAATCATGGACGCGCAATGTTGCCGGTGGCGAAGCGATGGCATGGGCGATCGATTTCTCTCCACAAGGTCAAACCTACACGATTGGATATAATCGTCCAAACGAAGGAGTTGTAACTGATTTTTTCCATGAGAGCGGCGCCATCAATTGGTATGCGCCCTTACCTCAGAACATCTCCGCTGTTCGTTGGATTCCCGATGGTTCGGGTGTCGCCGTTGCCCTTCACAATCCCGGACGTTTGTTGATGATGGATTCAGCTGGAGGCGTCCTCGCAGATTATGGGTGGCATGGCACCGTTTGGAACAACAAGCCCTACCCTGCTGATGTCACCGCAATTGCAATTGATGAAGCAGGGCTAAAAATCGCAACATCAGGAAAAGACAGTGCTATTGAGATTCATACCATTGGAGCAAATCTACATCTGGAGATTCATCGCCGATTCAGTCCCGATTATCTTCGAGAGATTGATTTGCATACGGCTGATCCATTCGTTGCCTTTGCCGAATCGAATGGCGTGGCCACAGTACGCGATTATCGTACAGGCAGCATCACTCAGCAATGTTTCCACCCTGATTTCGATCAACCCATAGTTGACTATCCTTTCGCGAAGAGTATCGTATTACGTGAACAACTTCTAATCGTTGGTTTCTCGGACGGCGCGATTGTCGCTTGTGGCCAAGACGGCAAGGAGATGTGGACTTGGAACATCCCTCAAAACCATCCCTCAATGGAATCCTTTGGTCGAATTGACCTGCATCCTAGTGAACCATTTTTGGCAATATCATGGACACAGAATTACTCATCGACTGGAGTGGCCGGGAAGGTTTCAATCCTCGATATTGATCAGATGAGTGAGGTTGCAGGATGGGATTATTCCACTGAACATTGGACGATGGAATTCAGCCGGGACGGCGTCTGGCTAGCAAGTTCTGCGCAGGATGGCTCTGTTCGCCTTTGGTTGACCGAGAATCAAGATGCAGCATTATGGTCAGATCATGGAATTCAGTATAATCATTCGAATTACACCGGTGTCATCACTTGGCATCACGAAATTCACGCACTGATGTCTGTTGGTTGGGATGGTCAAGCCATCGTTTGGGATGCAGACAATAGTCAACAGATGCTATCATTCCAATTCACTGACGAAGGCTTCGGTGCAGTATTCACCGATGGATCCTTCCTTGTTGTTGCCAGCGGTGATGCGTCAAATAGCGCGAGTGGCCAATTGGAATTTTATGACGGTTTGAACATGACAAAATTGGCTACCTGGGATGTCCCAGGGATTCCTCGTGGATTTGTCATGGACCATTATGGGGGCCTGATTGTCGCCAACCATACCGGTTCATGGTGGAGCCTCATCCCTGATTCAGATGGTGACGGTGTCATAGATGACAATGATGCCTTCCCTCAGAATCCACTGCAGTGGATTGATACCGATGACGATGGCTATGGTGATAACAACGCACCTGGGGCAGGAGGCGATGGTTGCCCCACAGTGTGGGGAACATCATCAATCGACCGAGGCGGTTGCCCTGATTCGGATGGTGATCAATGGTCGGATGCAGATGCAGATTGGCCTGTTTGCGTTCTTAGTGCTGGTTATGGTGACGCTTACCCTGCAGACCCCCACCAGTGGTGTGACACCGATGGAGATTCTTTTGGCGATGAATACCACTATGAAACAGACTCACTCACTAATTTGAGAGTCAACGAAAGTGGAGATGCATTCCCTGAGGATGAAAACCAATTCCGAGATCAAGATGGAGATGGAATTGGTGACAATTACTCCTACTCACTTGGGGCCGATGGTTTACGCACGAATCAGGTGGGTGATGCATTCCCTACCAATCGATTGCAACATCAAGATACGGATGGCGATGGTTGGGGTGATATCTACACTTGGTATGAAGACATGATTGGCCTTAGAATTGAGGAAGGTGACGCATTCTTCACAGATCCATTGGCTTGGTCCGATTTGGATGGCGATGGTTGCCCTACAGCTTCGGACACAGGCCTTCCAATCGATAAACATCCCGAAGACTCCACTCGGTGCGATGAGGACCTAGATTTCGATTTACCAGCGCAACTGAATCTCCATGCAGACGGAAGCGAAACCACGTGGACCATCTCTGTTGATTGGAAATCAACAATTGAAAGCACAGAATCGGTTTCAATCTATGGCCTGAGTTGGAATTCAACAGAAGGAATAGAACATCTAATGTTGAATATCGAGCCCCCCGGTGCCATCCCTTGGTGGTCTGATAATTCCCCTGATGGCGATACTGTCCACAACATGTTTGAGTACCCACGTGGAGCTACTCATGATCGCTTGACTCTCCGACTCATCAGTACATCAGAAGACGGACAACAATTGGAATCTTGGGCAAACTTCACCTATGAAATTCAAACAGGGGAGCCGCCCATCGATCCACCAGATGAACAGGAAGAGGACTGCGTTTGTACAGAAGAGTACGCACCAGTTTGTGGTACTGATGGAACCACCTACAGCAATAATTGCAAGGCTGGATGCGAAAATATCGAGATATCACACGAGGGTGTCTGCAAGGAAACTGAAGGCGAATCCTCTGCAAGTGGTGGCCTCTCCCCAGTTGCATGGTCAGCCATCATCATTGGTTTGCTTGGAGTATTGGTTCTCGGCGTTCTGTTCATGCGTCGTTCAGAAGGAACTGAAGTTGAAACGGCTGCGGGTGTCACGCAAACTTCTGTTCACGCACCCTGCACCACTTGTGGGGGGCCTGCGCATGAAACCATCAACAACGGCAATCGCTGGACATGGTGTCCCTCCTGCCGACAATGGTTGAACTATCTTGGAAAAGAATAGTTACGATGTTCCACCACGGGAATACTCGTGATAATCGATCGAAGGCTGGAGTGTATCGATTGCTGCCTGAAGTTTGGCATTCGCAGCCTGTTCTCCTGCCTCAATTGAAGCAATTTGCCGATTCAATTCACGTTTGGATGCATCGAGCGCTACCGACGCCTTTGCAGGAAGGGCCAACTCTGGTTTCAACCATCTAGATAGATTGGGGAGCAATTCTTCCAGTGGCTGTGCCTCAGTATTCTCGGGTTGTAATTGGAACGATTCACCGATACGATTGACTGGACCTACAGACGTCAATATCTTGGCCAACGCAAGGCCGGCCTTACCCGCTCCTTTGAGACTCGACTTGATGTTTTCATGGGCCTCCAATGGGCGCCAATAGGCTTCGATGAGTTGAGGTTGAACTTTCCGCGCACGCTTCCAATGACCTAGAGCCGCCCTGAGTGCACCCTCGTGCGCGCGCACGCGCCCGCGCTGCACCTCATCATCCGCTTCTTCTTTGGCTGAAGCCTTCGCCTCGGTCCGCATCCCATTGGAGTTGAGAAGTTTGACATACCGCTTTCGTGCTTTGACAAGCATCGATGCAGCGGCCCTACTCTCTTTCCATTTGGTTCGAATCTCTTGGATTTTGGCGAGGTCACGTAATGCCGTGACGAGATGACCTTGTTCTTCGAGTGTTCTCCCTTTTTTGGACAATAACAAATCACTGAGTTCTGAGGCCATAACCTCGCTGATTTCTAGACGTCCATCTTGGACATAGCGTCGATATTGGTCAATAACCGTCGCAGGGTCTCCCATTCCGAACAGTAGACCACCTGGCCCTACTTCTTGCGCTTGATACTCTTACGCTTGGCTGACTTGCGCTTGACAACCTTCTTCTTGGGACCACTATCATCATCCCACTCGTCATCCTCGTCGTCGAAGTCATCCTCGTCGTCATCCTCGTCGTCAAAGTCGTCGTCAACGACTTCCTTCTTTTCACGGCGCTTTCGATCGCGTCCTTCCGACTTAGCAAACGGATCCTCCTCTTCAGCCAAAACTTCCGTCTTGGAAAGATCTCTAACGGGGGCGGAATCCAAATCACCTCTGATATCGGCGGCACCTCCGGCTTCTTCATCGCCACCTCCTCCCATGAATTCTCGCATCCAGTCATCTTCATCGTCGTCTTCGCCACCCTTCTTCTTGCCATCTCCTGGTGACCTCAGAACGCTCAACATCGTGAGAATCAACAGAACAACATTGATTCCACCAAGAGCATACACCATCAGATAGATTCCCTCGTAGTAGCTTTCCTCAACCGGTTCTTCTTCTGCATCCGGTTCAAAGACTTCCTGGCCGATACATGCGCTCTGGTAGTCAAGGATTGTACGAACACAATTGTCGACTGTGAATTGTGTATTCCATTCACGCTCATTTCCCGATGAATCAGTGACGCGAATGAACACACGCTGATTCTTTCCAAGATCATGGAAAGTCGCCGCGGGTTCCCACCATTCGAATACAATCGTATTCTCATCGGTTGAATGGGTCGTTAAATCAGTCATCGCCGTCCATTCGGTTTCACGCATCAAGTTGTTCTCATAGTAACGGAATTTGACTTCAACAGCAGTCACTCCGACATCATCGGAGACCGCACCATAGACATGGATTGATTCGCCGTATAGATAGAGACTGTTCTGGCTGGGTGCATACACTTCAACGGTTGGCAACTGAGCATCAATTGGCCAGCCCAATACATCGACAATTGCCAGATTTTGTGATGCGTCACGGATGGTAATTATTGCGTGCACATCAGCAGTATCCATCTGGCTGGTAATCTCAAAGGAATACCGATATGCATTTTCAACGCTGCCTTGCAGAGGCTGTGCTCGTACGGTGGAGCCGCGTTCTGTGAAAAATTCCCCACTGAGAATGGTTCCGAATTCATCTACAGCGAAGTCCGAGGTAGTGAGATCGAGAATTGGATACTCGCTCAATGGCTCGTTTGAATAGATGCGCAATTGATACTCACCTGCACGGAGTGCATCGACAACCTCCCCTTCCTCATTTGTGATTTCAAGAGTGACTACGGGCGGAGTGGTGTCCTCTATCACCGTGCGTGCATTCATCGACATCGAGAATTGAGTGTTTGCATTACCGTATTGGTCTGTCATCGTGACGGCGTACCAAGTCTGTTTGTCGAGATTGGCTTCAAGGATAATGGCTCTGGTGAAATCGGGTACATTGTTGCTAACAGCTACAATCGGATCAAGGATTGCAACCCAACCCTCATCCAACATTACATCTCCATTCATCAGCGACTCATTGCCCTGGAATGGATCTGTTTCACACATCCAAATCTGATATGTTTCACCTGATTCCGACATCGAGTTGACCCAACGTAGCAGAGTGATTTTGTCACCAGCTTGATCCGTCATGTACGCATCTTGTAAGAAGGGAAGATCCGGATTTAACGTATCTTCATCGATGGGCCCCCAGCAATTCTGCATGAAGCGCAGATCTTCGTAAGGCTGAGATGAAAGACTGTAACGAGCCAAACTGGATACACAATAGTAAGTCGGTTCATCGAGACCATCACCAATTTCAATTGTCACCGTTTCCACTGAATCAGGAACAGTGGCCACCAGATTAGCATTCTGTTCAAGGTTAGTTAGAGATGTCAAACGAACCTGTGATCGCCAGACATGGTATTGCTCCCCTTCGACACCGAGTTGATCAGTCCAAGTCACGACGGTCTGTCCACCACCTAGATATTCAGCAAAGACGTTGGTTGGTTCAGCAATCCACGGTGTGAATGTATCTTCTTCCACAGCATCTTCAAATTGCAATGCGGCACTTTCAGTGACGATGTGATTGTGATTTCCATTTCCATCCGAAGCTGTCACTGCATAGTATGCAAGGCCCAGCATACCGCGTTCGACTTCGTGCATATACACCCCATCTTCGTCAGAGGCTGTCCCAATCATCTCGACACCGTCAGATGTAGTATCGTTGATGGGCATCCCCGAGCGCCAGATGTGGTAAACCTCGCCACTCTCAGATTCAATATCAGTCCATGTGATGGTCGTATTTCCGGTGCCTCCATTGGGTTCAGCAGCGAAGGAAGCGGCCACATCTTGGATTGCGCCGGGGGCTACATTGTCTTCATGAATGGAATTTTCCAGTGTATTTGTCCCTAGGAATCGAACGTCTTCATAGCCCATGTAGAAGTAGGTCACAGTGTAGTAAGCATCGACGTCAGTTTCTGAAGGTACTGTGTATCGATAGGAGGTATCTCCTGCATCCAGTTGCGCAATTTGTTCCTTGAAAATCCCCATCCAGGTTTCTCTATTGGCCGCCTGCAAATGTCGATACACCGTAATCTCGTATGCTGATTCCCCAACTTCAGGAAGACTGTCTGGAACGATGGTATTCAAATTCACCCAACTGATATCAGTCACCATTAGAGATTCAACATAGTTCGCTTGAACGAAAAACGGTGCTGTAATTTCGTTGGTTAGTTCAATCACGCCGTCAGATAGGTTGGCTTCATGATGAATGAAATTTCCAACATGTGTGGGTGTAAATGGCACTTGGTTGATGATGTAGGTGTAATCGTTCCCACTGTTGTTATCATCGTTGTTTTCAAAATATGTGACAATGGCGTAGTAGTAAGTTCCGTTGGTTCCAGCAGGGAGTGGGTATGTCTCTTGGAAAGTTCCTTCCGAACAAGATCCAACCGCCCCTGGACACATTGAAACATTGGCCCAAGGTTGCAGATTTCCGACAACAGATTCGTTCAGTGGCGCATTGTGGCGGTAGACCAGATATCGAGATTGCTGCATCTGCAGCATTAGCGGGTAATCGCTCGTCTCGATATTACTCCAGAACACAGTTGTCGATTCAGTTGTACTATCGAACATGGCAGTAATGCTCTGGGCTTGTAGTTCCGCATCTTCACTGGTTTCCCCTGCTGCAGCAACCGGCGGAACCCAAGTCATCAGAGATCCTAGCATCAGGGCAATCAATAACATCGGAACACGAGAATTCGTCTTACGCATGGCCTCGCCTCTCCTCGGCCCTGCCCTTGTGGTCCATTTGAGTCTGACGGCTTCAAACCCGCCTATAGGCGGGTTGGATTAGTACTCTTTATTCACCATCTAGAAGTTGTTTGCGAGATGAAGCAGCACGTGTCAGAAAAGTCCAGATTCCTCCAGCCAATGATATGAACAAAACAGCACTCAGTGCATTGATTCCATCGAATCCTATGAGATCTGCGATTACTTCTGGAATTTCAACGTCTACGGTTCCCTGGAAAGCCATGATTGCAGCCACAAATAGGCCGACAAAGGTGGTGACAAGTCGATCCGCCCGACTGAAGCCGCCATAATTGCGGCCAAGACCCACAGATTGAGCCTGTGTACCCATGTAAGAACCAAGCAAAGTCATGGTTGCTGCCGCCCACCCCAGCCAGTGCACAGAAATCCATGCGGTGTTGACTCCAATTGCGATGAGAAGAGCCAAATCCACGATTCGGTCGATGGTATGGTCTAACCAATCCCCATATTTTGAGACCTTATCATAGGCTCTTGCAACCGCACCATCCAAGGCATCAAGCTCCCCTGCAACAAGTAGCATTGCAAACGCCCCAATCAATCTCCAACCACCATCTGCATCTCTACCGGCGGTTGCGATTAGATAGCAGCAACCACCAGCGAACAGGACACTAATCCAAGTCAGAGTAGAAGGATCGACATTGGACATTCGATCGACAATTGGTTTCAACATCCTTGTGTGCGCACCTCTCGCCTTCTCGAATGCCACTCAATCATCTCCGTGGATTTGTCCAATCCAGTCAATCCCTTCGTTCGGCCGTCTGGGTTTGAACCCATCTGTTATCCAACGCTCTGCATTCGTAATCATTGCTTCAATTCCAATCTCCGAATCCAATTCAAGACAGGGCAATTCAAGGCATTCTGCTGCGATGGTCCCAATCAATTCACACTCGACATTTTCTTCAATTTTTAATTCGGAATAATCTCTCTGAGACAATCGTTGCCTCAGGACTGAGGGGTGACATCGAATGAGAATTATCGCGTCGACAGGAAGTAGATGTGAAAGATGACCATCGATGAGAAGTGGATTCTCTTCAGGCCAGACGACCGTGGTAACCAATTTCTCCACATCTATCGGGGCGGCCCCATCGCCCTCAACTTCACCAAGACACTCGTGGGTTGCAGCAATCTCTTCGACAGTGATCGTCTGTCGATTCAAAGCAGAACAGAAGGTGGTTTTTCCAGCCCCTGGGGTCCCCGTGACTGCAATCCGAACCCCGGCCATTTTCTCACCACAGACTCTAACGCATTCGATAGGAGAGAACCTGCAGTCCAGTCCCCAACGCACCGAGGAAGATGATGACGGGCCACGCCAAGGTCACTTTGACGCTGTAATCAACATCGACGCTGGATTCGGTCCCGCCGAAGGACTGCCCGTCAACGGGATAGTAGACATCGCCACCAATGTCGTAGGTGAATGTCTTCGCGTCTTTTGTATCCGGCCCGCCAGCAGCGAAGTTGGTTGAGGTAGGCCCACATGACGTTGAAATTCCATCACTCGGTGCGCATCGGTTGTATTCTTCCGCTGTGACCAAACCGACCCAGACATCAGATTTCCAGGTAATGGTCAATTCTGGACTGATTAATGCTGATGGGATGGCACTCTCTGTCAATGGTTCATCTGCGAATCCAACAGCCGTTCCTGTCATGGGAACGGGTACGTTATCGATTGAATCCTCAAACGTGTAACCAATCATTCCTCCAATCATGAGTAAGGCGCACAGGCCACTAACGATGAGTAGGATTGCTCGCTTCATAGAAATCATCACGCGTGTAGGAAGAATGCTGCTGCCATTATTGCATAGGTCCCAAGCAACATCGCACCCTCAAGCCAGTTGCTCTTACCATCGGATGCGATTGCATTGGCAATCAACACGGCTAAGAACACTGCAATCGTTTCGAAGAGACCGAATTCAAAGGACAGGTCAACACCGACCAACCATGCTAGGAGAACCATTAGTGGAGCAACGAAGACTGCAATTTGTGTTGACGATCCAACCGCAATAGAAAATGACAAGTCCATTTTGTCTCTCTTTGCAACCGTCACGGCCGTAAAGTGTTCAGCGGCGTTGCCAAAGAATGGTAGCAAGATGACACCAATGAATAGTGGACTTAGATTGAGTGATTCAGCACCTTCTGCAATAGAGTGAACGAGAATTTCTGCCATCCATCCGAGAATGATTGTGGCTCCAAGAAGGAGAATGATTGCTTCCTTCTGTGACATCTGGGCCGCTTCGTTCTCATGGGTGCCATCGGTCGCAAACAATTCTTGATGCGTTCTGAGTTGGAATAGAAGAAACAATCCATATAGTGCAATCAGAATGATAGCAGCTGCGTGTGAAAGATTCATCACACCATCAACCGTTTGCTCATCCTCGGGCAAGAACCCGTAGGCAGTAGGCAATGTGAGTGTAATCACAGCGAGGAGAAGAAGGGAACCATTTGCACCCACAGCAGCGGTTGAGAATGACTGAACTTTGTGGTGGATTCCACCCCATACGAATGCCAACCCGAGTACGAGCAACAGGTTACCAAGAATCGAACCAATCAATGAGGCTTGAACGACCTGTACCATATCATCTCCTGCCGCAGTATCGTTATTCTTGTAGGCCTCAGCGGCGGCGAAGATCGCCATTCCTGCAATAATCATCTCAGCGGCGTTGCCGAATGTTGCATTGAGTAACCCCCCAATCGATTCTGTGGTTCGCAGTGCAATCTGCTCTGTGGCCCTGCCCATTAGGAAAGCGAGAGGCATGATGGCAACCATAGAAGCAATGAACGTCATCTCTGGATTATGCTCTACGTACGCAGCATAGAGGGTGATGGGAATAGCGAGTAGTAGCACATTCAATTTGACCTTGACCGGATTAATGGCATCGAGCATTCCGCCCCACCCATCCAACGCGTCATCGTCAGCCGACACATCATCAGACATCTCACTCGCTTCGGCGTGAGCATAACTCGTCCATGAAGGCATCCCTTAACCAATTGAGATTGGCGTATAGTTTCCCCACGGTTCGATGTCGCGCGTTGTGCAGTGTTCCGGGGCAGTTTGAGGATTGCACATCACGGGACCTTCTGATAGCCAGATTGCGAAGTTGGCTTCCATATCGTTGCCAGGGAAATCTGTGGTGATGAAATTCGCTCCAGTCTCCAATGCGAGTTCCAATCTAGAATAGTTCACCTCTCGGGCTTCGATGGTAGCTTCATCCGGTCGCGTGCGTACCATGAAACCCATTGCAGAAGCATCGAGTAGTCTGTCACCATGAGTCTCCGGGTTGACGAATGAGATGACACTTGCCAGAGAATGACTCTCATCTACGATGGCGAACATGGTTTGATTCTCCAACGTAGGATTGCGTTCAACATAGAGGTCACGAATTTCGGTTTTGTCTAAGAGAACGAATAGGGCTTTCCCTCGACTTTCTTCTAACGTCGGCCATCCGTTGCTGGTGATTGCTGTGCGAAGATCCGGCGCATCTCCTTGTACATCCGTCGGCGTGATTGTTCTGTCTTCAGGCCACGTCGCTGCTATCTCAGTCTGAATCATCTCCAAGATGTCTAACTCTTGTACAACAGTTGGCAAATTCTTCGGTTCGATGAAAAGCCACAGCGGGGCGTGTTGTGGATTTTCAGTGGACCAATTGAGCAACACCCCCATGCAACCCGCGAACCCTTCACAATTGGTCGAAGGATCCAATGGCGTATGGTAAACGCGTAATCCCAATCCTGGGATGTAATGAACATCCAACTCAAACTGTCTAACACCTAATCGATCCGCCTGTACGTCGAGATCTGCGTGGGTGTAGTTGTTCTCTGGATCTAGCGTGGAAACGCCCGGAGTTTTGACGTGATATGAATTGTGAGATCCTTTCATTCGCAGGTGATTTAGGCGAATCTCCTCCAAAGGAGGAACCTCCTCTGTTTCTTCACCGAAGCACCCCGACAATCCGGTGAGAAGAAGAAGGGCAACCAAACCCATTGCTGTACCCTTCATTGAATCACCTACACGTGTTGGTAGTACGTTTGAACAGCAGCCTCGAGTTCATCGAAAACTGCACTTTCGTCAATTGTCAACGTCTGCCCATCACGGCGCAACGGCTGCCCACCGACCCATAGATCTAGGCAATTCCCACTACTGTAGATTAGATTCGCCAACAATCTTCGCCCATCACGTCCAATCGGACGCATACGGATATCGTTGAGGTCCCAAGCCACCCAATCCCTTGAGCCTCGAACGCCCAATTCGTAGGTTTGAACAGGATCCAACAAGGTTGCATCCCAATGGTCGTGACGTTGAATCAGACTGGCGGCTTTCATCTCAGCTCGCATATCGAGAGCATTGTTGCTGGCCGCGCCATCTGTTCCCAATCGAACATCGACACCGGCTTCCATCATTGCCGGGTAGGACATGGTCCCCCCGGTGGCCAATTTCTGATTGCTCACAGGACAATGAACAGCGTGAACTTGATGCTTCGCAAGAATTCGCATCTCACGTTTGGTGACCCAGCCACAGTGGGCACATATTGTCCCTTCCTGGAAGTAGCCAATACTGTCGAGATATTCGATGGGATACATGCCATGTGCCGCATGACAATCCGCAACCTCCTGACGGGTTTCGGACGTGTGGATACTGAGCGCACATCCAGTTGCACTGGCCACTTCTGAGGCCTTCTTCAGTAATTCTTCGGTACAGGAGTACACCGAATGGGTTGCTATTCCAAAGTCCACTCTTTCTGGTGCTGAGGAACCGTTTCGAACCAATCCTTCGATGTGTCTTAGGGCGTCCCCGGAGCCAGCCTCAAAATTGGGCGTTAATCCATCCGTAATCGGCCCACAAACGAGTCCGCGAAGACCACTTTCTGCAAGGACCTCACCGACCACCTCGGGATGATAGTACATATCGCAAGCAAATGAGGTTCCAGTGGCAATCAACTCGGCCGCTGCGGCTTTGGTGCCAATTTCGACAAATTCAGGAGTCAATCCTTTTTCTGTAGGGAAAATACTCTCTTCCAACCAGCGCATCAACGGCAAACCCTCACCCATCGAGCGGTTGAGGACCATTGCCAGATGCGTGTGCCAATTTTGGAATGCCCTAGTCAGCAATCGACCCCCACCATCAATCTGGAATTCTACATCCTCATCACCCATGCTTCGCAGCCAATCTCCATCTGGTCGAAGGATGAAATCACCTTGGTGTGGACGCCCATCGACGTCTATGAGCCAACAATCAGTATAGCGAACCAAGCCCGTAGTACCGTCCGCCATGAAGGGGTGGATGAAGGCGACCCTCCATCATGGTTCTTGCCTCAACTTGAAATCAGTCCCTTCGATGGACAGTCGATGTCGGACCCCTATCGCACACTTGGGGTCTCCAAAGATTCCCCTCATGCAGAGATTAAACGAGCCTTCCGAAAGTTGGCTCGTCAGTATCATCCAGATCGCAATCCTGACGATTCTGCTGCCGAAGAGAGATTCAAGGCCGTGCAGAGCGCATGGGAGAAAGTAGAGACACCCGAAAAACGGCGACAACATGACGAGGAGCAACAGATGAAACAGGTCTTTGGTGGCATGGGCGGAATGCCCGGTGGCACTGGAGGAGTGGGTATTGATGATCTCCTTCGACAATTCATGGGTGGCGCAGCACGCCCCCAATCATCACCCTTTGCTGGACAACCTCGAACAGCACCCCCTCAGGCTGCAAAAGGCGCCGATATCTCAGCCCCTCTGGACATCGAAATCGAACGAGCTTTAGAGGGTGGAAAAGTTCAGTTCACACACAATAGATTGGTGCGGTGCTCTGAGTGCAAAGCTAGGGGGTGTGTTCATTGTACAAATATCGGGGTTCGCCGAAAGAAAACACGCCTGACTCTCAATGTTCCCAAAGGTGCCAAACATGGACAACAACTGAAGTTGCCTAAGATGGGCAATGAACACCCCACTGGCGAGCCAGGGGATTTGACGGTCACACTGAGGATTGATGCTGAAGAGGGCCGCCGATGGGAGGGTGAATATCTCATCCAAGAGGTCGCTGTTTCATACTCTACTCTGATGCTTGGCGGCGAGGTAAGAGTGGCAACACCAGCCGGAAAAACAGTCTCTGTAAAAGTCGCCGCAGCGACGCGAATCGGCGATCGAAAACGATTGCCAAAAATGGGTTACGCAGGAGCCGATCTAGACATCGAATTCACGCTAGATGAACCTGAGTCTCTGACCCCCTCTCAACGTGATGCTCTAGAGGCTCTTCGAGACGCGGGCATGTGATAGTTACGCCAATATATCGAACTCTCCGGCCTATGGCCGGCGGGTTACATGAGGGACTTCTCTGGCGTTGCGAGTTTTGCCATTCGCAATCGTTTGAAATTCCATGTTGGCATCATTCTATTTTCACTCATTATGGTCCCCGGTTTGCAGCAAACTCTGACTCCCATCGATGTCGATTCTTATGATATGGACAGCCCTGAGATGGACGCTGAGAGAGTAATTGATGAGGAATTCTCTTCCAAGGAGATTACTCTCGGGTTTGTGATTTCTATTCGTGACCCCTCGTTTGTCGAGAACGGCAATCAAGCACCACATACAGGTGCTGACGGACTTCCTGACAGATTGGCATTACCAACCCCCCAAGAGATTACACCATTCCAAGGAGATGGGGAGGGATTGTCGGGTGAAGGTATTCCCGAAGGCGGTGTATTCAATCTGACTTTTTTGCAAGAACTTGAACAGAAGATTATGATTGTACGAAACGATCCATTATCGGCATACTATCGACCCATCGTCAGTGAAGTGACAGGGGAGAGTTCCAATGGCACCCTTTCCTTGTATGAGCAATTTGAATCATTCATGGCCAATCGTTCATTGTTAACTCGTGCAGGATTCGATCCATTTGGCAACGTAATTCCACCATTGACTAACTGGTCCGACTGTGGTGTGTTGGAGTGTCTGAGATTCGATGATGAGAATGTGACACAAGCCCACGTTGACCTTGCCGCCAATAGAATGATTCTCGCCAAACCCAGTTTGTTCATGCGTTGGACGACGACAGACCGTGCCTTTCTTCCCGATTCCGATAGCCCAGTAATTGGACCAGTGGGAGGTCAGGTTGGAGAGGATGGAACCTTCCAGAATGCCGTTTGGATGCCGGGCCGATGGTCGGCTTCAGCAACCTGGATATTGATTCAATTAGATAAGGTAGATATGACCAATACAGGTTATACATTTGTTTGGAACGATGCTCGCTCTGAACCCGATTCGATGACTTGGCACGGATTGAAATTGTATACAACTCCACCCAATCTAACCCAAGAAGAGTGTTTGCAAAGTCAAGAATCGGGAGATGGCCCTTGTTCTGCTGATTGGGCTCTACTCAGTCTTGAACAGAACATTCGAGTGAATGATCAAATATCTGTGACTATGCTGGCTCCACCGCACGGAATCAACGTCGAAGTCAATCGTGAATTGCAACAATCTGTCACACTTCTTGCTACGATGTTCGCATGCATCATGATTTTGCTCTGGGTTAGCCTTCGCCGGGTTTCTGATGTTGCCATTGTGGTGACTACACTAGGTTTCAGTCTGCTTTGGATGCAAGGCCTAATCGGGTGGGGGATGATTGCTGGTAGTACATTCGACATCAAAATCATCAGTAGAAGTCAGTTCAGTAATCTATTGCCTATTCTGATTCTGGCACTTGGCATTGATGATAGTTTACACGCTCTTCATAGATACAAGGAAGAGCGAAATAAAGGCAAGACTACGGATGAAGCCGTTCATACTAGTCTTTCCCGTGTTGGACGAGCCATCATGCTCACTTCATTGACGACTATCGCAGCCTTCTCCGCCAATCTCACCTCCAGCATTCCTGCATTACGTTCCTTCGGCCTTGAAGCTGCGTTGGGTGTTGCCTCCGCGTTTGTGCTGACTGGCCTGTGGGCCCCACTGATTCGTTACGATATTGATCAGTGGATGCAGGGCCGCGGACGCCTCGAGGAAGACACTGGAAACCGTCTTTACATGGTCCCAAAGCATTGGTTGTCTCGAATATCGGGGGGTTCTGCTTGGGCTGCTCCCGGTGTAATCATCATCACACTCATTCTCACAGCTATCGCCACTCCGATGATGTTGTCTCTAGAAGGCGATTTCAATATAGATGACTTCCTTGATGAAGAATCTGATATTGCTCAATCCGTCCTTCTCATCAATGAACGATTCAGTTCCGAGGGTGAACCCGGTGTAATCCTAATCGAAGGCGATATCCTAGATCCTAAGGTATTCGACGCCATCAGTGAACTACGCTACAATATGAATACCGCCGGCCCTGAAGATCCGCGACGTTTCACCACACTTCCGACAGGTGAGATTGAGATGCATGCCATCGACGAATTGGTGAACTGGACGAAGGTTAGTCTGGCAGTTAATCCTGAGCCCTTCGTAAAGGCGGGGTGGAACGAATCGTTACCGGGAAACGGTGTCGATTGTGGGACAATCAATGGCGTGCCAGACACCCAATCTCGCGGGTGCCTACAATTTCTCTATGGGTATTTGACCACATATGGTATTCCGGCTGCTGGAATCATCCCTCAGATTCCACCGAGCATCCCCCTGCTGTATGTCTCACCTGAGTGCGAACTAAATCCGAACGCAACACATCTCTGTACAGATGGATCCAATCCTCAATATGTTCGCATGACCATGAGATGGGGCCTCATCAGGCCCGAGCAATTCACGATTACTGCATTGGCTCTCGATGAACTAGAACGCGACATGGCACCGTTCGCAAATCTATCCGCTACCACCATGGATACTCGTAGCAGCCTCACTTCGTCTTCTGAAGAATATCCCGTAACGTGGGCCATCCCAACAGGTTCTCCAGTCACTCGATATGTTGCCGCATCTAGCATGCAGAATGAACTTCAGGGGTCGCTTATTCTAGGAGTATATCTTTGTCTCATCACACTGTGGTGGGGCTTCAGACCAGGCGTCAATCAATCCACTGCGGCTTTGCGCAGAGGCAAGGAAGAAGTTGCATTACTTGCTTCATGGGGCTTGCTTGCAGGCTTCGCAATCGGTGCTGTGATGGCCCAATTCTATGGTGGCACAGTCGGTGGAATGTGTGGGCTTGCAATCTTCATACTGAACTTTTTCTGGGGAGAGCGTGCGCTAACTTTCGCGCTAATCACCACATTCCCGATTCTAATCGTCGTCGTTTGGTTGTATGGTATGATTGCTGCCGGAGGATATGGCCTAAACATGGTGACTGTTGCAATAGCGACGATGAGTCTCGGTGTCGGGATTGATTACGTTATACACGTCGTTGAACGCTATCGAGAAGAACGAGACAAGGGCCGTTCCGTACATTCGTCTCTGGTCGCTATGGGTGGCGCATCCGGCCTCGCCTTGGTGGGTTCTGCCGTCTCTGATGTGACTGGTTTTGCAATCATCTCATTCTCGCCAATGGGCTTCTTTTCTCTATTCGGCCTATTCTGTGCATTGATGATCGCATTGAGTTTCATCGCATCGATGATAATTGCCAGCAGCGTTCTCGGAATGATTGCCTGGGGGGAGATTCGCCGTGAATCAAAGGACGCCGGAGGTATCCGGCAATTACAAATCGACGCTGAGCGAAGGCTGGGCATACGAGGCGGTGTAGCAGATGACTGAGGTTCAGAAGTTACGTCAACTTGAGCGCCGCGAAATCGACATGGTGCTGCGCTGGAGAGATGATACTGAACACATTGTAACATATGTTGAATTACGATATTGGTGCCCGTGTGCAAATTGTAAACCACGACGAGAAGTAGAGTCAAGAAGAGAGGCATTGAGAGATGAAGTCGGTCGTTTACGAAACCAAAAACCCAAGGCCGAAAATGTCGGTGGATACGGCATCAGATTCACTTTTGCTTCAGGCTGTAATTCCGGTATTTGGAGTACAGATCGACTCCATGCAATTGCCACCGGGTCCCCAGATCCAGATTCTCTTTGACGTGCGAAGTGTCTTAACTGACCCCTCGGTCGTTTGAATCAGCGAAGACGTGGGTTGACCCGCTTTCTCGCTCCGCGATGGTGGATGGTATGAACCCGGATTCCGAAGAGGATGATGATTGGACGAAGTACGCCGATACAGGCTACACTTCGTCATACGATCCATGGGCAGACATGGTCCCTGCAACTGAGTTAGAAGAAGAGGAATTCGATGAGGAATTCGAGGAATTTGATGATGAACATTCGACTCGTCGCGATATTCCGCGTTGTCCAGCGCCTTCTGGCATTGAAAATGCCATCCGTATTGGGACCTGTAACCATTGTCTAGGTCGTGTTGCTGGAGTTAGAATCGCAGGCGATCCCCTGCAAATCGTTGGAGAAAGGGTTCGCGAGAAGGCACTTGAGCGAGATTCTGACCTGAAGGTCGATGAGGAAACTGACTGCTGCCCGTTCTGTGAGGATTTGTTCCGTGAACTGGATTTGATTGCAAACCGAATCGTGACGGCAGTGGGCGGCGTCGAGTTTACCAAAGTCCAATTGGGCATCCATTTTTCAAAGGACCATGTCGCCGCTGAGGAGGTATTGCGTTCAACACTCGCAGCGACTGGCAGTCGCCCCCTGAAGGCGACACTATCAGATGCGATACAGTCCACCGTCGCTGAGAAATTACCAGGAATAACTTGGGTCAAAGAGCGCCCTGAAATCATGCTCTTGTTTGACACACTGACCTTAGGAGTTAATGCTGATATCCGTGCACTTTTCCTGTATGGGCGATATCGAAAACTTGAGCGCGGCATCCCCCAGACACGTTGGCCTTGCCGAGCCTGTCGGGGCCGGGACGGGGGTTGCGAATCGTGCAATGGAACCGGACAGCAGTATCCATTCAGTATCCAAAGTTTGGTTTGTGAACCAATGGTTGAATCATCCGGCGCATCATCTGATGCATTCCATGGGATGGGACGCGAGGATATCGATGTCCGCTGTCTGGGAGATGGTCGACCGTTCGTTGCTGAACTCAAATCCCCACTTCGTCGAACGCTTGATCTAGAGAAATTGACGAAGAGCATCAACAAAGCAGCCGAAAATCAGATTGAGATTCACGGTCTACGTTTGTCGAACCGAGCTGAAGTTTCTCGCATCAAAGAGACCAAGGCAGAGAAATCATACACAATTCGCTTCAACGGCGATCATGGTTTCACCGATGAGGAAGTATCTACACGAATTCAATCGCTTTCAGGCAAAGTGCTTGAACAGCAAACACCTCAGCGTGTAGCCCACCGTCGCGCGGACAAAATCAGAAAGCGAAAAGTCGTCTCAATTGATAATATTCTCATCGAAGATGACGAGATTCAATTTGACGTTCGATGTGAGTCGGGAACGTACGTCAAGGAATTAGTTCACAGCGACGAAGGTCGCACAAATCCATCCGTAGCTGCACTTCTGGAGACTGACTGTGAGGTCATTTTGTTGGATGTAAAGGACATACACGCGGACTGACTCATGTTTGCTTTACGGCGGTGCGCTTAATTAGGGGCGGCAGGTCGCCCGATTCCCCCTTAAGGGGGAAAGGGAGGCACTCGTATGCGCAGAAGTAAGGGAACCCGTCAGGGCACACGAAGTATTCTCAAGCGTTCCAAGGCCGAACAAGGCCGACTGAACATCCGCCGAATCATGCACACCTATGAGATTGGTGACCGCGTCGCCATCGTTCTTGATGGTAGTCAGCAACGTGGAATGCCACATCGCCGCTTCCAAGGCCGCACTGGCTTCATTCAGGAGCAGCAGGGCAAGGCCTACGTTGTAGCTGTCAAGGATGGCAATATGCAGAAAACCGTCATTGCCCGTCCCGAACACCTTCGACCACTGGAGTGAGACATATGACTGAACGCGAATACACAGACTATGCAAGCGTCCGCGACGCATTGCTTGACGCCCAAGGCCGCCGAGGATTCTTGTCTTACGAGCAGAAGTTAGCCCTCCAGCACGCCGAGTGGGCTGCAAGTGATCAGCGCAACGGCCACAAAACCGATTCAAAAGTGTACAAAGTATTGTACAATAGTTTGATGGAAATTGACAAGTTGGAAACCCATCCAGATATCTGCGCGAAGATAGCAGAGATGATGCCAATGTCTGTTGAAGAGGTTCGTTCTATTCTCGCGAGCAAGCGCGTACCCATGGACGGTGGCGAAATTGAACACATCGTCGACACGGTTCGCAAGCAAATTCTGTGATACAACCCATTTCGGTCCACTTTGACCGTTCTATTATTGAGGCACTACCGACTTCGGAGGACTGATTCCCATGCAACCCAGAGACCCAGCAGCCCCCGCTGCCGAACCTGGACCCTTGGATGAGGAAGTCCACGCACGCGTTCTGGACCACCAACCCAGCGGGATGATTCAGGGCATATCTGAGAAGGGCCTCTATCTGCTTCGGATTCGCTCACCTGCTGGCAGTACAACACATTCACCAGGTACTGCCCTCGAACTTGAGAATGTAAACGTACTCGGCATGACGCGTCATCGCGATCTTTCCGTGATTGCACAATCTGAGTTACAGGTGGTTGTCAAAGGCATTCTATCCGACAACCCAGAAGTTTGCCTCTCGTTTTACAATCGAGCCGGAAATTTGACCCTCAAGATGCATGCCTTCCAACTATTGCCCGGCATTGGTAAATCAAAGGCGATTTCAATGGTCGAAATTCGCGGTCGTACTGGATGGGAAACCATCGCTTCCTTGGACGAAGCATGCCAGATCGATGCCGCCGATCTTCTAGCAAATCGATTGTGTCAGGAAATTGCAGATCCACACATGACACCAAACCTTCTCGATTTGCTCATTCGTGCGTGAGGGATTTCAGTGGAGCGCGATGCGCGCTTTTTGGTTGATTTACTGCGTGACCGCCACCCAGTTGTTCACGAATTGGGCCAACACTATTTGGTTGATACTTCAGTACTTAATGCTGCTATTGAACTGGCTGGAGACATTACCAATCAGCACATTCTAGAGATTGGCTGTGGCCCAGGTTCTCTCACACATCATCTCCTTCATGCGGGCGCGCGCGTGAGTGCGATAGAAATCGATGAAGGCTCGTTGGAACATATGCAACGTCACTTCAAAGAAGAAATCGAGTCAGAGAAATTGACTATTTTCGCAGGGGATGCGTTGACTGTGAAATGGCCGGAAAATATCGATGCGATTGTCGCCAACATCCCCTATCAGATCTCCAGTCCGTTGCTTGAAAGAATGCAACGTGAAGTCCGTGCGTGCCCCGCAGTCCTCTTGGTTCAGGATGAGTTCGCCGAACGAATGGCCATGTCTATCCCTCCTCTAGACCGTGGCCCACTCGGACTCTCTTTGTGGCTTGATTATGACATCGAGATGGGCCGTCGTGTCCCCCCTTCCTGCTTTTCACCACAACCGAGAGTAACCTCTCGCCTAATCCGATTGGAACCGATTAATCGATTGGTTTCATTGGACAGTGACATCGATCGCCGAATGTTCAGACAGGTAACATCTCAATGCTTTGGCGACCGTCGTCGCAAGTTACGCAATTTGCTGAAGAGAGCCCCACGTCGCCTGTCTCGAATTCCAGGGTGGCACCGAGAACGATGGCAAGGAGCGATTAATTCTCTACAACCCCATCCTTTGATGGATGAACGCCCCGACATGCTCGAACCCGAAGATTGGTTGGCCCTCTGTGCCCAAATCTCATCGTTTGAAGAGTAAAAGGAACGTGTTCG
>JASMFB010000090.1 GCA_030751995.1 Candidatus Thalassarchaeaceae archaeon
CGGGGGGGCTTACCTCATTGATTTGATGCCGTATTGGATTACAGTGGTCGCCTCAGACAATTGGGGCAACGTCGATCATTGGAACGTCACGTGGGTGCAAGCCTCCAGCATTCAGAATACCGTGGGGGTAGATCCACCTCCACGCGTGGAGAACCTGCAGGCATGGGACCACCCTGAGGATGATGGAACAGCGATTGATGTCCAGTGGTCCCCCTCTGCAGTGGATGACTTCGCTTTCTATGTCGTATGGGCTAGCGAACACCCAGTTGAGAATGTCGCCATCAAGTGGATGGAATGTGAAGAGAATCCATCAGAATGTGGCCTATTGGTTATCCATCAACAGCGCCAGTCATGGAATGGCCCAATGAATATCATGCTCGAAAAGGCATCGTATGGAGGTAACTCACTCAGTGAGGCGACCGCTTCAGACATCATTCCAAACAATCCAATATGGGTCACTGTAACAATTCACGACATCAAAGGAAATGCATTCCTGACTAATCTTGGGGAGCACATGACGCTCGTGACGCCAATCGATAATTCAGGCGACATCATTGCACCGGATAGATTACCTGAACCAGATGTTGAAGATCGACCGGGTGATTCTGGAAATGGTCTTCTAGTCACATTCTCGACCAGTGATGCCAGCGATCTTGACCACTACGAGGTTTACGCAGACACCATCCCATTCACAGATGTGGGTACCAGAGAACCCGCAATGACCGTCGATCGAGATGGTAACGCCGGATTCTCTTGGCAGGATGGCTTCGGCGGCCCCGGAGGTGGACGTCAAGCCACGGAGATGATTTCGGTCGAACTCACTTCACTTTCCAACAACATGGGAATCGACCCTGGTGTGATGATTTGGGTCGCCGTCGTTCCAGTTGACTCATCAGACAATGCATGGCTTACCGACCTCAATGTTGGTCAAGCAGCTGCAGTTGATGATAGCCTGCTTGATCCGGGACTACATCTCCCTGAGATTACTGGCGTCCAAGGTTCTTGGAATGAGGACGGTACGGGAATCGTTGTTACGTGGGCCGATTCTCCAGATGCACAGGTGCGTGGCTACATCGTTCACCTGAGTTCAGAGGTCTACGAAGATGTTCGATATGCTGAACATCAACTCGAAATGGTTCGGGGAACTCATCTGACCATCAAAGCGAGTGACTTTGATCCTGAACTTGATGTCAATGGCACATGGTATGTCTCCGTTGTCGCAACGGACGGTGAAGTGACCCGCTTTGGCGTATCGCCCGTGACCGTTGAAGACTGGGATCCAAACAATCCCAACGCTGGAGTCGAAATTGATGAAGAGGGCTCTAGTGAATGGTGGAATGAACTCAATCCCATGCAAGTGGCCTTGATGACTGTACTCACACTCATGATTGTCCTTCTTTCAATGATTATCCTAGGCCGTCTGCGAAAGGCCCGTTACGACCCGCTGGAACATGCAACACCCAACTGGGAACTGCAGGTTGATGATTGGGGTGGTGACAATTACGCGACAACAATAGAGCCACAGGTAGACTCGGAGGGAACCTTGGTGCCCGCTGCGACCGCGATTCGAGAGACCACCCTCCCACCATCTCGTACAACTCCTCCCCCCTCGTCAGTCGATGATCTGGAATCACTTGCCGATGACCTGCTCGATGATGCCAAGAAAGAGGATCCTATGGACTTCTCATTCCTCGACGATTTGCTGTGAGCGATAGGAGTGCTTTGAAGCACCGTAGGACATTCGGGCAACCGAGCCTCATGGATGACAATGCGCCCGTCGGAGCATCGGTGTTCACCACCCTGCGTTGGGAAGATGGTCGTGTTGCTTGGCTTGAAGAACACCTGAAACGCCTTCGCACACACGCGGAGAGGTTGGGAATAGGGTGGCCAGAAGATTTCAACGAACGCCTCGCATCTTCTAATCCGACTGGTGACGGTAATTTGTGTCAAGTTAAACTAACTCGTGAGGGCCAAATTGAACTGACTCTACGTCAAACTCACTATCCCCCCTCACCACTGTGCGCAATCTCCCACACCGCACCACGTTTCACTAGGAAAGCACAAGGAACCAAACATGCCGCTTGGGCCCCGTATACTGATGCTCGTACTGCTGCAGAGAATGCTGGGGCAGACATCGCATTACTGGTCCATGACGGAACCGTCGTGGATGGGGATCGATGCACCCCAATTCTACTCGATTCAGATGGGGTTGCGTATGCTCCTTCGCTTGAGGGTGGAGGTATCGATTCAATAACACTCAGTATATTGAGGCCTGCAATCGAAGCTTCGGGCATTCCCTTCCGCCATGCTAGATTGACGGAGACATTGCTCGGGCGCGCAAGTGAATTGATAGTCGTGGGCACGGGTATAGGAGTTGCTTGGATTGACGAGATTGATGGCCAGAATGTCGGAATCGATTGTCCGGGACCACTCTACGAAACCTGTAACGCTGCCTTTACAACTGCGCTTGATACCGCTTGGTCAACTTTGGAGTGATATTGATGAAGGTACTAAGTCAAGTAGAGAACCGCGAAGGATTCACTCTCGATCTATTGGAATCTCTTCGAAAAGATGGTGTATTTGGAAGCAGTCATGGCGCTCCAGACGAGTTACTGCTTCACTCGGGCGGCCCACAAAGCGATCTATCCAAGCGCAGCTTACTGATGGGCCCCGCCACGCGTCGATACATCGTTCGCCAACAGCCCCTTGAATCTCATTCTGCGACGGGTTCACCACTTAGTGGTGAGATAGATCTTCAACCCAATCCAGCTCCCATACAGATTCATGTGGAGGATTGGAATGACGGTTGGGTATTTCGTGAGATTGTCTATGGTACTGACCTCGCTGATGGCTTGCGCCAATTGTCTACCCATCTTCCCCCCACTCATGGTGATGGGTTCCAGGCCGGGGGCCTAGCTGGATTGCTTACCTACGATATGGTACAACATACCGAACCGCTGAGATTTCAACACCCCCCAAATGAGAACTCAATTCTGATGATTCTCTATCGTGCTAATCGTTGGATTGTCCATGACCGAACCGAATCGACAATCGAGATCCTTTCATCGATTGAGGGTGATGATTGGATATCCGAAATTGAACGAATATTGAATCAAGGCGTTGCGTTACGCAATCCGCCCGCCCGCCCTCGCGCGCGAGAACCGTCGACAGAAACGGATGCTGTGCACGCTCAGAAAGTACGCCGAACACAGGATGCAATTCGTGAGGGCGTCCTTTACCAACTCAACTATGGCCGCACATGGTCTGCAGAAATCGACTCACCCTGGGATGTATTCAATCGTCTTGAACAAGACAACCCAGCCCCTCTTTCAGCTTGGTTGTACTCACCAGATTTGGACATTGCAATAGCCAGTAGCAGCCCAGAACTATTGCTCAAACAAGACGGGCAGACCATTTCCACTCGTCCCATCAAAGGCACACGTCCTCGCGGGGACGATTCCGAACATGATGCCAACCTTCGTGGTGAACTAGTCGGCAGTCGAAAAGAAATTGCTGAGCATCTCATGCTTGTGGATTTGGAACGTAACGACCTTGGCCGAATTTGTATTCCAGGTAGCGTTCAATGGAAGCGTTGGAGAATCGAATCATACCCTCATGTTCAGCACATGGTTAGTGAGATTGAAGCCACACTCTGTGAAGGCATGGATGGCTTTGATGCGCTACAATCAATATTCCCTGGGGGCAGTATCACGGGTTGTCCGAAGAGCGCCACCATTGCTGCAATCGATGAGTTGGAAGGGGCACCGCGTTATGCATGGACTGGTTCAATCGGCCATATAGATCCTAGAACAGGCCAGTCCCAATGGAACATTTTGATTCGAACCCTTGAGGCACATTTTGATGGAAGTACGTGGCAAGCGACCGTTCAAGCAGGAGGGGGCTTGGTGATTGGCTCAGATCCTTGGAGGGAAGTCGAAGAAGCGAAGTGGAAGGCACAGGCACTATGTCAGGCCGCTTGGGGACATTCTCCTGCCGGGGATACGACACACTCTCCGAAAGGCTCGTCAACCATGAGCATCCATCCTATTCCGCCGATAACCCCCTCTGTTCAGCATTTGCTTGAGAATCGTGATGGGGGGCTGGTGCCTCCATCGCCGCCCAATTCACCCCCGCCAATAGTTTGGCACCCGGGACTTTCATTGGAGTCTACAGATGGGCATCGAGTCCTGTTTGTGGATAATCTTGACTCATTTTCTTGGAATATCATTCATGCATTTGCAACTATGAACGCGCAAGTCGTCATCGTACCGGGTCGCTTGGATGTCAGCGATGTAACCACCCTGCTGCAGTCGCTGAAACCAACACACATCGTTCTTGGCCCAGGACCAGGACGCCCCGAACAATCGAATCTCACAATGGCATTTGCTGATGCAGCATTGGCCGGAACCACTCCCCCAGTGTTGGGCATCTGTCTTGGACATCAAGCGATTGGATTGGCTGCTGGTTGGACACTGGGTCCAAGTGAATACGGAGCTGTACATGGTGTACCTGATGGAATTCTCCACGGCAATCAACATCAATTGATGACGCGTTATCACAGCCTTGCACTCACTCCGACCAACGATCGCCTGACCGTAACCTCAACAGATGCGACCACCAATCGGGTGGTCATGGCTTTAGCCCATCCCAAACTACCCGTATATGGCGTACAGTACCACCCAGAATCTGCGGGTTCAGTGAATGGTTTGCAGGTCTTCGCCGATTTCCTTGCTCAGTAGACCGACGAAGCGTTCAAGAAATGCCTCCCGCTCGAAGGTTCAATGGCAACCTGTCGTCTCTGTAAAGGACAGTATCCTGCGGATCAATTCATCGGGGGTAATGGACCCCGATACCTCGTTTGTTCCCACTGTGCGGTTGAGGAAGGATACTTGCCAGCAGAAGAGGTCCCCAATCTCTACGACGAGCGAACAGCTATGGCGAGAATGTCTTTGTTCGCCCGCCGTTATGGATCAATCTTCTGGCTGATCGGCGGATGGATAATTTGGACTCTTTTCTTCCAAGGCATCGAACTGTGGGGCAATCTACTCCTTGTCGCCTTGTTATTGTCGACCCTTGTGGTCCCCGTTCTCTTCTTCCTTCGTTCTGCCAAATTCCAGGCCCAACTTCGTCAATTGACCCCCTAAATAGTCACATTTACAGTATGGGTACATTGAGGCAATCGGTCATATTCTTGATATAGGGCCACGACAAGCGGTAGGTTAGAGGGAACACCGGGTTCCCTAGAACGAACAGTGAAAGAATTGACTGCAATTGGAGGCATAAACAGGGTACTGCAAGGAAATATGGAAGACGGGCAAGACTCGTTGAAGCGTGAAACCGCACCATATTTCTGGGCAGATATACGCGATAAGCCCCAGCGCAAGCATTCGAACCCACAGATCCTCCCAGAGAACACGTCAGAAAACCTGGCCAATCCTGGAAAGAGAGAACAGTGGGTTCTCTGAAATGGTTTACAAAAAAAAATAGGAAGTGAAATGAAAATGAACAACCAAAAGAACCTGAGCATGCTAGTAGCACTGTTCCTTGTCCTGATGACGGCTTCGTCCGTTGTCAGTGGTGAC
>JASMFB010000091.1 GCA_030751995.1 Candidatus Thalassarchaeaceae archaeon
TCGTGAGATGCATCATTCTTCAGAAGAGGAATGAATTCCCACTCCTGCATTACGTAGTGCATTCACCAACCTGTCTAGGAGTTCTCGATTCTCACCAAGACATTCTGGGGGCATTACTCCGTATTCTGAAATCAAACCTTCCGCTAGCATCTCGGTAACCTCTACTGTGACCAATCCAGTTGTTCGCGCCATGGATGACCAACCATTCTTTCCTTCGTCGATGACATCCCATCTCTGCGTTTCATTTCCCTGTGACACTTCTACTGCCAACCATGTGAATTCGGGACGATGCGCATCGAACATCCAAGCATCGATTAATTCCTTTTCAGATTCATTTCCATCCAAATATCGCTGGATGTGTCCCGGCCACCGAACCGTATATTCGACCAACTCATCACTGTCGATTGTATCCAGGAGCGACCTCACGCCATCGGTCAGGAACGCCTCCATTTGGCCATAACCCGGAACTGTGACTGAATGTCTCTCGGAAAGGGCCTGCTCTGTGATGATTTCCCCTCCGCGTCGAATTCTTGCTGGGCGTGTGTATTCCTCAATCACATCAGATGGTGAGAAAGGAGCCATGTAGGACCATTCTTCATCGGGTTCCTGTGGATTTCCACCAACCCAAATTCTGGCGCTGTCTATGTGCCCACTTTCTGTTTGCGCGGCCATGAGCAGAGCATTGGACAATCCTGGCGCTATTCCAACGTCATAGATTAATCGAGAACCTGCCTCTTTCGCCATTTCATTATACATTCTCGGATCTTCTGCAGTAAAAGCCAAATCAGCCACAGAAGTGCCCTCTATAGACAATAAAGGTTCCCGAACTGCATGACCTATCCGTCCGGGTAGACAATTGACAACTACATCGAATCCAGAAACCGTTTCAGAGATTGTGTCGGGGTTGACGAATGATTGAATACAGTTGATTTCAACCGGCAGGCCATCAAGTGGTTCTGCATCAATCACCATCACATGATGATCGCGTTCGTGCAATGTGCAAGCGACGAAACGGCCGACCAACCCACCACCGAGCACACAGATGCGGGCCATGAACCGGCGTGGGCGAAGTACACGTCAAACCATCGGCCATAGGCCGAAGTTCACCCGACGCCTTGATAGCCGCATTGATATCGGCGTAGCCGATGGTGGACATCGACCCTTGGTCAAGCGACGTCTCTACAGACTATGACCGCATCATCCAGCAGTTCGGCTTGGAGTCCGTTTCCTTGTCGGATATTCCAAACCCCTCTCTGCATCATCGCCGCGACATCATATTCGCTCACCGTGATCTCGGCAACATCCTCCAAGCTAACGCCCGAGGAGACCCCTTTGGGGTCATGACTGGCCTCATGCCGAGCGGACAGATGCACCTAGGACACAAGATGGTCATAGATCAGGTTCGCTGGTTCCAGGAGCAAGGTGCAGATGTCACCATCGCTGTGGCCGACCTTGAGGCGAATGCAACTCGAGGATACAGTTTGGCCGAATGTCGAAAGGTCGCTTTAGAGGAATACATTGCCAATTATGTTGCGATGGGATTAGACCCTGCTCGCACGAATATCTACTTCCAAAGCATGCGCCCAATTGTTCAGAGAATGGGATTTACACTAGGCAAGCGTACCAATTTGTCAGAGTTTGAAGCCATCTATGGATTCCAAGGTGATACAAACCTCGCCCATGTTCAAGCTCCGTTGGTGCAGGCTGGCGACATCCTTCATCCTCAACTCGACGAATACGGTGGTCTGCGCCCCATCGTTGTCCCCGTCGGAGTTGATCAAGATCCGCATCTCCGACTGTGCAGAGGTTTGGCAGGCAAGACCAACTGGTTCAATGTCAACGATCGAAAGAATGGTGGCCTGCGAATCACCGTCTCGGTCATGGATGAGAATCAGAACATCGTTGCGGGAGACAAATCAACCACTCAATCCGTATTCGCCAAGATCGTCGATTCCCTGAAGTCACTCGGTTATGGGGACATCATGGCCGATGCAAACCATGGTATCGTCGACCTTCCTGCTGCGACTCCAAAGGATCGATACCCCATTCGTATGGCTCTTCTCACATTGGAGAGGAGCATGGGTGGGCCCGGACTTCTTCAACCGAGTAGCACTTACCATCGCTTCGCTTTGGGGATGACCGGCGGAAAGATGTCATCATCGATGCCAGAGACCACCATTTTCCTTACAGAGGACCTGAAGGTCATGGAGAAGAAGTTCAAGCGTTCGTTTTCAGGTGGTCAATCCACTGTTGAGGAACATCGTCGACTTGGCGGCAATCCAGATGTCGATGTGGCATTCCAATATCTCAAATTCTTCTTCGAAGAAGATGATACAGCATTGGATGAAATTCGTAGTGCCTACGTCGCCGGTGACATTCTGAGTGGGGAACTGAAGATGATGACCATCGAGAAGGCATCTGCATGGTTGACCGAATTAGCCGAAATGCGTGATCAGAATGCACATCTTGTGTCAGAATTCCTTGCTGAAGATGCTAGTTGATTAGGGCTCCGAAGTTGGATCCCAACCCGATATGTAGCCGCACTCCATTGCCTCAATAGCCTCCATTTCTCCAGATAGGTCGACGTCTAAAGATGCCAAATTCTCAGAGATACGTTTAGCGTGACTAGATTTGGGAATCGTGATGCAACCTAGGTCATGACAAAATTTGATTGCCACTTGAGCGGGCGTACACCCCAAACGATTTGCTACATCAATCAAATCAGGCTCATTCAATTTGTGCCCCCTAGCCAATGGTGAGTATGCCATGACCTTCGCACCAACCGATTCAGTGGCTGCACGAAGTTCATGGCGTTGCAACCAGGGATTAATCTCAATCTGATTCACTGAAGGGAGGTAGGTCGCATATTCCCGCATAGCCTCAAGATGGTGTGCCCCATAATTTGAGACGCCGATTGCCTTGACCCAACCTTGTTCCAGACAGTGTTCCATTCCATACGGGTGCTCTGTGGTCACTGTCCTCGGGCGGCGCATGAACGAGGTATAGATCGATGTAATCTGTATCGAGATATTGTAGGGATTTTTGACAATGTTCCAAAACCTCTTCAAATCCAGTTGCGTGCATTCTCCGCAGTTTCGTTGTGATGAAAACATCCTCTCGATTGACGCCAGCTTCATTCAACGCCTCACCAACCTCGTGCTCGTTTCCGTACGCACGCGCGGTGTCAATGTGTGTGTATCCTGCTGCTAACGCTGCCAGACATGCAGATTTGCATTCACCTGGCTCCGACATCAGAAAGACTCCGAGACCAAAGGATGGAATTTCATGTGAGTGGGATTCCCCGCCCTCGGCTGTGCTATGGCTGATGCGCATGCGTGGACGCTAGGGTCGACGATTCTTGAAACCTACAGCAGGGTCATGAAGAAGTATTTCGTAACCCATGTAATCATCATCGTCGCCATCGAGATGGCCAACACAACCTTTCCAATCCGACGCATACGCTCACTCCTGGCTTCGTATGCAGCCGCCTCCTCTTCTGTCAGAGGCTCAATTTCCCATGGTTCCACAAGGGTTGCGAAGAGGCGACAGGATTCAAGTCCGTCGGACCCTCGCAG
Source organism: Candidatus Thalassarchaeaceae archaeon (assembly GCA_030751995.1). Classification (GTDB taxonomy): domain Archaea; phylum Thermoplasmatota; class Poseidoniia; order Poseidoniales; family Thalassarchaeaceae; genus MGIIb-P. The sequence goes on from JASMFB010000091.1 coordinate 3,576, forward strand.
GTACGATGGACGTTCCACGCGCCCAGCCCCGCCCCCCTCGTCCTTCAGCATCAGTCATGCTGCGACGTGGTGATGAGATCCTGGTCTGCCATCGTGTATCTTCCGTTCCGGCTTTCCCAGATTACTGGGCTTTCCCCGGCGGTGGCGTCAGTCGAATCGATCGCGACCCCTTGTTTGCTTTGTGCCGTGAGATGATTGAGGAGGTCGGTCTGACGCCGCAACTGACACACGTCGATACGAACCTCCGGGCGGAAATCCTCGCCGACAAGACGGCATTTGTCTCTGCTGTCGATGATGGTCGAATCACACTTCCAAGCGAAGGGTTCGATATTATCTCGGAACGAACGACCCCGCCGCTAGCCCCGCTACGCTTCCACAATCAATTCTTCACAGCTAAGTGCGAGGTTGAACCAATTCTAGAAGTGGGTGAACGTGTGGAATTCGATGATTATCGCTGGGCCACACCCGCCCAGTTGCTTGAGGAATGGTTGAGCCATGAAATCAAGATTCCACCACCAATCATCATGCTGCTCAGGGATCTCATTGGAAATGACCTTGAAGAAGCAATTCAGATTCTGGCAAATAACCCTCCGTCAAACAACAGAAGAATCGAGTTCGCCCCAGGGGTCGAATGCGTGCCAATTCCGACTAACACTCTACCTCCTGCCACCCACACGAATTGCTACGTTCTAGGTGTGCCTGGTGGATCAAGGGTCATCATTGATCCGGCTGCGAAATGCGCTGAAGGTCTCAGGATTCTGGAAGAGAAGGTGAACGAAATTAAGCAATCTGGAAGTGAAATTATGGCTAGTATTTTCACCCATCGTCACCCTGACCATATCGGTGACATGAACGCCATTTCAGCGATGTACAATGCCCCAATCTGGGCGACCGTGGAGACACTCGAAGCAATTCCTTACAGCGATTCAACTTCGGTATTGAAAGAAGGTGATTCATTCCAGTTAGAAGATGTCACATGGACAATCATCGAAACCCCAGGCCATTGCCCCGGTCAACTGTGCCTAGTATCGGAGGCCGGCATCATATCGGGCGACAATGCTGTCCAAGTTGGCACAATCCTTGTTCCGAGTGGCGAGGGGGACATGACCAGATACATCGAGGGATTGCATCGACTTCGTGACCTTGATCCCAACTTACTGTTTCCTGGGCACGGGCCGATGGTGGCCAATCCGACCAAATTACTCACACACTACATCGAACACCGCCAGAAGCGACACGAAGCCGTCTTCACGGCTTGGCAGAATGGCCTTCGTGAAATTGAGGAATTGAGTCACGCTGCATATGCCGACAAACCAGATGCCAATCAATTTCTGAAAATCGACCAAACGATGAGCCATCTGGATGCCCTGCGCAATGAAGGTCGAATCTAGAAGACAAGGTGAAAACGATGAATGCGACAGAAGTTGCCAATCTACTGGACAACCCCGATTGTCAAATTGAGGCCCGACACATTGTCGCTGCGGATGGAATTGAACTCAGAGTATACTCATTCAAGCCCAATCAACCCAGCACATCTCGTCCCGTTGTGCTAATCCCTGGATGGACCAGTGTCATGGAGGGGTGGGCACCGTTGCTTTCCTCATGGGTGGAAAAACGTGAGATTCACTACATCGAAACCCGGGAAAAGAGATCAGCTAAGATCACTGGAAAGTTGCGTG
>JASMFB010000092.1 GCA_030751995.1 Candidatus Thalassarchaeaceae archaeon
AGCAGCAACGAATACCCTCGGAGGCGGATGAGATGGCTTTTTCAAATCAAGGAGGATTGTCAAGTTGGGCACCATTACCATTGTCATTATGTACACGACAAAGATCCCACCAGCAAGGGCCCAACCAACAGTTTGGATTGGTTTCATGGGTGCAAATGTCAGGGAGATGAATCCGATGATTGTAGTCATTGCAGACAGTAATACGGCTCTACCAGTTGAATTGAGCGCGGTGGACATTTTCTCCTGAGGAGTTCCCTTTGACTCGGCATAACGATTGGTGATATGCAACCCATACGACACGCCCAAGGCGAGAATGATGGGACCAACGAGGATGACGGTCATGGTCACCTCGTAGTTAGTCAAGCCAATGATTCCAAGAGTCACCCAAACAGCACAGAGCGTTGGCAATCCAGCAATGATGATGACCTTGATCCCTTGAACAAACCTAACCCTCCCAGTTTGCAGAAGATCACAGTGGAAGATGAAGAGCCCGAGTGCGACTGCGGCAACACCTTTGGGGAAAACTTTCCAGAACAGTTTGAATGACTCCTCGGTGACTGCATTGGTTAGCGGTGCGGGCCCAGTCAGCGTCATAGTAAGGTTGTTGTTTTCCCATTCTTCATCTTCTGCGATGCGATCTATCCTGTCCTGAGTGTCATGTACTATGTCGCCGATAGTCATGTTGCCACTGATGTCATCAGAGATACCGATGATGATTACGCCCCGGTTCCAGTGGAACGCGAGCTCGGCCTCCTTAATCCCGTCGCCGTCTTTGTCGCGACCGACATCGCGAACAAGCTTGTCAAGAGCGTTCTGGGGCATTTCCTGGAGGATTTGATCTACGCGGTCTTGTTCATCAGGAATCGCATAATTGCCAATGATATCGCTTTGAGCATCAATGGTCTCATTGATTTCGTCAGAATCTATGTCGAAGGAATTTGCTAACCCGGAAACGAAGGCCTTGATGACCCTGCCCCCACTCGAGTTGACTTCCTTGATCACAGTAGAGATTGAGAGGACGTAGATGACGTTGTCCTCGACACCACCGTCGTTCATCGCCCAGTTGAGGTCCCTCTCGACCTTGTCGATCTGATCAAGAATGGTGAGATGTGTGATGTTGAGGTCCTCGGACTCAACGTAGATGACCATCACATTGGTTGTCCAGTCTCTCTCAACTTCGGCTATCAGGGCCTTGACGCTCTCCGGGTTATCGTCAGTAGGTAGGTAGACCTCCAAATCCCCATTAACATTCAACGCAGATTCTTCGCTGCACCAATCGAAGTTGTAACCATCCCTACAGTCGTTAACTCCCGAATGGGGTAGCATCAGGATTGTGAAACCCAAGGAGAGGATGATTGCAATGACTGGAGCCATAGTTAGGATTGAAGTGGCATTAGCTTCCCTCATCCTCCTCCTCACGAGGTTAGGAACCCGCCCAATCGCCCTTTCTACACCGGTACCGTCCAACTCACTGATGCGTTTTCCGACTTCGCTGATTCGACCAAGCCCGCTTGCAATCGGAGAATCAGGACCAGTGTCCTGAACCCCCCCATTATCGAGTACTTCGTCTTTCATGGTCCCGCTAGACGTGATGTGCCTCTGGGCATCCCTTCAACCCCACGCCGATGTATATCGCGGTATGGCATATTTTCTGATATTTCTTTGGTAACCGTCAAGAATGTTGGTCAATGGCATTGGCAGCGTAGGAGCCGAGTATATGGGGGAGCCAAAGATCACTGACAAAAGGTGGACAGTGGATCTCGAGAAGACGATTCAGCAGGAGCACTATGATACAGGCTACGAAGAACGATATTCATTCGACCCAACTAGCGAACGAGAACTGTTCATCATCGACACCCCCCCACCGTACCCAAGTGGAACTTGGCATATTGGGGCAGTCGCCCAATACAGCATGATCGATGTGATAGCTCGTAGCCAGAGGCTGCTGGGGAAGGAAGTGCGCTTCCCCTGGGGGGTCGACAGAAATGGCATCAACATCGAATTTACCCTTGAGAAGAAGACCGGTCGTAAGATGAGGAGCTATGACCGTGGGGAGTTCCTGGACCGTTGTGCCGAAATTATCGAAGATTACACTCAAGCCATGAGGCAAACCGCCAAGAGAGTGGGGCTTTCCTGCGACTACGCCAACGAGTACCTGACCGACTCCGCTGACTACCGGTCTGTGTCCCAATCGATATTCGTGGATCTATTCAGGCGCGGGGCAATTGTGGAGGATCTCAGGCCCAATCTTTACGACCCTGTGGAAGGCACTACTATTGCAGAAGCAGAGGTTCAGCGGATATCTCGCAAAACGTTGCTATGTGATGTCTCTTGGACCACTGCTGACGGTGAAGAAGTCATCATCACAACGACTCGTCCGGAGTTGATATGCGCGTGCGGCGTAGTCGTCGTACATCCAGACGACAAACGCTACACTCACCTTGTTGGCAAGCGCATCATGCTACCCCTGCCAGTGAGCGGTCGTGAAGACTCAGTCGAGATTCTCACCCATCCCTCGGTAAAGATGGATTTTGGTAGCGGTGTTTTGATGATTTGCTCCTTTGGCGACCAGAATGACGTAACGGTGTTCCGAGAACTGGCGCTCCGCCCCCACGTAGCCATCGACCTAGATGGAAAAATGACATCCATTGCCGGTCCTCTAGAGGGATTGCCCATTCCCGAGGCGCGCAAGGCCTCTATCGACATGCTTCGAGATTCGGGTAGCCTCGTATCTACCGAAGAACGCATGCAGGAAGTTCCAGTCAGTGAGAGGGGGGGGAATCCCATCGAGATTATATTGCTGAAGGAATGGTATGTTAGGCAAACACACATTCTAGACAGGCTGCGAGAGCTTTCGGACCAAAGCGCGTTCATTCCCGAACGCAACAGACAATACCTCCACGATTGGATGGAAGGGATTTCTATAGACTGGCCGATTAGTCGGCGAAGATGGTATCACACAGAGGTACCAATCTGGTATTCAGAAGACGGCACAAAGGTAGTTGTCCCACCACAAGGCATCTATGTCCAACCTTGGAGAGAGCAGCCGCCCGATGGTTCAGAGGTACTTGATCGCGAGTCCAAGGAGTCGCTTGGTAGTTACATTGAGATGGAGGGCTTGCTCGGCGTTTTATCCGGCGAGGAAAAGGTGTTCGATACTTGGATGGACTCCTCTAACTCCAACCTGTTTGTCTCTGGTTACATCAGCGACCCTGACCTCTTCGAAAGGTCATTCCCAACATCAATCAGGCCACAGGGAAAGGAGATTGTGCGTACTTGGTTGTATTACACATTACTCAAAAGCGCACTCTTGCTCGACAAACCCGGCTTCCAATTCATCTGGGTTGATGGCTTGGGTATGGACCCATGGGGTCGCAAGATGTCGAAATCAATGGGTAACGGCATAGATGCAGACTCGGTTCTCGAATGCGGTGTCGGAGGGAAGACCGGTTCATGGAAGATCAAGGGTCCCGATGGAAAGCAGGTGCAATTGCGAGCAAACAAAATAGGGAGCGAATGCTTCCGACTGTGGAAGGCCTGTGAGGCACAGGTTGGTGACGACTTCCACATCAACCCAGAGGAGATTGAGGCGAAGTACTACGGAATCTTAACCAAGATATTCAACGTCTCGAGGTTTGCTAGCCAGTTCGATGTCCCCGATGACCTAGAACGGCCACCAAGCAATTTGGCTCCAGAAGATCGTTGGATTTTATCAGAGTTTGATCATGTGATGGCCCGGATTGAAGATGCATGGGCTCGAATTGACATATACACTGCAGCACAAGCAATCAAGGGATTCGGTACCGGAATATTCCCAAGCCACTGGTTGGAGATGACTAAGTCAAGGATTTACGAGGGTGATGAAGCAGCTACTTGGACACTGCACAGGGTGGTTCGTGACCTTCTATGCGCATTCACCCCAATCTGTCCCTTCTTCACCCACTACCTCTCCTCCACCTTGTACGGTAATAGCTCCGTTGATGCGCGTTCATTCCCGCGACTTCCCTCAAATGCCATAGGTAAGGAAGCTGAGTCTCTGAGGGCCCTGACCCCTATAATCTCAGAGTTCAATTCCATGGTATGGAAGCTGAAGAAGGACTCTGGATTGTCCTTGAAATCTCCAATTTCTAATGTGTCTATCCCCTCCGAGCTGTCAATTATTGAAAACACACTGGTACAAATGCACAGCATCAAATGATCCGGTGATAACGCCCTGTATCAAGGCATATCAGTTAATGGCTGAGGATGGTATTTTTCCGCTGAAGTAGTCTACTAGGAGTTCTGCCATCTCTTCTCCGACACGGTTTTGGGCTTCCAAAGTCGCAGCGCCGATGTGAGGTGAGCCATGGAAATTATCATGAGCCAAAAGGGAGTTTTTGTCAGGTGGCTCAATTTCGAATACGTCTAGTGCAGCCGAGGACAACTGACCCGATTCGAGGGCAGATAAGACAGAGGCCTCGTCAACGATGCCCCCTCTAGCGCAGTTAATGATGTGATTTCCACATTGAGCGCCATCGGCACCGACGCCACCCATCAACGCTAAACGATCAGAGTTGACTAGGTGATAGGTCTCTTTCGAGAGATTACAGTGGATGGAGATGTGGGTACAGATCCTGAATAACTCATCCACCTCGTCATGAAGGGTGCAATGGGAGGACTCAGCCACATCACTGGAGATGTAAGGGTCGAATGCATGAAGTTCCATACCCAAGGCGCTTGCGACTTCCCCGACACCCCTTGCAATCCTACCGAAGCCAACCATGCCCAACCTTTTGCCTCGGAGTTCTGATCCCCTGAGCGACTTCTTGGCCCATTCTCCCGATCTTAGGGTCCTGTCTGCTTTGGGAATATGTCGCGCAGACGCTATTAGGTGACCGATAGTCAACTCCACTACGCTTCTAGTAGAAGCACCAGGAGTGTTGCAAACTACTATTCCGCAGTCGGACGCTGCTGCGAGATCGATATTATCCACACCCACCCCTGCACGTCCGATGAAACCAATTCCACCAGACTTGGTCTTTGATGCATGTATGGATTCACTGTCCATTTTCGTGGAGCTTCTAATTACAACAGCGTCGAAATCGGACAGCGCACCAGACAGCAACTCCTCAGGAGAGAAGTGCTGCAACACCACTTC
>JASMFB010000093.1 GCA_030751995.1 Candidatus Thalassarchaeaceae archaeon
ATAGTTGCTATCAGAACTACTCCAAGAACGATGAACACAATCCCGATGGGAATCATGATTTTTCCAGAGATGTGCATGATTATGACTCCTCCATATCAAGTATATAATTTTCAAGGACCTCACTGAAAATTTGAATGTCTGATTCAAATGTTTCCGGCAATAGCGGTCCGAACGAAAATCGGAAGAAGCGAGAATATGGAGTGACATAGTCAGGATCCTTTGAATGTGGGCGAGCCATATCACATTCAGAAGCGCATAGGATTGCAGCACCTCTCTTGAACAGACGCTTGTTGAGTTCATCACTAGTCATTCCTTCAGGGAGTTCCAGCCAGTGATAGAATCCACCCTTGCCCGTATAGACTCCAAGACCCATGTCTGCGAATGCCTCCCCGTATCGCTCTCGTTGCCAGTTGTAGTGTTGTTCCACGGCTTTGCGAGCTTGCTTGACGCGACCGGGCTCCAGGAGTTTTACAGCGTAGTTCTGGGATGGGTGACTCACACCACCCAAACCGAAGCTGGAGTAGTTCGCCATCGTCTCAATGTTCGTCTTGCTGGCGATAATCCAACCAACGCGAATTCCTGGAGATTGCAGACCCTTTGTACAGGCGCCTGCGATGAACACATTGCTGTTGTCTAGATCTTGTACAAACTCAATTCCACTAACAGAAGGAGAATGGAACATCTCGTACGCTTCGTCCAGCAGTATGCCGTTCATGGGTTGTTCAGCCATCGCGATTAACTCTCTGAGTTCTTCTCCAGAACGCGTTTGACCAGATGGATTCTGGGGATTGGATATGACGGGCATGAGGCACGTATTTGCATCGAGCCCCTCGCGGTCGAAGTAAGCCTCATTATTCGGATGGAAGTTGTTCTCCTTAGTGTAGGAAACGACCTCGTAGTGGGTTTTGGTTTGCTCCATAATGTCTAGATAAGCAGGCCACTCGATGCTTCCAAGTCTCGCCTCCACATGTTCCTTGAGGAACGCCAGCACAGTGTAGATTCCAGGTCTACCTCCCGGGAAGACCATGACATTCTCAGGTTCAATCGTGGAGCCGTATTGGGAGTTGTAGTACTCTACAATAGCCTCACGCAGGGCCGGATGACCCCAAGCCTTGGGGTAGAATCGATCCTCCCATGTGACATCGATGCTCGAAGGCAGCGGAGGGCCACCGAATTTCTCCAGCGGTGTTGTCAGAGGGAATCCTTGCGACCACGGGTGTGTCCCTTCAGTTCCCATGAAACTACCAAACGAGTCTCTGAACGCGTACAGCGTCTCGTAGATGCCCATCGGAGGACAATTGTCAGACAGGAAGGATTCCACAAGGGTGCCCTTTTCGTCTGCCATGATACTCTCACAATCATACCACTCTTGATGTTCTCGCCACGTCATTCTTGCCATTTTCAGTGACCTGAAACTGCTTTATGTCAGGCGTCTACGGGAAATCATGCGCGAACACCCATCCGACCGTGTTGACTTGCGCAGTGACACGGTTACTCAGCCTACTGCTGCCATGCGTGCAGCCATGGAGTCTGCAGATGTGGGCGACGATGTCCTTGGCGACGATCCAACGGTTCAGGCATTGCAAAACCATCTAGCATCATTGCTAGGCAAGGAAGCTGCTCTGTTCGTTGCTAGCGGGACTATGTCCAATGCGGTTGCTATTCGTACTCACACATCACCCGGTGATGAAATCATCACCGAGACTACTTCACACGTGTATCAGTATGAGGGTGGAGGATATGCTACACTTTCCGGTTGCTCAGTCGCTTTGGTTGATGCCGATCGGGGCATCATGAATCCAGACGATGTCGCCAATGCTATTCGAAAAGCAGAAGGTAGCCTCGGACACTATCCAGATGGATCACTGGTTTGTGTTGAAAACACCTCAAACAGAGGGGGTGGCACTTGCTATCCACAAGAGACACTGGATGCCATTGCAAAGATTGCGCACGACAATGGATGCGCTGCTCATGTCGATGGTGCACGCCTGTTCAACGCTGTCATCGCCACAGGAACAGATGCAGCGCGAATGGTCCGCGATTATGATTCCATATCCATCTGCTTGTCCAAGGGTTTGGGTGCACCGGTCGGCAGTGTTCTGGTCGGTTCCTCAGAGTTCATTGCGAGAGCCCATCGCTGGCGCAAAATGTTTGGTGGTGGCATGCGACAAGCGGGCATCATCGCAGCAGGTGGGTTGTATGCTCTAGAGAACCATGTTGAGCGCTTGGCTGAGGATCACTCCCGCGCTCGTCGATTGGCAGAAGCTGTGAACGCTATCGATGGATTCACGGTCGACCTCGACAGTGTTCAGACCAACATGGTCTACGTAGATGGCGAGCTAGGCGCGCAACAAATTATGGCAGGTTTAGCAGAGCACGGGGTCGATGTACTCGATGTCGGACCCACAGCCGTTCGTGCAGTCATTCATCTTCACATCACCGATGAGGACATTGACAGAACCATCGCTGCGTTCGCTGCACTATGAGCCGCATGATTTAGAGAGGAGACGGGCGTAGCCCGTTCATGCGTAAGTGCCTGACTTTGTTCTTGTTCGCAATTCTTCTGCTTCCCGCCCCCGTTCATGCAGGAACCCCAGTCATGATTCCAGATCAGGGTGTTCTTGGTGGATACATGATTGATTTGACCAACGTTTCCAACAATTCAACCACGGTGTCTGCTGGAGGGGATATGACTGGCGTACAAGTGGTGGAAGTTTACACAGCTACATGGTGTCAAAACTGTGTATATTCAGAACACGCCCTCATGAATGTTCTTGAAAATGAATCCGCGACAGTTCTTGTTCATCATAGATTCATTGACGAATCTCAAGATCCCTTTGGAACACAGGCAGGAGACGACCGTTGGATTCAACTGTATGGAGGAACCAGTGCACAGGTTGCGAGCGGTTTGGAGAGGGCGGCACCCACGGTCGTTTTCGATGGACACCGTTTCGTGGCAGGAAGCGCCCCTAGCGGTGAATCATTAGAATCAGATTATGCATCGATGTTTGCCGACAAACACGAATACAGATCTTGGGGTCTCGAATCCGATTTCACCTGGACGGGAGACAATAGTTCAGGAACACTGTCGTGGAAATTTGACATCCATCCCGATGAACCAGAATGGATGTCGTGGAGACACCTCTTGATGGTAGTAGAGCATTCAGCCTATTTCCCTGAAGGTGGGAATGGATTGGAAGACTATGATGACATCGTACGAGCGGTGATTGAACTCAATGAGACATTGCAAGATGATGGCCGCGAATGGGGTGGCGAGCAAGAGATAACTCTCCCCGCCGCTTATGACGGGGACGATTTGTCATTGGTCGTCGTGCATGAATGGGATCAAACAGCACCCATAATCGAACCCGAACCCGAACCCGATGCGGGCTTATTGCCGGGTTTCTTGGCACCACTCGGCCTCATCGCACTCGGGGCTGCAGCAGTGGCTTGCCGAGATTGAATGAAGCCAATCCTTCAAGAACCCCCGCGAGAACCTACAACGCTCACGGGGGCGTCGCCATGGATTTCGGATTGACTTTGGAACATATTCCGCCCGGACAGTTTCCCGAGTGGTTATTCCAGCAATTGCAGGACCAAGTCCTGCTTCCTACTATGGAACCGCTTCTGGTTATCCATTCCTCTGATGCCTCAAGAGCAGAGTTACTATCTCGATTGGAGGCTTCTGAAATTGGTCCTATTGACCGCTCGCGCCACCACACGTTGGCTTCACTGTGGAAATCATTGCATGCTGATTTGCGCCTACCTAGATTATTGTCATCAAGTGCAGCTGCAAACAGATTGCTGCATTCCGAATGTGAACAGGCTGCTCGCGAAGGCGAATTTCCGCTCTTACATCCGACACCAGAACATCGTTGGGGCGAAGGACGAACGCGTGCACTAACCCGTTTAGCACGCACTTTCGATGTCGAAAACATTCGTTCATGGGATGGCCCCGGAATCGTTGGATTCAACAAACGCCTCAAGCGGATGGGCAAGAAAATGAATGGAATGCATCCATTGATTCACCATCGAACCATCATCGATACGTTGGGGGCCAGTAATTCAACGCCGTTCACCGTCACAGGAATTGCAGGCATTGTCATCATGGATCAGATGCCGACATTGTCACAAAGTGACCGATTGTTGTTGTTGTCATTGAATCGATTTAGTCATATTCACCAATTGTGTCAGCATGGCGACGCCCCCATTGGTAATTACCGAATGGGATTTCATGGAGCCATTCTCAAGGACGTACATCCAGTCACCGAAGAAACAATGCCGACTTGGCTCCAACCTCACGAAATCTGGCAACCGACACCATGTGACCAATTCGTGCACCGGGTTTTGGTTCCACGGGGCGGCCTCGGCATTCCAGCGACACTAGAGGTTCTGCGAGATTGGGTACAAACTGCAGATTCAAATGCTCGCGCACTCATCATTGATCCCGGTTGGAAGAATCGTGCTGAACAATGGGGGCGTGGGTTGGCTGAAGTTGGTTTGCGACTACCGCGAGACACCACGACCCTCAAAGCGACCCCCTCAATTCATTGGTTGGGCGAGACTACATCGATTGGCCATGGCCCTGAGGCTTGGGCAATGTCTAGAATTCGCGGATTAGGTGCCCAGCAGAGTCTGCGATTCATCAGCGAATGGTTTCACCATGCCCCTCACCCAGATTTCAGTGATTGGGAGCCCGAGATGGACACCAATCGATTGGAAGGTCTGGCTCGTTCTTGGCATATTCTGGGGGGCTATGGCGCCCTATCGAGGTGGTTGCGCGCCCTCGCCTCACCCTCATATCCAGCTCCATGGGAAGATAGTGATGAAGCGGGCCGGCGAGCCGAATGTACGCAATGGTGGTTCCTCTCTCTCCTGTCGAGATTATCTCCCCTCCTAAGTTCGGGAGAACGTGCGTTGTTGGATGAAACCGAATTGTCTGTTGGTTGTTACACTGGAGCACAGTTACCATTACCTCCAGCTGCAAACGATGGTGATCAGTGGATTTCTCACCTCCTTGCTCATCTCGATTGGGAATCGATGCAGACCGAAGCCGGTTCACTTCAACGCCTTCTTGACGAATACACCCATTACCGCTCATCCCA
>JASMFB010000094.1 GCA_030751995.1 Candidatus Thalassarchaeaceae archaeon
ATACCCTGTGTTCGCAAGGGTACCGATGTAGTCGCCCACATCTACAAGGGGAGCCGTTGTATATCCCGCTGAATCTTGGAAAACTATTTGTCAAGAAATGCCTAGGAACTACCATGACAACCTACAGTCGCGGTGGACCAGAATATACGCCAAAACCCGATTTCGCTTCATGGCTGGACGCAAAGGGATTCCCAGCAGAATATCATGATGTTTTTTCTTGGCCGCGTGAGAGAGTGTATGCAGAATATGACCAATTGTTCACAAGAGCAGAAGAGATTGGTGAACAAATTAAACAATCTAAGGAACAATTTGAGACTCTCCACAATCAACGTGGGGAGTACATGAAGGACCATGGGATAGATATGTGGTCAAAACTCGATCAAATTAAGGATGCTAAACATCTTGAAATGAAGGAACATTTTTTTTCTGAAATTGCAACTGTTAACGAGGCAGGTAGGACTCTGCAACGCACGAGAGATGCAGATTGTTCAGCAATTCCATTTCTAGCGGGTATACTTGAAGGAATTTACAGAGACTACACCAAAATTTGTAATGATGAACGGCACACACACAACATGACGTCAAGCAATTCATATGATCCGATTTGGAAAACAATCGGGCCAATGCGGAATATGTTCTGGAGTATGTATCCTAAAATTGATGCGTGAATTCAACTTGTTCACAAGGGGTTATGCTAGACACCCATGAACACATTCCACCCGTTTGCAAGGGTTCGCAGTGGGTCGTATTGATGGCTACCCTCTTGTTTTAGGGGATTTGAACGGGTTTAAGTATGGACACTTGTGCGTCTAGACCGCGGCATCATCTGCGTATGCTAAATTATTAGTGTAATTCAGTTTATAGTGAATGAATAAGAGGTTGTTGAGTACAGTTGAAATACATTCAAGATTATGCCAATGTATGCCGAAGTACATTGATGACCGCCCTGATGCGACGGCAGAGCAGACCGTTTCAACTGGAGAATTAGTTGAACAAATCTACCAACCTGTACTGCAGGGTCAAGAATTCAAGGAACCCGATATCCCAGTATTGCACCTAATGTGGATGATCCTCGGTTTTTTTCCTTCAATGTTGATTGCTCCAATGGGTGTAATGGAATTAGTGGATGCTATTGACCAATCAAGCATCAAACAAATTGGAATGTCGATAGCGTTGACTCTTGGGGGATGTATCATTATTTTTACTTGGATTAGGAGCTACAGGATATATTCGCGGGAGATGGATGCCAAGCCAGAGATTGTTAACTTCAATAATAGGAATGCATGGAAGAGAGTGCGTGATGATGGTAATTGGATCTTAACTTACCAATTAAACGAGGATGATATCCAATTAATTCTTACGACCCCCAAGGTGAAGGAGGTACTGTCGAGCGTAACTGTGGAAGGGGGAGCAGATCTTATTCGGACAGGGATTCTCAAACTAAGTTAATTTTGTACACAACAGCGACCGCGAACTGAGGCTTTGTAGACGCTTGTGCGTCCGGATTCTGTCCAAGAATCTAGACCCTTGTGCGTCTAATCCCTTGGAGTAAGCATCAGACTGTCCTAAGTAGTAGATGCATAACCTTTGAGTATTGAGCATCAAAGTAGATTCATGGGCGGGGATCGAATCTTGAAGAGAAGAATCCGCGCCCTCACGTCAACACTCAGGGGCCTTGGATGGAACCTCATGGCTCCCCTACACATTGAACCCTGTCAGTTTGGCCTCAGCAATCACAACTACAAGATTTCCTGCGGCGACCATGGCCCACTCCTTCTGAGAATGTTCGGGCCTACCATCGGTGACTCCAATCCGGATGAGAGGCACATTCAGGACTGTGGGTTTGGAGCACAGGTAGTACAGCGTCTTGACTGGGGTCGGCTTGAGGTGTGGTTATCGGGTAGGCCAATGCGGCGCGAAGATTGTGACAACAGCGAAGTGTTAGCGGCGCTCGCCCATGAATTGCGACGCCTACATACGGTATCTGGACGAAATCATAACGATCTGAACTTCACCAATGTTCTAGTGGGCGACATTGACGATTCCCCCACCACTCACCTTCTTGACTTTGAGTACGCTGGCCCACTTGATCCACCCTTCGATGTTGCCAATTTCTTCTGCGAATGGATGTATGATTACGAATCGTTCCAGTGGTTTGAGCCGCATCCAGAGCGGTTTCCTTCTGTCGCGCAGACTCGCTCCTTCATTGCACAGTATTTGGAAATCGACAATTGCGCTGACGATGAGGTGTCAACCTTTCTGAATGAGGTTCAAGAGCGAATTCCAAATGTACACACATTCTGGATCGACTGGGCCATGACGAATTTCTCAGACCGAGATGAGTACGTACAATATGCCGAGCGTCGGCAAATCCTCATGGATGATATCCCCCGAGTCTAATCCTTGTGTGTCCGGACTCTGTCTATTTTTCTAGAGATTGTACATCCCAACCGAATCGGTTATCACGGAATCACTGAATCCCAAGGCATGCGCCCTAACCTACTGGCCCTGCTCACGGTGCTGCTGCTCTTCGCAGCACCATACGTGAAAATGCCTCCAGATGAATTGAGGGGCGGCAATTCATCCAAGCCGATGGCCTCATCACTGGACGTTGGCAACTTCAGTAGCGGAGGATATCATCTCGTTACTGGAGAATGGTGGGAGTCTTCCAACCTCAATTCAAGTACTGCTCTGGCTACAACTCCCATCTGGGCCAGTAGTGACTACCTAAGCACCTTTTCAATCGCTTGGGGCGACATGGATGGAGATGGAGACCTCGATCTAGCACGAGGGAACTTCGGTGACATCAACGAGGTCTATCTCAACAACGGCACCACTCTGGCCTCAACTCCCGTCTGGACCAGTAACAACTCCATGGAGACCTATTCGGTCGCCTGGGGTGACGTGGATGGGGATGGGGATCTCGACCTAGCCGTGGGGAACAATGCTGGTAATAACGAGGTCTACCTCAACAACGGCACCATTCTGGCCACCACTCCCGATTGGACCAGCAACAATTCCTTGTACACCGCTTCTATCTCTTGGAGCGATGTGGATGGAGATGGAGACCTTGATCTAGCCGTAGGGAATAGACATCAGAACAATGAAATCTACCTCAACAACGGCACCACTCTGGCCACAACTCCCGTCTGGACCAGCAACAACTCCATGGAGACCCATTCGATTGCCTGGGGTGATGTGGATGGAGATGGAGACCCCGACTTGGCTGTAGGAAATTACAATGCTGTCAATGAGCTTTACCTCAACACTGGCGGCACTTTGGCCACCACTGCTGCTTGGAACAGTATCAATTCATCATACACTAATTCTGTCGCTTGGGGTGACATGGATGGGGATGGGAACCTCGACTTGGCCATGGGGAATCGCCACCAGAACAACGAAGTCTACCTCAACACGGGCACAGCCCTCGCCACCACTCCTGCTTGGACCAGTAGCAACTCTCTGAATACTTATTCTGTCGCCTGGGGCGACGTTGATGGAGATGGAGACCTCGACTTAGCCGTAGGAAACTACGGTGATATCAACGAGGTCTTTTCCAATATGGGCACAGCACTTAGCACCACTCCAGCATGGGTCAGCAACAATTCCCTAGTCACTCTACATGTCGTCTGGGGCGACGTGGATAGAGATGGGGACCTCGATCTGGCCGTGGGGAATGTAGGTGGTAACAACGAGGTCTACCTCTCCTCTCTGGATGCAGATGGAGACTGGTTCATTGATGATAATGATGAATACATCTTCGACCCCACTCAGTCCGTGGATTCAGATGGAGATGGACACGGCGACAATCCACAAGGCCGGCTGTACGATTCATGTATCAGCGATGAGGGAGAATCATGGGTTGACCGTTGGGGTTGTCCTGATTCCGATAATGATGGGTATAGCGATGAGGATGTTTTCTGGACCGTGGATGATGGGGCGGATGCATGCCCTGAAACGAGTATTGATGAATTGGTGGATGCGAGTGGTTGCTCGTGGAATCAGCGTGACGATGATGGAGATGGCCTGATCGGTGCGAATGATTCCTGTCCGGACACGGGTGTCGACGAGGTGGTGGATGCTAACGGCTGCTCGTGGAACCAGCGTGACGATGATGAAGATGGCCTGATCGGTGCGAAGGATTTCTGCCCCAAGACGGGTGTCGGCGAGGTAGTGGCTGGGAGCGGCTGCTCATGGAGCCAGCGTGACGATGATGGAGACGGTCTGATCGGTGCGAATGATTCCTGTCCTGACACGGGTATCGACGAGGTGGTGGATGCTAACGGCTGCTCGTGGAATCAACGTGACGATGATGGAGATGGCCTGATCGGTGCGGATGACTCCTGTCGAGATTCAACGATGAATATCTGTTTTTCTGGGGCAATAGCCCAGGGTGGTAAAGTCTCTTTACCCGCGATTTTCATTTGGTTCATCATCCCGCTTGCCTTCGCCGTATTGATACTCTTCCAAACAAGAAACAAATATCCTGAATTATCAGCACGGATGAATTCAGAACAAGCAAGAGAAGAGGAAGAATGACTTGCACCGACTCTTTGCCCCCTCTATCATCCACTGCTTGAATGACCCTAGAGTTCACTAAACTAGAATCATCACACGAAGTGGGCACGTCCGGATTCTGTCCAAGAATCCAACATACCATCTTGCATCCGCTAATTCTGAATCAAAAGATAATGCTGATGCCCAAGGCGGGAGCACCCATCTTGTTTTAGGTAAGAAGTGGGACCGTCTGATGTTCTGGAAATGAATGCATCCTGTGTTCCTCAATTCCAATCGGAGAAAATCAAATGAATAATTTCGAATCACTTGGACTTTCAAAGCAACTCCTGCGTGCTGTAGAAGCGGAAGGATACACAACCCCGACGCCCGTACAATCCCAATCCATTCCACCCTTACTCGCAGGAAGAGATGTTCTGGGCGTGGCACAAACAGGAACTGGGAAAACAGCAGCGTTTGCATTACCCGTTCTGCAGGTCATGAGTCGGTCCAAACCACAAGCAAAGCGATACATTCGAGCCCTTGTCCTTTCTCCA
>JASMFB010000095.1 GCA_030751995.1 Candidatus Thalassarchaeaceae archaeon
ATGCTGTAAAGAATCCAGTTGATGCCAACAAAGAGGCTCAATGTTCTCCATTGCTCCGCCCAGCAAAATGCCACAAACATGGCCACTAGGCCCGTAAACAGGGCCCAGAAGAAACCTATGTGCTCTGCAAGGAAGATGCTGTCAGGATTTTCAAGGGTCGTAAGATGCCACAGGCTTAACGCATGTGCACCAATCCAAGTGATTAGGGCAGCGTACAGAGGGATGTGTTGTTTTGATACGACCTCTGGTAGGGCATCGAACCATGAACCATGGCCACCATCTTGCAAACGACCACGAACGGCTAGAGCGATTACAACACTGGATAGAATAGAGATAATCCACCATGTGAAGAAGAGGTAACCAGTAACAGCACGATCGACATCAAGAATGTCGTAGTATCCCTGGGTACCGAGAGTTTCCTCGACGGATCCCCATGCATGACCGCCTGCAGCGACCTGAATCGCATAGATGAATCCAGCAACGAGGCCGACGACAATCAGTTCTTCTTCGTGACGGCGAGCGCGATCAAAGATATGTACGCCAATCGCCATCATGACGAAACCAAGGCCCAGCAAAGCTGCTCCATCGTAGTAATGCAACAGACCGACGGCACCAATCACCACCGCAAATCCGAGAGAGACGAGAGAGGGACGTGTTCCAACGGGTTCGAAGATGATGCGAGGTGCTTTGCCGAGAAGACCACCGGCTAACAACACGGTGGTGATCATCAGCAATGTGTTCCAATTGCTGTCATCATAGTCAACTGTGTCCCAAGTGGCTGCAACCATCATGGCCAGCATGATGGCAATAGTCACCGGGATTGCAAGCAACCCATACAGGGGTGCTTGCGTCGACGGGGTTCCGTTTTCGTTTTCCATTTTCATTTCCCCTCTCTGGGTATCTGACAGCACATACGCTACGCCATCAGCGACGCCGCGACTTGAGGTCTCGTTATAACCTCTCCTCACGCGCTCGCGCGAAGGGTGTCTCCCAGTACATCGAATAGGACTCTCGTTCAAAGTGCCCTATGACCTATATCACGGCGGAAATGAGCACCTTCAAGTTCCACCTCTGACAACTTCTGATAGGCGAGTTCTCTGGCTTCGGCGAGAGACGATGCGATGCCTGTGGCTGCTAAGACACGCCCACCTGTAGAAATCAGAGTTCCTTCTGATGTGCCTGTGCCGGCGTGATGAATGAAGGCGCGACCTACTGAATCAGTGAAATCAGAAAGGTCACCGGTGATAGGGCGGCCCTTGACTGGTGGACCTGGATATCCTTCAGCAGCGAGGACGACTGTGATTGCATGATTGTTGGAAAAAGTCGGCATAGATTTGGACAGACGGCCCTCGGCAACCGCCAGTAGAAGTTCGCACAAATCGCTTGAGATTAGTGGAACCGTGACTTGAGTCTCAGGGTCTCCGAATCGAACATTGTATTCGACAACTGATGGAGCACCATCATCAATCATCAGGCCGACGTAGAGGCATCCTCGATAGGGTATTTCCTGAGATGAGAGGTGTGCATGCATCGGTTCGACAATTTCGGAAATAGCTCGTTCTCTGACAGCCTCAGTTGCCACTGGAGCCGGGGCATAGGCGCCCATCCCCCCTGTATTCAGGCCAACATCACCTTCACCGACACGCTTGTGATCCTGACTGCAAGGAAGTGCAACAAAACCGGATTCATCCATCATCACCAGCATGCTTGCTTCCTCACCAGAGAGGAATTCCTCCAGCAGAACCATGCCGTCCGATTCAATAGAGGCGCGAATGAAATCTAACGCTTCGTCTCGGTCCTCTGTGACGACCACGCCCTTCCCTCCGGCCAGAACATCTCGCTTGATAACCCACGGAGACCCCCAACGATCGACAGCAGCACCTAGGTTTGTCTCTGCTGTCAAATGCTGAACACCAGCGGTTGGGATATTCAGTTTGAGCATCACTTGCTTGGCGAAATCCTTGCTTCCTTCAAGCATCGCACCATCGGCATGCGGGCCGAAACTCGGAATGCCAACAGACCGCAGTGCATCAGATAATCCGCCCACCAATGGTGCCTCGGGTCCAACCACAACCAAATCTACTCCTAGGGATTGAGCTAATTCGACTTGGCCCCCCACATCCCCGGCAGAGACGTTGTGATTGATGGCAATAGATGCAGAACCGGCATTGCCTGGAGCGACATGAACGGCGTCGACGGATTCACTCTCCAGAAGGCCGATTGCCAGCGCATGTTCCCGTCCGCCGCCACCGACGATTAGAACGGTCCGTCCCATGGTACCTCTGCGGGGGTTTCAGCACATGAACAGTACCATCAGTACGGGACTTCCTTCAGGCCGACCCAGAAACCGAACACATTTGTCGACCGATGGATGACAGGAGTGAGAATCAACAGAATAAACATCGGACCAATCAAGTCAGAATTTCCAACAAGCGCGTCAGGGAATAGAAGCAGGCCCATCGCGAAGGTGCACAAGGCGAATGGTAGGGTATCGAGCAGTGGGGCCTGTGAACTCTCTGAGCCCTCGCGCTTCTTACCCATTCTTCGCTTGATGAAGGAGCCAGCGCTATCACCAATCATGCATCCAAGCCCTAGACTGAAACCGACGATGAAAGCGGCACCCCACTCGCCCCCAATCCAGAACCAATCGCTAGAATCAGTCCAAATGAGGGGGTCGAGGAACACGCCATTTTCGACAATATTTCCTCCACCAACCCAGTGCGTGAACATGCACAGAAGTCCGCCACCGATGAGTGCCCCCGATAGGCCGTTCCAAGTCTTGCCATCGCCGAGAATTCGGTGGCCATCAGATAGGCGTCGGCCACCATCGATCGGACGAGGTTCGATGCCCAACAAATCAGGCAACCATTTCCCGCCGAACATCGCTGCCGTATTAGCGAGATAGCCGGGGAGATACAGCCAGAGCACCAGCAAGGGGCCACTCCAGAAACTCATGTCTAACTCGGTCACGACGCGAGACTGGTAGACCCGGTTTAGAATTGTGCGCACGGTTGCGCATCCTTCATGACCCCAAGGCGATACCCAACAGACATGAGAACCGGTCCCGCCATCGCACTGTTGATTGCAACTTCAATGCTAATCTGCATGATTCCATTTTCAAATGCAGGGTCTGCCCCCACCAATGGTGGAATTTACGATGTTTCTACGGATGAAACATGGAACATGGGTTCGGAACTTGATGCCATTGTCACGGTCGAGGCTGGAGCTACCCTTACTATTGCCACAGATTACACACTTCCCGCGGGCGCGAGTATCACGGTCGAGCAAGGCGGGACCCTACGCGTTGAGGATGGATCCCTGACAAGTGGTGCGTTCTCTCAAGCGGTTCGCATGACACCGAATGTACCTACGAGTTTGTTGATTCAATCAGATGTGGCCAGCGGCGGATTTGATGTGAAAATCGTGGCCCCTTCTGGTGCCAATATGTCGGGGTGGGCTGTATCGGGAGAAAATAGGCCGGCAGAAGACATGACTGGAGAAGAACACCTGTTGAATTTCCCAGCAGGTATTGTTGGCGATTACAGACTCAATTTTTCCCTAACCCCTGGGAGTTTTGCCGATTTGGTCATTGACTATCTCGAAATTGATGATGATGGTTCCATTACTACAACCCCTGCATATCTCACCCAACCAATCAATGGTCGGATGGCTGCCGAATTGGGAACACTATTCCCGCTCAATATCGAAGGAACTGCTCATTTCGAGGACAGTTCGATTGTCGGTGCGGATGTGATGATTACAGGCGCAGTCACGAGTGTTGATTCACACTTTACGGCCAGTGGTCCCTTGAATGTTCAAGGCGTGGGTAGCAGCCTGTCAATGCAGGGTGGTTCTGCCTCCCTATCAAGCACTGATCATGATGTCAATCTGGACGGTGAGGCCAGTCTATCTTGGGACGGGACAACAGGTACAGGTAACCTGATTGACCGATGGGAGCGCAATATTGAGGAACAAGAAATTCACATACCAATCGGAGACACTTGCACCGGCGGTTATTGTGTTGAATACACGATTCATGATGTCGGACCAAGTGGGGGAGATGTATATCGAAACAACGTCGATGGAATTGCATTGGTTCCCGCTCGGACCGTCGAAATCGGTTGGGCTGATGGAACGGTGTGGACCGAGGATGCTAGCATTGAGGTGACTAATTTCCGTACTGCATGGAATCAAGGTTCGACCATGGGTTCATGGAGCCAATCAACAATTGTCTCACTACCATGGGATGTTGCAAGTATTGAGATCCTACCATTCTTGAGCCACCCTGTCATTTCGATTGATTCAGTCAATATCCCAGATGAGACGGGACAAATTGGTCGCTCAATACCCGTTGAAATTACCGCCACAAATTCAGGGGATGAATCAGCGGCTATTTTCATTCGATGTAATATCGCAGGCACTGATTCCTATGCCGATATGACGCCAGTGTATTCTGCAATGCTGCTTGATGCCGGTGAGACTGAGACGCTGAATGCAAACTGGACCTATGGAACTGGAGGAGAAGCGGGTTTGGATTGTTACGTGGAAATACCAACACAATTCATCGATTCAACGCCTTTCATCAGCAAGGAGGCGGCCAACAGCACACGTGACGGGAGTGATGCAACGGTGTCATGGAATACTGTGGAAGAGGAGTCCAATTCAGTCATCATCATGCTCGCAGCACTTGGATTGTCAGTCATCATTGGATTGGCGGTGGCGATTCGCTTCGTGTCCGTTGATACGGGGACAGATGACAGAGAGGTCGATCACGATGCCGATGAAGAAGACGATGAAGAAGAACGAGTCGATCGCTTCGCCGAGATGATGGACGAAGACGATGACGACTAATCAGCAACTAATAGGGTCGCCATTCTCATCGGTTGATTCGAATGTCTCCCACTGATAGGTTCCACTGTTGTCTGTATCTTGATGATGTTC
>JASMFB010000096.1 GCA_030751995.1 Candidatus Thalassarchaeaceae archaeon
CCATTCTTAGAAGGCGTTCTAGTACATCATGTCCAATTTCAATGTCTTCATCCATGCGGGAAACCAAATCACCAACGAAGGCAGTGTCGATGGCACCTTCGCCCAATAATTCCTGCAAAATCGGGAGCGACCAAGAGGGGTCTCCAGGGGTTACACTGACCTCAAAGAATCCAGTTCCGCTACCGGTTCGAATATCCGCCGGTGGCTCAACAAAGAGTTTCTTCGCATGCTTGTTCACCTGAACGAGTAACTTGCTCATATCAACGGGTTTGGCGAGTACTTCTGATACACCGGCCTTGGCTGCAGAGATGAGATACTCTTCTCCTACATTCGCAGAGAGGATGACGATTCGACATTTGAGGGCAAATTCAGGATCCGAAGAGAGTCGGCTGGCCGCATCGATAGCATCTCCTGCCTTCCATTCACCATCGATGAGAACCACATCAGGCATCGTCGCAAGTGCAGTTCCTTCGCATTGGCGTAGTGTTCCGGCTCTGGTGACTGAATACTCCTCTCTTTCCAGAGTACCCGCGAGGAGGTTGCGCCGCCCCTCCTGTTCGTCTGCGACTATGATGGATGCCATGAGAACGGCCTACGGCCGTTACCGACGACCTTTGAACATGGTCCTTCCAGATGCGTGGCAATCAGTACTTCGGAACCTCTTCATCAATCTCGAGATGCCAAGCATGGACACCTCCTGCGAGGTTGTATAATGCCGATTCATCATACCCACTTTGAGCAAGTGCGTAGGCGGCCATTGCCGAACGTTCACCGGTCCGGCAATAGAACACAATGTCTCGTTCTTGGGGCAAATTTGCCATTAGAATGTCCACATGTGGAATCAGTGCATCGGTGTTAGGCAGCGTCACTATACTTGCTTCCACGTCATTCCTCGTGTCAATAAACAATGGATTCCAACCTTCCTTTCGCCGTGCGAGATACTCACTCGGCCGAATCTCTTCGAAAGGCATGATCCCTGTCTTGACACCACAGAATCCTTCGTAATCAATGAGCTCTGTAATCGATTCTCTTTCTATGGCAGAAAAATTCAGTGTTCTCATAGTCATGTCCAATGCATCGTAGATGAGCAAACGTCCACGCAGGGATTCGCCAATATCGAGAAGGACCTTGATTGCCTCAGTCGCTTGAATCGAACCAATAACTCCGGGCAGAACTCCGAGAACCCCTCCTTCTTCGCAAGAAGGCACGGCTTCAGGTGGCGGGGGTGTTGGAAACAGATCTCGATAGTTCGGGCCTCCTTCTAGGTTGAATACCGATACTTGGCCTTCAAATTGGTATATGCTGCCATAGACCCATGGAATGTCAAGCATTTCACAGGCGTCACTAACTAGATATCGAGTCGGAATGTTGTCGGTCCCATCAATGACAATATCATGCCCCGCCAACAGATTCAATGCATTTTCAGAGGTCAATCGAACCGAGTGCACGTCAATTGAGATTGAAGGATTCAGTTGTTTCAATCGTAGCATTGCCGATTCGGCTTTGGACGCCCCCACATCCTCATCTGCGTGCAGAATTTGTCGTTGGAGATTGCTGCGTTCAATGGCATCATCATCGATGATTGTGAGGTGACCTACACCGGCTGCAGCCAGATACAGTAACGCCGGTGATCCAAGGCCACCAGCTCCAACCGAGAAGACTCTCGATGCCTTTAGTCGGGCTTGACCCGCTTCGCCAATTTGAGGCAAAGTCAGATGCCGCGCGTAGCGAGCCCGGTCCCCGGGGGTGAGGTCCTCCATACCCTTCGCTCAGTGGACGTTGTCTTCAAGCCAACGCTCGGCATCTATCGCTGCTGCGCAACCTTGCCCGGCTGCTGTTATCGCTTGACGGTACCGTGTATCGACGACATCACCTGCTGCGAAGACTCCCGGGACATCGGTCATCGTGTGTTCGGTGTGAATCAGATATCCTTCATCATCGGTCTCGACTTGGCCCCCTAGAAATTGTGTAATCGGCTTGTGACCAATCGCGATGAATGCGCCTGTACACGCGATTTCATGCTCACTTCCATCGCGTGGATCTTCTAGAATCGCACCGGTCAATCCATTTTCGTCAGACAACCATTTCTTGACTTGACGAAAAGTCTGAATTTCGATCTTCGGATGGTTCTCTGCTCGTTCGTACATGACCTTGGAAGACCGAAAAACCTCCCGACGATGAACCAAAGTCACCTTTGAAGCGAATCGAGTGAGGAAAGTTGCTTCCTCCATGGCTGAATCGCCTCCACCCACGACGATAATCTCCTCATCGCGGAAGAACGCACCATCACATGTTGCGCAGGTAGAGATACCTCGTCCCTTCTGTTCCTCTTCCCCTTCAACACCCAGCCATATGGCCTCGGCACCCGTGCAGATGATGACTGCATTGGCGAAAAATTCCTCTCCCTCAGTTTCAATCTTGAATGGCCGAGAACTGAAATCGACACTGCCAACATTCCGGTCTTGAACCTCTAAACCAAATCTCTCAGCCTGGGTTCGCAAATCCATCATCATTTCTGGGCCACCTATTCCTTGTGGATATCCTGGAAAATTCTCAATGTCACTGGTCAGCATCAATTGGCCCCCAGACATGTATCCTGCGAACATCAACGGCTCGAGCATTGCGCGTGCGGTGTACAGGCCTGCTGTGTAACCAGCGGGACCCGAACCGATGATGATGACGTTGCGCACATCCTCGCCCATAGGTTGCTGGCGCGCGCGACATCTCTTCAATCTTGACAGTAAACAAACACATCATTTTCAATATTGATTAATCAACAACCCACATCGTTGATAAGCGAGGCAATGAAGTTGTCACTGAGTACAATGGAGACTTCGATTGAGCCAGAATCGATTGGCGCCGACGGCCTACCGATCATGCCAGCCCCACCTGCGTGGTACTGGATGCTACTTGGTCGAATCATTGTCCTAACTATCGTCGGTTTCTCATTATGGTACTATCAATTTGAATCTCTAGTTGTTGTCGTCATATTATTCATCCTCGTTGTTCCGATGGAGAAAATATTTCCTCGGCACAAGGGACAGAAGGTTAGACGGCCAAAGTGGACTCTTGATGTGTCGTATGCACTTTCACAACCATTCCTCAATGTATTCGGGGCCATTTTTGCTGTTTTCATAAGTTTCTTCTCCTTCACTTGGGTGCTTGGCCTAATTGTCAATTATTTCGGCATTGTCGATATGATCCCAAGCTACATCCAACCACTCGTTGCATTCCTCCTGTTCGATTTCTTTGGATATTGGGCGCATCGTTGGTATCACGAGGTTCCCGAACTCTGGAAATTCCATGCCATCCATCATTCCCCTGAGCACATGGATTGGATCAGTGGATTCCGTGTTCACCCCATGGATTTCGCTTTGATTGGTCCTGGTTTCTTTTTCCTGATTTTCGCCGGATTCAGTCCTGAGACCAGCGGAGTCCTCGCCGCACTTCAGATTCTCACTGGTTTATTCCTTCACGCCAATGTAGGTTGGAAACTGCGTCCGCTACACCGTTTGATTCCAACACCCGAGTTCCATCACTGGCATCATGCCAACGAGAAGGAGGCACACTGTTCCAATTACTCAGGCTTCCTTCCGTTCTGGGATATCGTGTTTGGGACCTATTACATGCCCGCTGACAAACGCCCTGAAAACTATGGAGTCGATGAAAAACTACCTGATGGAATGCTTGGTCAACTGAAGTATCCGATTGAAGATTGGGGCAATCCTTTGAGATTCATAATCCACCCTTTCCGAACCATCGGTTCATGGTGGCGATTTTCCAAACAGGTTCTGAAGGGAGTCTGGCATTCTACATTCAGAAGGAGAGGTCCCTTCTATCCCCCATTTAGGGATTAAGACATCGCAGAGATTGCGGCGACTGCTGCTCTGGCGTGAGGCTCCAAACGAGGCCCGATATGTTCTGGCTCTGCACCCGGTCCAATGATTCCTAATCCCACGGGCTTGTCCCAAGTGAGTTGCAGATCGATGATACTCTGCATCACGGATTGACCCATAGCGAGTCCATGCTGAGTATGGCCCTTTTCGATAATCCCTAGACATGCTGCACCCTGAATGTCATCTCTAGCCAGTAACCGATTCAACGCTAGAGGTACCTCCATTGCACCGGGGACCCACACAATATCCGTGAGAGTAAGTCCCTGCTGACTTGCTTCATCAGAGGCCCATTCTAGCATCTTGGACACTTCTGCTTTGTGAAATGAACCACACACGATTGCAATGTTCATTCTAACTCCCCCTTTCTGCCATCAGCCGTTTGGTAGTCTCAACGACCGCCTGTGTCATCGCATCGATTTCAATGTTGACATAATCACCTGTACTCTTGCTACCAAGCGTAGTCAGGCGTAGTGTCTCGGGGATTATGTGGACGTCAAAGCAACCGTCCCCATCCGTCTTTCCCACAGTGAGTGAAATCCCATCGACAGCGATGAATCCTTTTTCTTGGATGAATTCACCCATTTCAGATGGACATTGAATTGTATAATCCTCATTGACGACAGAGACAATCTCGGCTTTACCCATGATGTGACCACTCAACAGGTGACCCCCCAATTCATCGCCAAACTTCAGAGCCCGTTCAACATTCACATTTGAACCACAGGCAAGAGAACCCAATGTGGTCCGCTCCAAGGTTTCAGGAATGATGTCGAATGTGACGGTGTCCCCCACCGAAGTTGCAGTTAGACACACTCCATCGATGGCCACAGAACCACCGATTTCGAGATCTTCTGTGGATGGAATCTGAATTCCAATGGTCAAAATCGATTCACCGCTCACCGATTGAACATTGCCAGTGCCCTGAACGATTCCAGTGAACATCTACTCATCTCCTCCGATTTCTTCTTGTCGTTT
>JASMFB010000097.1 GCA_030751995.1 Candidatus Thalassarchaeaceae archaeon
CTCAACACATTTCGATTATCATGGATGGCAATCGCCGATATGCAGCTGACTCGGGTTTGGCTGCGACATTAGGTCATCGTGCTGGCAAGGAGAAACTTGAGGATGTCATGGATTGGGTTCTCGAAATTGGCGTTCCTTACCTCACAGTGTACGCCCTCAGTACAGAGAACATCACCAGTAGGAAGCCAAGGGAACTTGAGGCGTTATTCGACCTCTACGTCGAAGGTTTGAATGATCTCTCGACAGATGAGCGAATTCACAAGAACAGTGTCAAAGTTCAGGTGGCTGGTCGCAAGGAATTGCTGCCTGAACGCGTGCTAGAAGCGATTGAAAACGCCGAATCATTGACAGCATCTCACGACAAATTCGTGTTCACGGTTTGCTTGGCCTATGGGAGTCGAGAGGAGATTATCGATGCAGTGCGTGCCATTGCTGCGGACCATGCAGAAGGGTCACTCGATTTGTCATCCATCGATGAGGCCGAGATTAGCAAGCGATTGTGGACCGGAGATATGCCAGATCCTGATTTGGTGATTCGGACCTCAGGAGAAGAGAGGATTAGCAACTTCCTGCTGTGGCAATCTGCCTATGCAGAGTATTACTTCACTGATGTTTTCTGGCCCTCTTTCACCCGCGGAGATTTGCTTGAAGCTATTGAGGCCTACCAGCAACGAAAGCGTCGCTTCGGAGAGTGATTTCGTGGAATATCGCAACCCAGCACTGGCTGTGGATGCTGCTGTTCGCCGTGGCGATCATGTGTTGCTGATTCAGCGTGGCAACGAGCCTTGGAAAGGAGCGTGGGCACTGCCTGGTGGATTTGTTGACTATGGTGAAGACCCGTGTGATGCAGTTCTACGTGAATTAGAGGAGGAAACGGGCCTCACTGGGTATGTCATTCGCTTGTTGGACGTCAAGGGCGACCCCGGACGTGACCCTCGCAAGCACATCGTCAGCATCGTCTATCTCATTGAGGCAGAAGGTGAACCCGTAGGTGGTGATGATGCCGCAGATGCGAAATTCTGGCCGATTGATTTGGTGCTCGACGGTGAGTTGCCCATCGCTGGTGACCACATGGAAATTCTACGCGATTGGTTGTCCGAATAATTCGTTCAGGGCGTCCTTGGTCTCATCAATGACAGGGGCTCGCCCGGAAGTGCGTGTACTGCGCATCGTCTCTATCCAATGGTTAGTCATCTCTGTGAAGCGGCCATCGAAGAGATCGTCCTCCTTCCAATGGAAGAAGTGTGGCTGATTTGCCAGATAAGTGAGGAAGCCGCGCTTCGCTTTCGAGATTAGTAAGGTCGGCACCCCTTGTACAACCGCTTCAGCCGCCAATGTCGTGCTTCCTGTCAGCACACCATCGAACAATGTGGCCTGAATTGGCAACTCCCAAGCAGAGCCGTCTGTGGCTGCAGCAGATTCCTTATTCTCGACGAAATGTACATCCATTTTGCGGATTGATTGGTCGTAATTGACGATTTCAGGTGCATCATGGATGCCGCCTCCAATCAATTTCCGGTGGAAAACGACCAAATCATCTTCTGCAAGTCCAATTTCTCTCTGAACTTGTCCCTTTGCGCTCTCCCAAGCCGACGAATTCAGTGGCAAGTAAGCCTGTGGGAGAATTCCTGGATAGGTGTGTGTAGCCTTTAGCGAACCTTCCCACGAATCGGGTAGAAGGGTGTGTGTGGCCTTGGCCAATTTGTGAGCAGCCGTGTTGACTTCAGTATCCGTAAGATACCAGCGCTCAGCGACCAAACCTTTGGCTGCTCTCAACTCAAACGGAGCGCCCTTGGAAATCACTCGGAACACCGGATAGTTTCGCAGAAATGCACGGACTTCCTTCTGGCGACGTCGCCCTAGGCCGACCTTTTGCAGAAATGTTCCTTGTACGCGCGGCACGCGGAGAATGCGCTGCTCAAATCCATCTGCCAACATCGCATCGAGTTCTTGTCTTTCTGTCACCACGAGGATATCGTCCTCACGGAACCACTGCCTAAACAGTTGGAAATGTGCAGGGTGATCAATGACCCAGCAGGTGCGCATGGCCCGCCCAATGGCCGGGAGTGAATGAACCGAACGCTCATGTTCCACCGGTGCAAGCGAGAGATATGGCGAAGGAGGGAATTGGTGCCGATTGGCCTGTGTTTGGACCCTACAGTCCTGGCGTGAAGGTAGGTGGTGTCATCTGGTTGGCAGGTCAAATTGCACCTGATGCAGGGGGCATTGTTGAACAAACCCGAGCTAGCCTCGACAAGATCGATGTGCTATTGGCCGCAGCTGGAGTCAGCAAACATCAGGTCACATTCGTACAGGTTCTGTTGGATGACATCAACAACTTCACTGCGATGAATGAGGTCTACGGTGCGTGGCTTTCTGATGTTGAGATTCCACCTGCTCGTGCGGCCTTTGAAGCGGCTGCACTACCACGTGGTGCTG
Source organism: Candidatus Thalassarchaeaceae archaeon (assembly GCA_030751995.1). Classification (GTDB taxonomy): domain Archaea; phylum Thermoplasmatota; class Poseidoniia; order Poseidoniales; family Thalassarchaeaceae; genus MGIIb-P. The sequence continues at coordinate 2,440 of JASMFB010000097.1, forward strand.
CGGTCGAGATTGTCGTACAGGCTCACGAAGATGCGTGATTCGATGTCCGATTCCGTAGATTCATTCAATGTCCTCGAATGGTCATTGTTGATGCCCGTTCTAATCGGCATCTTCCTGACAGAATGTGTCGTCGGCGGATGGGTTTGGACTGCGCTTCCAGAATGGAGGTGGCTAGTCTATCTCATCATAGCAATTGATCTTCTGACATTGATTGTCATCTACATCATGGTCGTGCGCGCGAGGGGGAGCAATACAGTGACAAACAACGATTCAGACCCACCCGACGAATCGCAGTGACTTTGAGTAAAGCCCCGGTCGACCGTTCATGAGTGAATGGGCCCTTGAGACGTTCAAGGCCTACGATATTCGAGGTGTTGCAGGCTCACAATTGTCTGTTGCGTTCGCCAATAGACTCGGTCGTACACTGCCCACATTCCTCGATTGTGGGGCTCTGGCCGTGGGCCGTGACATTCGTGAATCTGGACCTGAGTTGCACGAGGCGTTCGTCAACGGGCTGATGGCGGCAGGTTGTGATGTGCATGATCTGGGCATTTGCACCACAGGGGCACTCTACAGTGCGACTGCCAATCTCAATGTTGACGGGGGCGTGATGATTACCGCAAGTCACAACCCACCTGAGTATAACGGATTCAAGATGTGTCGAGGAACAGCAGCGATGGCTGGTGATGAAATTCAAGCACTTAGAGCAGTGTTTGAGGCTGGTGAATTCCGTTCAGGTGAAGGACAGCACATCGATGCTGGTGATTTCCTTGTCGATTATGTGGCCGATGTCCTAGACAAAGCCGGAGCGCCCGCTCGCAGTGTGAAAGTGGCCATCGATTGCGCCAATGCCGTCCCTGGTCCCTTCATGGTCGACCTATGCAATCAACTTGGGTGCGATACTGTGGCCATGCATTGTGAATGGGACAACAGTTTTCCCAATCATCCGCCCGATCCCACAAGACCGCAGAATATGGTTGAACTTGGGGCGAAAGTTGTGGAAACCGGAGCTGAATTTGGGATTGGGATCGATGGCGATGGGGATCGCGTTGGAGTGGTTGATGAGAATGGAAATTTCATCCACCCTGACCGAGTTCTGGCAGTATTCGCGCGCGACATCCTATCACGTGTACCCGCGGATGCTAGTGATGCAGCGCGAACTGTGATTCACGATGTCAAGTGTAGCATGGCACTGGAGCAGACCATTGAGGCCGCCGGTGGAATTGCCCACATGATGAGGACAGGTCATTCCTTCCTCAAGCAGGCCCTGCGTGAAAATCCCGAAGTGCCAATGGCTGGTGAGATGAGTGGTCACTTCTTCTTCAATGATCGATGGAATGGTTTTGATGATTCACTGTATGCAACAGCACGTCTAATTGAACTGGTAGCCCGAGACAACAAACCATTCTCAACTCTGTTCGATGGCATCCCGACATATCCCTCAACGGGTGAAGCTAAGGTGCCTTTGACCGCTGGGCGACAAGAGACCATGGATGCGGTACGGGACGCCTATTCTGACATGGAATACAGTGCTGTGGACGGAGTTCGGGTGCGCTATCCCGATGGATGGTATCTATGCCGTGCGTCCAACACGGAACCCATCCTCGTTATGCGTGCAGAAGCCGAATCCGAAGAGGGTCTTGCAGCCATCAAGGCGGATGTCGAGGCGCGCATAGGTTCGGTAATCGCTTTGGAGAAATTCCAGAATTCCTAGGCGGCTAAGCCGTATTTCTCCATGAATTGGACCATGAGGAAATAACCCATGATGGTGGTCGCAAGACCCGCACCCAAGGCCGGGTAGAATTCCCAGCCGCGTTCAATCAGAAGTGGCATGACGATGAACATGAGCAATGATGGGATAATCAGCCACACGATGTCCTTGGCAAAGCCTGCAATCTCAGTCGCGGATTGACCCTCATGATTCATCCACATCATAGAGAGTACGCTGACAATAGGGATGGATACGAGTACAGCGGCCATCAGTGTGTTACGTTCCTGCACCTGTACTACGGCGAAGATGATGAGTGCGGTCAGCCCAATCTTGCCAGCATCGAACATCCAACTCATGTCCCGTGAGTTGACCACCCGGAGGTCAACCTTTGCGGTCAAACGGGGGTCGCCCGCCACGAATGCCAACCAAACGTCTCATCGTCGAGTGCTTTCCTTAATTCGTCAAACGCCTTGAGCAAGTCCTTCTTGGTGAAAGGGAATGCTTCCGATTTCGGATCGAAAGAGGAGAATCGCAGAGCCATCTTCAACAGCATCGATATCTGATTCAATTTGATGAGGAGGCGCTCTGTGACTTCGGATTCAGGTTGATTGTGAATCATCTCAAATCCGGCAGTCGTTATCTCGATGCCAATGTCCAATGCCGTTCTCTGATGAACTACCTCTTG
>JASMFB010000098.1 GCA_030751995.1 Candidatus Thalassarchaeaceae archaeon
AATCGGCCATCTCCTTGTACGCCTTCACATTGGGGTGGGACCAACACCCATCTTCTCCAACCATGGGAAGGGGGGTATTCCCGTTGTTCCATACGGTGGTCTCCGCACCAACTGATCTGCATTTCTCAAGCAGTATATTTAGCAACCTACCATTGGCGGAGTCCAAATCGAATGTGCCGCAGATTCCCATTACGATTACTGGGTCATCCATGAAACCACGAGAGGGCCCTTGCCTTCAATGATACCGACTGGACAATCTTCACCAATACTTATCCCTCGGTCATTGAGCCCCGGCCTTGTGGACGATGGTGGAGTTGTATCGAAACTGCTGCAAGCCAGGTCTTTTGCGGACCGCGGGGAAGAAATTGCAGCAATCGATGCCTATGAGGAGGTGGTCGCCAGCGATCCTGAAAACGCAACTGCATGGTATTGTCTGGGAGTGCTATACTCAGGACAAGGGTTGACACATAGGGCAATCGAAGCTCTTGAGATTGTCAATCAACAATTTCCGAATCATGGCCCTACTTTATCCAATCTGGCTATCCTACTGGAGAACGAGAATCCCCCTAGGGCTTCTGAATACGCGAGGATCGCGCTATTATCCAATCCAGACCACGAAGTGCTAGGACGGATTGCTTCAGTATCAGAAGTCGACGAATCCCCTCGTATGTTCTTGGAAGCAACACCAGTCACGGAGTACTCAGAAGAACAACCCGATCTTGGAATTGCTCATGAGTTGGATATGCAACCTACATTTGGCCCTGAGAGTAAGATGATGGAGGCCGATTCCCATACATCGTCCGGGAATCACGCTGCAGCAGTTGCCGTCTGGAAGGGTTTGCTTGAGAGTTCACCGGACTCACCTGAGGTTTGGAGGGGGCTAGGAGAGGCGCTTGAAGCAGCGGGTTATCCTGACAGGGCCGAACAATGCCGTCAAAGGGCGAATAGCCTCGATGAAGCGCATTACCAAGTGGTAGATCCGATTCAACCCGATGAAGAAACAGTGGAAGAGGCACTCGTCCAAGCTGCCTTAACCCATTCGAGCAAAGAGCCGGTATCAATCGAGCGGAGCGGGGACCTGAACGTTTCGATAGAATGGTACAACAAGGGCCTGTCCTTTCTTCAGGAGGAAAATGGCGAAGAGGCCCTGACTTGCTTTGAGAAGGCAATTGGCGGTTGTCCCAAAGACGAGGTTGAGCTTAGGGTGCGGGCCCAGAACGGAAGGGGCCATGCATTGTTCAAATCCTCAAGGTTCGAGGAGAGCATCTTGGCTTACCACACCGCAATAGGCATGGATTCTAACAGCGTCACGGGTAGGGCACTGTTCAACATGGGCTCATCTTATGCAGCCTTAGAACTCTATGACGATGCGGTAAAATGCTTCACACAGTCTTTGGAAAGGGGACTTGAAAAGGATGATGCGGAACTCTGCGAAAAGCAAATCAGCCGTTGCAGACTGCTTTCGAGGGAGCAGATCAAGCGTCAGACGAAGGCTTCGCGCTAGTTTGCTGTGATTGTTACGTCGATCGACTTGCTTGTCGGAGTGTTGCTGCCTTCGGCGACGCTGTCAAGGGGAACTAGGACGTTGGCTTCAGGAAAATAGGTTGCAACGTTTCCCTTGGGAATCGCATAGGGGATCACGTACCAGCCTAGGGAGGTGATTTCTGCGCCTTCGTAATGAGAAGTTATGTTCACGAGGTCGAACTCTTTCCATCCGTTTGCCTCCATATCAAGTTCGTTAACCAGAACAACTCTTCTACCCTTGTTAATTCCCCTGTACCTGTCGTCCAGACCGTAAATTGTGGTGTTGTATTGGTCATGCGACCTGATGGTCATCATGACGAAGTGTTCAGGGTCAGTTTGCATAGAGGTGATGGGGTTCACGATGAAATTGGCCTTGCCAGTCGAAGTGTTGAATGTCATATCATCGCGGGGGGGGTTCGGCAGATAGAATCCGCCTTTATTCCTGCATCTGGCATTGTAGTCATCGAAACCAGGAATGGTTTGTTCGATGAGGGTCCTAATCCTGTCGTAGTCTCCGACTAGATGCGTCCAGTCTATTGGTGATTGGCCACACTTGGTGTCCAACGCCAAGCCAATTCCGGATACGATGGATGGTTCGGACTTGAGTTGGGGACTAGCCGGCTTTGCCGTTCCAACCGAAGTGTGGACGACACCCATCGAGTTCTCGACGGTGACGAATTGGTTGCCGAAGACAGTTTGGTCTAGTTCGGTTCTCCCGAGGCAAGGAAGAATCAACGCAGTCTTCCCAGTGACAAGGTGGGACCTGTTGGGTTTGGTCGATATCTGAACGGTGAGACTACAGTTTGTCAATGCGGATGCAGTTGCATTGGTGTCGGACATGGCGGAAAGGAAATTTCCACCCATTGATAGGAAGACAGTAGAGTCGCCGCCCCTCATTCTTCGTACTGCTTCTACAACATCTGCACCTTTGAGTACTGGCGACTCAATCCCGGTCGCCTTAGATAGACTATCGATGAAGCCAGTCGTGGGTTTGTGGTTGATTCCGACTGTACGGTCTCCTTGGACGTTAGAGTGCCCCCTGACAGGGCAAAGACCCGCACCTGGCCTACCGATGTGCCCACCAAGAAGACTGACGTTAGTGATTTCCTGTATGGTGGCAACCGCGTTCCTATGCTGGGTCAGACCCATTGCCCAGCATGATATCATGCATTCAGAGCGAGCGATGACCTCCCCGATTCGCTCGATAATTCCGCGATCTACCCCGGAAGTATAGGTCACCTCGTCCCATGAGGTGGCCATCACTGCATTTCGGTATTCATCGTAGCCGTGTGTGTGCTCTGAGACGAAGGCAGTGGGCCAATCTTGAGCATCGAGGATGACCTTGGCGAATCCCCTGAATAGAGCGAGATCTCCATTGACGTTTACAGCGACGTGCTCGTCGGCGATCCTAGTCCCTCTACCGAGTAGATCCAATGGGTTCTGTGGGTGTTTGAATCGTCCCATTCCAGCCTCCTTCAGCGGGTTAATGCTGATTACCGAGGCCCCAGCCTTCTTCGCATCCCTCAACGAAGTCAGCATCCTGGGGTGATTGCTCCCTGGGTTCTGGCCGACCACGAGAATTAGGTCAGAGGAAGTGAAGTCATCAAGCTTGACTGTCCCCTTTCCGATGCCAATGGAATCGTTGAGAGCGACCCCCGACGATTCGTGACACATGTTAGAGCAATCGGGCAGGTTGTTGGTTCCGAATCTTCTGGCAAGCAACTGCCAAAGGAAAGCCGCTTCGTTACTAGTCCTACCTGAAGTGTAGAATATAGCCTGGTCAGGATCGGTTAGTGACGCCAGCTCCTGTGCAATCAACTCGAATGCGTTGTCCCAACCTATGGGAACGTAGTGATCGCTGTTTGGACGCAGAATCATCGGGTGTGTTAGCCTTCCTTGGCCGTTCATCCAGTGATACGGCTTCTCGGAGAGTTCGCTAACGGTCCACTGCGACCAGAAATGGGGATCTGCGCGCTTGCGAGTAGCTTCATCAGCTACCGCCTTCGCTCCGTTCTCGCAAAACTCTGCGAATGTCCTATGTCTATCCGGATCAGGCCATGCGCAACCAGGGCAGTCAAATCCATCGAACTTGTTCAACTTGCCAAGTTTGGAAAGGCTGTCGATCGCACCCATGTTCCTGATACCATGTTTAACGGTTGAGAAAACGGCCGGGATTCCCGCAGCAACAGACTTGGGAGGGGACCTCTTTGGGGATTTCTCCTCCAATGGAGTAGTCCCGGTAACGCCCCTTCGCATGAGGCTCGGTTTGGGAATGAGTACATCAGATATGTGATGGGAATTAATATTCAATCGGATAGTCAATTGCGACGGGCTTTATTGATACTGTTTACTGGCGACTACGTGAACGGACGCCTGCATGTCGTGACAGGCGCGTTTGGTTACACTGGCCGGTGGATTGCTCATCAGCTTCTGGAAAAAGGGGAGATGGTTCGGACGTTGACCAATGCAATCGACCGCGACGACCCTTTTGATGGGCAAGTCGAGGTCCATCCTCTCAATTTCGAAAACCGCGAAGAATTGGTTGAGTCACTACGTGGTGCCGATGTGTTGTATAACACATACTGGGTACGCTACAACCATCACAACAAGAGTTTCGATCACGAAATCGCCACTGAGAATTGCAATATCATGTTTGAAGCGGCCATTGAGGCAGGCGTGCGACGAGTCGTGCATTTCAGCGTGGCTCACCCAAATCAAGCGCCGAGATGGTCATACTTTCGTGGCAAAGTAGTCAGCGAGAGGAGTCTCAGAGACTGTGGCATATCGTATGCAATCATTCGTCCTACCGTTTTGTTCGGTGGTGATAGGAACATCTTGGTCAACAATATCGCTTGGATGCTGCGTTACATTCCAATTTTCGGAATATTCGGATTGGGAAACTACCCCCTACAACCAGTGCACGTAAGCGACGTGGCTAGAATCGCCATAGAAATGGGAGTGGGCAATGAAGATATCACCAGGGATGCAGCTGGACCGGATACATTCCTCTACAGGGACTTCATCAAGCTGATTGCCCGAAGTATGGGTGTACGACGATTGATTGTCCCCATGCCTCCGATTATTGGATGGATGACAGGCCGGGTAATGGGATTGTTCCTGAAAGATATGGTGATTACACGGGCAGAGATACGTGGGTTGATGCGTGGACTGGTGGCTT
>JASMFB010000099.1 GCA_030751995.1 Candidatus Thalassarchaeaceae archaeon
ACTCTCAGCCGCAGCTGGCCTGGATTGGGCAGTGGAACGTGGCACCATCGATTCAGCCGGTTACTATGTCGGGCAAGAAGTCGGAATCTGGCAGATCAACGTCACAAGTGGTGCGGGAGCCAATGGCACTGGGTGGGTCTCAGTTGGCCCCGGATTGGTCAATTCATTGGAGATTATTGACCCCAATCGCCTCATCAGTGCTGACGAGGCTCTTCCACTCGATTTGCGTTGGCATGACCGTGTTGGCAACAACGTATCCTTCCTCCTACCTCTGGAGAATTGGTCTGCAGAAAATGGGAATTTCCGTGTCAACGGTGATTTTGTCGAATGGTTGCCAAGCCAAGCTGGAACATGGCGGGTTTCGGCGCACGCTGAAGGCGTAGAAACTTGGCTCGACCTCACGGTAATAACCGGCGAGATATCACGTGTATGGATTGACGCAGAGCATGATATCCTGACTGCAGATGAAGAGACACCACTCATTCTTCAAGCCGAAGATAGCCGAGGGAATCGCTGGCCGATTTCTGCTGAATGGGCGGTTCAAGAGCCTGAAGTTGCAGCATCGCTTGTCTCTAACATCGATGGGGTGAAATTCGTCGGGGGGCTTGCTGGCACTTGGAATGTGACGGCTAGCCATTCAAGCCCCAACGGGACATTCAGTACCTATTTGTTCATCGAAGTCCACCCTGGGAGGCTTGCTCGAATCATATTGGCCGGTGATGGAACAACCGTTTCTGCCGATGAATCTGTGAACCTAAATCCCGAACTCAGTGATGCGGATGGAAATATCATTGAGGATATCCAACTGAATTGGACCTTAGATGGTGAAGATGTGACTCCTCAATTTCGCCTATCAGGTGGCGTATGGCAGCCAACAACAACTGGTGATCATCTGATTGAAGCAGACGCTGCAGGGCGCAGTGCTCGCTCTCGAATCTACGTCAACCAAGGGGTACCACATAGAATTGAAATCGATATCGACCTAATCGGAGGAATTGTCACTCACAGCGGTGATGTGTTCCAAATATCCACCTTTGCCGAGGATCTCGATGGAAATCAAGCCCGATGGCCAGTTGAATGGAATTTACCTCACAACTCTCTCCAAATCGAAGAGACCACTGAAGTGGGTGTATACGATGCGAGGGGCCTTGGCGAAGGTATCTGGAACATCGGGGTTCAGAATGGAACGGCTACAGGAAATTTCACTCTCCAAGTTCTCATTGGTGAGCCCCGTTCATTGAGGATTGGCCAGCATGGAGGCGTCGGTGAACAAGGCAAAATTTACTCACTTGAGGTCACCCTCGTTGATTTTGGTGGAAATTCCGTCCCAATTCAAACATCTAAATTCTCGTTTGAAACCGAGATTGGAACCGTTCGACACGACGTGGGTCCCTTCTGGCTTCTTGAATTGGAAAATTCAGGAGATGAACAAGTAGTTACTGTGCGCTATGAAGAATGGACTACTGTCACATATATCGACGTTGAACCCACCGGGCTGGATCGATTGACGGGAAGTCAGGGCGGACAGATACTTCTCGGCGGCTTCATCGTCGCCGCACTCTTGATCGGACTCCTAGTGTACATCGTACGCAGAAATTCTGTCGCCGAGCCGCATTGGGATGATGAGTATGATATCTTTGAACCAACGGTGACTCCTAACACAGAATCAAGTACGAAGATTTCCCAACCACAGGAGGGGGCATCAGTCTCTCGGCGCAGCCGGAGAAAGTTGAGTCATCAGCGACATCAGGATAGAATTCGTGCCATGGAGGATGCAACAGAAGCCATGGTTGAGGCCACTGAGCCAATCGTAATTGAGCAAGTTGCCGAATCAAGTGGCGTTTTACAAGCAATGGAAGGAACCGTTCAAGGTCAAACAGGTTGGTATCAAACCACACAAGGAGAATCGCAATACTGGCAGGTCGATGCCGCTGGACAATGGAGTCGGGTGAAGTGATATGATTCGTAGAGCGATTCTTCTAACCCTGATTCTTCTCGCTCCACTCTCTATGGTTGTCAGTGCGGATACCACCGCTCGTTCTTGTTCAGCCAACCCGCCCCCGGGCACATCTGTTCACCACATCACGATTAGCCCGAGTGGCCCTTTGTCAATGCCAGCTGATCAAGCACTCAACCTCACGGCAATCGCCTATGATGCAGCAGGAACCGAATTGAATGTCCCAATCGCTTGGACTGTTTCGTCAGGCTCGATTCAGGACTTCGGATGGGGCGATGCTCGTTGGTCGCCACAGACAATCGGTGCCCAGACAGTCATTGCATGTACTGGAGAGATTGAGACCGTTCTGAATGTTGAAGTGCAACCCGGTGCTCCACTCACCTTTGAATTGAGTGTCTCCCAAGAGAATATTACTGCCGATGAAACGCTGTCTTTGACTCCTTTGCTTAGGGATCAATTTGGCAATGGATGGATTCCAAACATCCCGTTTGTCAATTGGAATTTGCCTGCGGGCGCGGACATCACTCTGCCCAATGATGGCACACCACCTATTCTCACACCGGGCCCCGTTGGTGCAATGACTGTATCTGTAGAGTGGGATAGTTGGGCCGGTTCAGTGTCATTCAATGTTAGTCGTGGTGTTGCTGTGAGCGTGTTCATAGAGCACGTTTCAGATCATGTCTCTTCGGATGATTTGGTAGACCTATGTGCTCTTTACACCGATCAACGAGGGAATACTTGGGCGACCAATGCCACTTGGTCAACATATGCAGGCTTTGCCGATGATTCCCTATCTTCATTTACGGGCGAGTGTATCGTTTTTGATGCCGGCCCCCTCGGGGATTGGACAGTGGAGATTGACGATCAAAATGGGATGACGAATAGTTTGACTCTCACCGTAGAACCAGGGAGATTGGCGCAAATAACTCTCTACAACCTCGCCACAGAGATGCACATCGGAGATTTCTATCTGTTAGAGGCAGTAGGCTTTGATGCAGCCGGAAATTTAGTCACGGTCGATGGTTGGAATTGGACTGTGACAGATGGCCCGAGTACAGACCCTATTGTCCCCGATGGTGACGGCATCACCTTCGTTCCCGATAAAGTCGGCCAGCATACTATCCAAGTCATGGCAGCAGGACGCGTCCAAGCCATAGATGTCGAGGTACTTTCAGGCATACCAACCACTCTTGAAATCGAAGTTCTGGATGGAATTGGCACACAATCACCAGTGATTGTCACTGGATTATCCCTTGATTTGATTCTCTACGGCGTCGATGAAAATGGTAATCGAAATCCCGTCGACGTCCCTATCGAAGATTGGTATATTCTCAATGATTTTGGCACCATTGAAAATGCCAGCGCCGGAGGCACAGGCCACTACACCTACACCTCCAGTGGAATCGGTGATGTCAGTATCACCGTATTCCTCAATCAGGCCCAGGGCATTCTAATTGTCCAAGTTTTACAAGGACCTCTAGATCACCTCCAAGTTATTTTGCCTACTGAGGGCGATCAAGGCACAACGGCCCATTTTGAAATTGCAGGATTTGATATCTCTGGAAATCCTGTTGATATCCATCAATGTTCGGCCACCATCACCACAGATGCAGGTGAGACTGAATGCGATGAGAATGGATGGAAACTTGATTTGGATACGTCCGGCGAATTGGTAGTTCATGCCCGAATTCAGTCCTCCGAAGGCACATCTGCTGAAGGAAGCGATTTCATTACCGTGCATTCTACTTGGTTTGGATGGGGCGACAACACACAAGTGATCATCGGGGGAAGTTTACTGATTATCATCTCCATTTCGACAATCCTTGTTGTTTTGTTCAAGCATTTAGGTTCTAGAATCGAAGAAGAGATTGAAATAATCAAAGAAGAAAATGAAGAATATGAAGAAGAAGAGGATACTCCGCCCCCACCTCTCCCACACATTGGCGTTGGTGGTGTGTTACCTCCTCCGCCCTTGGACTACAACCCTCCACAGGTCGCCACACCACCACTTGTTGCAGCGGCACCGACTCCTATTGCCGCCACCGCTCCTGCATTCCCGCCTATTTCCACACCTGCACCCATCGTTGCATACGATCCATTCGCTGCTCTCGAACCCGTAGTCGAACCCGAACCAGAATCTGAAATTATTGAAGAGAAAGTCGAGGAAGATTGGGCGGCCCCCGAACTCGAGGAGGCGCCAGAACCTGAACCATCAACCCAGGCAGACGATGAGTGGGGGGTGATGTCTGGTGATTGGGATGATGGAGGAGATACACTGACGACCGCCGCAGCCGAGTTTGCTCAGATTCAGCATGAAAATCGACGTGGAGATGGTCCAAGGGATACAGCTGAACAAACACTTCGTCCCCTTCCAGGCACGGTTGCTGGTGAAGATGGTTGGTACTTTGACCGAGAAGGTCGACCATCGCATTGGGTCCACACAGAAGAGAACGGCTGGACTCAGGAATAGCGCTCATCTTCATTGGGGAAGTCTAGGCTTCTCACATCATCGATATATTTCTCGACAGCCTTTGTCATCTCATCATACAGGTTGAGGTATCGACGCAAGAAGCGTGGATTGAACTCATGTGTCAATCCAATCAGATCGTGGATGACTAACACCTGACCATCCACATCTGCTCCAGCACCAATGCCAATTGTGGGGATATTGACAGCTGCCGTGACCTTCGCAGCCAATTCTGCTGGGATTTTCTCCAAGACGATTGAAAAACAACC
>JASMFB010000009.1 GCA_030751995.1 Candidatus Thalassarchaeaceae archaeon
ATAACTGAAGGAAACGACATTGGAATCGATGTATTTGTGCGAAACAGCGGAAACAGTATTGCCCAACCGGTCACTGTACGTTGCTCGGTCAATGGGCAAACAATAGGAACACCTCAGATTGGAATGATTGAACCTGGTGGCTTGGAATCCGTAACCTGTGATGAATGGAACCGCTTGGACATTCAATCCGGCAATGTCACATTAGAGATTGAGATCGATTGGACCGACGATATCGATGAAACAAATGAACTGAATAATCTGTGGTCAACTATTGTCATGGTACAAGATCAAGATGATGCACCCACCGATTCAAGTGGCGGACAAGAATCCAGTTCGACCGTTGGAGAATACAATTCGTTCCTGTGGGTGGGGGTCATCGTTCTAGGATTGCTTGCGATATTGGTATTCATGTATGGCCCTAATCAAATTCGCAAGATTGAGTAGCGCAATTACAAGGAAAAAAACTCCTGTTGGGCTGATAATCCCTAATTTGCCCTGAATGGTTATACGGGGTAGTCGCTTCTTCGGAATGTTCCCACAATGATTGGTGCTCCAATCAGGGGGTGGGTACAGGGGTGGTAAAACACATGGCGAAACTGAAAATCCGTCTTGAGAGTGAGACGTGGATTTTTGAAGAATATGAACAAGCATAGACCGTTCTATAGATTCATTCTGCGGGGGAATTCCCTTTCTTCCATGCCCGGGGATACACGTCCGATGGGAGAAATACAGAATCAGGTTGCGCGACCTCACCTTCTTTCATTTCAAGAATAGATTCTGTCCTTGTCAACATTGAGGCTAGGGCGACCAATTCACCTTTGATTGTCATCAACCGTACTGTATCGCCCCGTTCCAGATTTTCTGAAATAGATACAATACCTGGACGCATCAGGGGCGCACCATGTGCGATCGCTCCCGCTGCACCATCTTTGATGATAATCTGTGGAAGTTCAGCGACAAGGGATTCAATGGGTGAAAGAATTCTTCTCATGGCCACATCTTCGCCCTTTTCCTGCCACAACCAATACGCATCTTTCAAATTCTGTAGTGTGATTGCTTGAGGTTCCATAAATCGTCCCGACTTGGTTCGTCTAAGTTCCTTCAATTTTACAGGATGGCCCAGAAGTAGTCCAAGGTCTCTGGCCAATGTTCGAATGTATGTGCCTGCCTCGCAGGTTACCTCAATCGCAGCATCTCGTCCATCAACTCCGATTAATCGCGAATCCATTTGGCGACTACGGACTTGTATCTTCACCGCAGATATTTCGGGAGGTACATTGTATACTTGGCCTGATAGTTGAGCGATTGCTCGCCCCAATGCATCGGCATCAAAATTTCGAGATGCCCGTAAAACGCCGACATAGGTCTTGTCATGATTGAGAACTTTCTTGGTCAAACGCATGGAACGACCTGACAACAGTACCAGTACACCTGTGGCATAAGGATCCAATGTGCCACCATGACCAAGTTTCTCAACACCCAGAATGTCTCGTGCCCAGGCCGATACTTGGTGACTATTGGGGCCAGCTGGTTTGTCAATAATCACCATGCCTGCCTCGAGCAATTGCTCAATCGTCCTTTCGAGTGGTTTACAACCATGAGCCGCAGAGGTCTTGGCATCTCCATCTATTGAAATCATGAATAATCCTCCAAATGCTCAAGAACAAGAGACTGAACCTCTTCCACTCCCAGATTATCCGACTGGATTATGCAAGTGTATGGTTCACGAGAATCAATATCAATGCCATAGAATCGCTCATATCGCTCCCCATCTAATTCCATGCGCTCACAAATCAGATTCAACTGATCATCGATACTCCCACCTTCACGATTGACTACACGAGCCGCGCGCACACGCTCACTGACATCAACCCAAACTCGAGCGCATTGCAATCCATTCTTGTATGCCCACCAACCAGCCAACCGACTTTCTACAATCTCTGGACTATCATCAGATTGCATGGTTTTCGTTAGCAATGCATCCAATTCTTGGTCAATGGACTCATCATCCATGCATTGTTTAGAAAATTCCTCAAGTGAAAGTCCACGTTCATGGGCCATATTTCTAAACACTTGACCTCCATTGAGTTTCTGCCATTTCAGTGAACTACACAAACCATCGACCAGCGTACTGGTCCCTGAACCCGGGTGTCCACTTATCGTCAATCTGGCCACCAATTCAACGCCTCCATTCCTCTAGACACACCTGACATCGATTTCGACCACTATCGGTGCGAATGACGACATCTCCAGCACAAGATGGACATAAAATCCCTTCTAAAAGCCGCCCGCGACCATGAACTGGCCCACTAGTCTTTACCGAGACCTTCTCGTCTTCTTCTACAGATCCTCTCTGTCGCCGCTGACTTCGCTGAGTCCTTCGACTACCCTTAGTCTTCGATTTCTTTTCTTTTAGAAGAACCAGTAATGGTTCTTCCAATTTCTCACCAGAAGTGACGAGGGGATGACTACGATATCGAAATAATTTGATGTGACGATCGACAATTCGACCAAATGGGGCACTCAACGTGATGTAAGCAATAATCCATGCTGGAAAGAGAAGTATTCGGCCATTGAAGCCCCATTGGGGCGCCCAAGGTAGGCTGACATGATCAACTCGAAACGCTTCTACCATTACATACATCCAACTAAAAATCGCAATTACGAAAACCATCGTGAACATCATGGGTTTCATCATCGCCATCTGCAACTTCGTTGATTCAGGCATCAAGTGCATCTGCATTTTCTGCACTTTCTCAAGTCGTACATGATCTCGAGATAATCGTGCTTCATTCATCAATTTGCGAAGCTGTTTGTTCCGATGTCCGATGTGGGCCTGCATCATGGGGTCCATGAAGAGTGAACGGAATACTGTATTCACAACCATAATCGACGATCCAACAATCATTACAGTCGGGACAAAATAGAGGTCGTGGAAGGGTATGGTTGGCTCCAAGACACTTCCTGCCACACCCGCCATTGATTCACGTATTCCCTGATTCAACATGATGAATGACATGCCAATAAGAAGCACGAATGGCATGAACAATTGCCCGAGAGGCATCTCAGGCTGCTCTGGGATATCTTCTGCCACGAACCTGTGCCGTTGAGGGCGCGCCATCAACCCTTCGGGTTGAAAATTTGAGCAATTGCCAATCCAAGGGAAGAATTCAACTCATGGATGGGTATGCGCACCCGTGGACACTCCCGAGCAGGCCTTGCGCGAAGCGCACGCGGCTGAAGTCGAAGGGAACCTCAATATCGCCGAATCAATCCTACGTTCAGCATGCAAACGTTGGCGCAGAGAACCAGAATTCAAAATGCGTCACGGAAGGATTCTCCGCAGTTTAGGAAATGATCGGAAAGCACTCAAAGTATTCCGGGCCGTCCTCAAGGCCCACCCTCATCGTGCAGATGCCGCTGTTGCTGCTGCAGAGACCGCTACATCCCTAAACAAATCACGCTTGGCTGAATCACTGTGGGGCCGAGCGCTTTCTGTCGGAGCCCCTACAGATGTCGCAACCGTAGGACTCTGTCGTACAATTTGGATTCGTGGGCGAAAGCAAGAGGCATGGGATCGTGCGAGAGGGGCATTCGTTCAGGGTGGAAATTCAAGCCGTTTGTTGTATGATTTTCTCACTGAATGTTCCCCAATCATAGGCACAAATGTGCCTGAACTCGATCTTTTGGAAACCGGGGAGTTGAATGATGAGTTAACTACTCCCGATTCTAGAAGGGAATTAACCCTCTCTCCGGCTACCTTTTCAGCGGATTCCCTTGAATCGATGGCAGGAATAACTGCAGCCGAACTGGCAGCCTCTCATAATGACGAAATTTCCACCCTCCTTGGCGATGAAGTGGAACAGCCACAAGTCGACATGAGTGCAATAGGCCAAGCTCAGGCGACCGAAGAAACTCGAACTGATGTCGAGATTCCAGATGATTTACTCGACTTTGATTGATTAAAAGGTGAATGAACATACAGGGCACTGCGTCATTCCCGCCTCAACTTCAGCATTACAGATTGTACAAGATCTTGCTTCCGAAGAATCGCTATCCGATTCACTAGATGAGCCACCACCGGTTAGTTTCGCCAATGCAGCATCCATTTCATCATCTTCTTCGCCATCAGATGATTCTTCCTCAGATTCTTCCTCAGCAGCCTCTTCTTCGACTTCTTCCTCAGGTTCAGAGTCTGTCATTGGCATGGCTTCGGGCGGCTCATCGTCTTCGATTTCCGCACCAACATCTATGCCATGAATTTCTTGAGCATCACTGACCTTGAACCCCGCATCGGGATCACCCTTGAATTCGTATGTAACCTCGATACGCTCACCACGACCGACGGTGCCTATTTTCCATGACATCTTCTTGCCATCAGTGGTTGCTTCTTCATCCATGTCGCACTTTACGATGCCCCCTCCCGAAGAGGTCACCTTCCACTCGACCAAGTCAAATGCTCCAGGAATAATATCGTGGATAATGACATCTTCAAGGGCCGAATCGGCACGATTGTTGAACATAATCATAGCTTCATATCTACCTGCACCTCCGGCAGGGAACACTTCCTTTCCAGAATCATAGTTCACCTTTCGATGGGTCACTCTAACTGCTGGTACAACATTGAGTCCACGAGTGGCGACCGGACCAAATCGTTCTGCACTGAAGTCAATTCGAGCAGGCGCTGCGACAACATCGTTTGCAGGACTTGGGTCAGGTGCAACTAGAGGATATGTGATACACATCTTGTGGCCTGGTGCCAATCCTATCGGTCCCTTTGTCCCGATTGTAATCAGCATTGTATGTCCGGGTCCATCCGGTGAGGTTCGATTCTCTTCTAGAGAAATACCTTCCTTCAATTCAATTCGGAACTGATCCCGAATCAATTCGTTTCCATCGATGCTAGACTTCACACTGTCAGCATCCGGGGATGCAAAGATACCTGGGATGTCATCAGTGATTCGCAACAGATTGATAGTTGCAGATCCCGTATTCTCGATATCCATGGTAGCAGTCATATCGGTTTGCCGATAGTGTCGTAGAACGTCGATTGAATACGACTTCTCTACTGCTGCTTCCAGAACCTCAATAGTCAGTGGTTGCAATGTGACAGTACCTTCAGTACTCTGGCTGACTCTTGGTAGAACCGTGTAGAGCAATTCTTGGCTAAATGTAGGTTTTTCAGTAGAGTGGACAACCTTCACCTCACTCTCCCATCGTCCATCGGGGAGAACATCTTCTTCGACATCATCGACTTCAAACAGATTCTCATCCGCACCGGTTTGAGTGACGGTCAACTTGGTCAAATCTACAGTGAATGACGACCTGTTCTCAAATACAGCTTGACATCGATAATTGTCGGGTCGCTCATCTTCATCGACTACCATGTAGGAAAATCCTCGACAATGGGCGTCGACTTCGTTGAAATTCATGCCAGAAAGTGTCGCATCAGCCGTGTATGTTGCTGTTGCATGTCCAGCATCAATTGATCCAACAGCTTCGGCAGTCACCGCGGTGGGGATGGACAGCATCCGACTTTCGCCTGATGCCAAACGGCCTACAGACCATGTGACGGTATCTCCTTGCTTCTCATAATCATCACCTTCGCTAACCTGGATTTCAATAGGGAATGTCCGGGTTACAACAATGTCATTGAGTTGAACTGGGCCCATATTCTCGACTTCAAGTTCTAACTCGATATCCTGAGCTTCGCTATCGCGAACAACAGAGAGACTCCGCTCTTGGTTTCGCGAGGGGTTCGTGTCAATTCGTTCTCGAAGACACAACATCCGAGGTCCTTCGACACCGTAATCAATACTTTGATCAGCGCCAGCTTCCAATTCGGAGAAGGGCAAATCAGATTCGATGTCTGAATGATTAGTGTCATTGAGGATGACGTCTATATCCCACAATCTGTCCTTATCACTAGGATTTGTTAGAGTTAGAACACCCTTCACCGATTGCTTGACCATATCCCCGTCAGGAGTTAGCGTAACATCTTCACTTTCTTCCAACGTGCCAATCAATTTGTGACCTGGAATTGCATCAACATCGGAAGAGCTTCGGATTTTCCCTCCAGCCAAGGCAGGTTCGGATTCTTCAGCGTCACCCAATGCATCGGATTCGCCGTCGGCGTGTCCGTCATCTTCTGATTCTTCAACAGGTGCAAGCAGATCTAGACCAGGTGGGGAAGGAGGTGCGCCTGCATCCTCTTCAACATCCTCAGGAGGGGCAGGAGGGGCTAGTAAATCCACCCCCGGGGGGGCCGGGGGGGCTTCAGGAATATCATCACCATCACCTTCGTCCCCAAGAGATTCTTCCGAATCATCTTCCTGCATATCATCCAAGAGATCCATAGGGTCTCCAAGTTCGTCATCCCCTGCATCATCCATTTCTGGTGGAGCCTCAGGGGGTGTTGGTGGTTCCAAGCCGGGCGGTGCCGGTGGAGCCTCAGGGGGTGTTGGTGGTTCCAAGCCGGGCGGTGCCGGTGGAGCATCAGGAGGTTCTGGTGGAGCCGGTGGAGCCTCAGGAGGTGTCGGTGGTTCCAAGCCGGGGGGTGCCGGCGGGGCTTCTGGTGGGGCCGGGGGTTCCAAGCCGGGCGGTGCTGGCGGTATGTTTCCATCATCGTTTTCGTCACTCATTCCAATTCCTCCATCCCAACGCGTGGGATGGTGCTGTGACGTTATTGAAACGGGTATAACCATTGTTGCGTAGCAAATTGCCCGGTCCATAGGACCGTTGGACCGTCGGAGGGTTGATGAACCACTGAAGATGGCCGCCAAATGTGAGTGTAAGCGATAGTAGCACGCCCCCCGTTCTATTCGTGGTAGGAACGGCAGGCGCCGGGAAGAGTACGCTGGTTACCGCCTTTCAACGATGGACACGATTCCTTGAGGTTGAATGTCTCACGATAAATCTCGACCCCGGGGCAGAACGCGTTCATTATGACCCGGAATTTGACGTCCGTGATTTAATTTCACTCCATGAAGTCATGGATGAGTATGACCTCGGTCCCAACGGCGCCCAGATTCTAGCCGCAGATCTTGTTGCAGCTCAATCGTATGATATCCAAGAGGAACTAACCGGTCTCTCGGGCGACTTACTAGTGATTGATACACCAGGCCAAGTTGAATTGTTTGCCTTCAGGGAAGCCAGTTCACACATGGTCGAAGTCCTTGGTCAAGGGCAGGCAGCCCTTATTTTCCTGTTTGATCCGATGCTGTCACAATCCCCCTCGGGTTTCGTATCACAAATGCTACTTTCCAACATCGTGCATTTCAGACTTGGATTGCCAACAGCAAATTTCCTTTCTAAGGCGGATTTGTTAACCCCTGATGATCTTGAACGTGTTCTTGGTTGGGGTGAAGATTTGGATCAACTCGAATCAGCACTGTTTGAAGAGGCTGGAGGCCAGCGAACAGAATTTGCCATCGGCCAACTCCGGATGATGCAGAATGCACAGATTCAACCGGGGCTGATACCTCTATCCAGCGAACAAGAAGAAGGGCTTGCCGACATCCTATCTTTCGCACAGAGTATTTTCGGCGGCATGGCAGATACTCGAGATGGTTTTGCTGGCGATATTGAAGGGGAGCGCAACTGAGGAATTTGCATGAGCGACATCCAGCATCTCTTGTCAATCGATGACCTTGGTGACAATTTACGCAGCGTTCTTGAATGGGGCATTCATTTCAAGCAAGACCCCGATACTGATTACGATTTCAAGCCATTGGATGAACTCAGTATTGGTTGCATATATGAGAAACCAAGCACCCGCACACGAGTATCCTTTGAAGTAGGCATTCACAAATTGGGTGGGCAGGCATTAACGCTACTCAAAGGCGATATCCAAATGGGCAAGTCTGAATCCGTTGCAGATACTGCTGCAGTCCTCTCTAGATTCCTTGATGGAATCACATACCGTTGTTATGGCCATGACATGGTCACGACACTGTCTGAGAATTCAACTGTCCCTGTAATCAACGCACTTTCGGACAAACATCACCCATGTCAAGCTGCAGCGGATTTGATGACAATAATGGAACGTAACCCAACATTGGAGGGGGAGCGCGTGGCATGGGTAGGGGATGGAAACAATGTCCTACACGATCTAATGCTGGCATGCGCAATGCTCGGTGTGGATTGCATCTGGGCCGTACCTGCTGGGTATGAACCGGATGAGGAAGTTGTCAAACGAGCCTCCGAAATAGCGAAAAATACAGGGTCGAAGATGATTGAAACGAACAATCCCGTGGAAGCATGCAAGAATGCCACCATCATTTACACCGATGTTTTCATCAGTATGGGTGAAGAAGATCTAACCGACAAATTGGCTGCTTTCGATGATTTCCAAGTCAATGAAGAACTTGTTTCACATGCAAACAATGACTACGGCTTCATGCATTGTTTACCTGCTCATCGCGGTGAAGAAGTGACCGATGCCGTCATCGATAGTGCCAACAGTATCGTTTTCGATCAAGCAGAAAATAGAATGTGGGCTCAGATGGCGATATTGACATTTCTTTGTAATAGAGCAGCATTCCATGCTTACGATGAGTTGTATTAGACTGTAATCAGCACACTGGCCAAGAAACCCCCCAGTCCCAGCAGCATTGCCAAACGTAGTGTTCTCTGTGCAGCGTGATCTTCCCCCCTATAGAGGTGAGGTTTCACTGAAACCATTACGAACATAGCCGGTGTTTGCGTTATCAATAGCCCCATTGGGAGCAACCCCCTTGCATAGGGAGCGACCAATGGGAGTAGAGCTGCCAATACTAGCAATTGTGCAATTGCACGGGCTCGTTGAGGTCCGATTTTCTTCGGCAATGTTTCCCGATCAGCGTCGCCCACCTCATCTTCGATATCCTTGACGATTTCTCTTGCAGCATTGACTAGCATCGCAACCAATGCTACAATCCACACAAGTGGGGTCAATACACCATTTACGGCAGCGGCCCCAAATACAATCACAATGCCGACAAGTAATGAAATTGCAATGTTTCCTGAAAGTCCCTTATGCTTCAGCATGAATGAGGCAGGGATGATCATTTCATAGTGAAACATCAACAGAAATGCAACGAACCAAATTCCGATGCTAGGCAACCAGGAAACTAAGTAATCAGAATACAGGGCCGCCACTGTCATTGCACCTAGCAACGAAATGATAGACAATAGAAATGTTGCACGCCCGACCGCCTTGGCTTGCATGAGAGTCAAAGCACCACTGGGGATTGGTCTATCGGGGTGATTTAGAGCATCAGTATCATGATCTTGAACATCATTGAAGGCGTTCCACGCAGCCATGAATGTCCCAACACAAATGGCATGCAATGTTACTAGCACCAACTCAACCTGGGCGAATGAAGTCTTGACCATTAAGGCTCCAACGATTACCGTAGACGCACCAACGAGTACGTTTCCGCCCCGGGTCAATTGCCAAACGGGGTGCACCATCAACCGCTCGCCTACATCGACATCACTTGATGCCTACGCTGTGGCCTTTGACGGGCCCGAATCTCCATGGTCTCTTCCAGAGAGAGACCACAAGCAAACACTGTAGCGAGCACCTCTGAAGAAATCACGAACACTCCCGACCTTCTCAAAACGCAAATCCTTGGCCAGTATGTTTCCAACTTGATTCATTGTCGCCCCCCAACTGAAGCGTTCATTGAGGTGATCGTACACCTCAACCGTATTTGCTCGCCCTCGCTCACTGAGGAATTTGTGAACTTCTTCACGTAATCGCTTGGTTCGACTCATGCCGTCACCTCTAGACTTCGGCGATGTACATGTGTCCATACATTCGGTTGGACCAATGGTCGCCAATTTCCATTCTCATGGTTACCACTGGCGTGAACCAGCGCACCATCTTTCGTGCTTCTAGGTCTGCGTGTTGACACAAGTGTGGCAAACGTGACCATCTCATTTTGTTGCAACTTTTCTGTTTGCATGGAAGCGTCTAATGTGGGACTGCCTATGAAGAAAAGCAGGTGTCTGAAACTGAATATGAAAGTGCAAAAGGGATTCAGTACCACGTTTTTCATATTCATTGAAATGTGAAACTGAACACTCCAGAGCCCCGTCGTGGCGTTCTGTTGATATACGGGTTATCAATCGCCCGTCATACGCTCGTGTGGTGTAGCGGCCCATCATGGTGGACTCTCAATCCATCGACCCGGATTCGAATTCCGGCACGAGCATCTGATTCAAAATTTGTATAATCCGGGTAATTTTGATGTGTAATGCACTGGTCGCGTGGCTATGGACGACTGGCGCACCTTCGATATCGCAAATCCAACAGAGGAGCATGCAATGATTCGTGAGATGGTTCGCGACTTCGTACGTGAAGAGGTTGAACCACAAGCATTGGAACACGATCGTGATGAGAAATTCAACCTGAATCTCTTCAGGCAACTCGGAGAATATGGCCTGCTCGGCATCACCATATCAGATGATTATGGGGGCGCTGGGATGGATGCCACTGCTGCAGCTATCGTAAATGAAGAGTTATCGTATTCCGACCCAGGATTCTGTCTTGCTTACCTCGCGCACGCGCAACTGACAGTCAACAATCTGGCCGTAAATGGTTCAGATGAGCAGAAAGCCCGGTTTCTACCGGGCCTATGTTCAGGAGAACTGGTTGGATGCATGGCGATGTCGGAACCAGACTATGGTACAGATGCACTGGCGATGACCACGACAGCAACCCGTCAGGATGATGGGAACTGGTGTATAAATGGCAGAAAAATGTGGATTACCAACGGTGTAATCGATGATGCTGGTACACCTGCAGACATTGTATGGCTGTATGCACGAACCGGTACCGACGATCGAGGTCGACCCGAGATTTCCACATTTATCATTGAAAAAGGAATGAATGGATACAAGGCCGGACAGAAAATCATGGACAAACTTGGTATGCGCGCATCAAACACTGCGGAACTTGTGTTTGAGGACTGCATTGTGCCACCAGAAAATATGGTTGGAGATCCCGGAAATTCGATTCGCCACATGATGCGCAACCTCGAACTTGAACGAATATCATTGGCTGCTCAAGCCGTTGGAATCTCTCGGAGATGTCTGGCAGACATGACACGTTATGCCGGTGAACGAGAAGCCTTTGGCCAACCCCTTCGTGAATTTGGACAGATGCAGCGCCACATCGGCGAATCTTGGGCGGAGTATCGAGCAATGAGGGCGTATGTGTATGATACCTGCCGAATCACGAGTTTGGAATCCGGTGGACAGCGCCTAGATTCTGACGGCGTGAAACTGTTCGCAACAACCGCAGCCAAGAACATAGCCGATCGTGCCATCCAGGTCATGGGTGGTTACGGCTATGTCGGGGAGTACGTGGTTGAACGCCTATGGAGGGATGCAAAGTTGCTTGAGATTGGTGGCGGAACACTAGAGAGCCACCAGAAGAATATCACCCGTGATTTGGCCAAGAATTCTGATCCAATCGAGGAATAGTGATGCCTTCAAAAGAGGCACTCAAAGAAGCACTCGGTCTGAAAGATGTCACCCGTGCAGGATGGATTCTTGCTGGTGTTCAGAACCCTGAGTCAGTGGCATCTCACTCATGGGGAATGGCTCTATTGGCCACCCAATTATGCCCTCAAGAATTGAATCTACAACGGGTACTAGAATTGTGTATTCTACACGATATCGCCGAGGTTCACGTCGGTGATATCACGCCCCATGACAACGTCACCGCCGAAGAGAAACATAGACTTGAATCAGAGGCGATTCAGCATATGGGCATCGACGCGTCAGAAGCCTTCGCCGAATACGAAGCTCAACAGTCGGACGAATCCAAATTTGTTAGGTATCTCGACAAATTGGATATGGCATTGCAGGCGGAGATTTACGAGGGCCAAGATCTCGATCTCTCTGAATTCAAAATGGCAGTTGATGATTGGTAGTCCCGGGAGGATTCGAACCTCCGTCCCCTGGACCAAAACCAGAGATGATGGACCGCTACACAACGGGACTACGGCCACCCGGGGGGGCCTATGATTATTGAACGGTACGACTGAGCAGGGACGCGAAAGGTCAAGCGGCGATGCCCCTCCTCGCGGCGCTATGCGCCGCGCCCCGCTAGCGATAGGATTGACTATTCTGTTCATTTTGAGCAGTTTCACTCCATTTTTGCAGTCCGCGCACCAAGTAGAATCAACGCAGAAAGAACTTGAATCAATTCAATCTGAAATTCAAATTCCCACACAGACTGCATTTTCCCCCAGCCTCGATTTCTGGACCCAGCAGGACATTGCCAAACCCATGGTTCTAACTCGGGATTTACTGGCCCTCCATCAATGGCAATCTGAGCATGAACTCTTGCCTCAACAAGCGCCCGGTCAATTGGTTACCGCCACACCCTCTAGTGGAATTATCGAACATCGTCGTGTCACCATGCCCGGGCATCTCGTGCCGAAATTGGCAGGTGTCGAAGGTGTCTTCGCTGTTTACGACGACAGCAGCGGACCCGAACCCGTCGGCGCTCTTCCAGGTGGGCCAAACTCAGTGAAGTCAGGTCAAATTCACGGTGCGACAGATGCTTGGGAAAGAGGTTACAATGGCTCCGGTGTCCGCGTCGCTGTTGCCGATTCGGGCATTGATTTCGCACATCCTGACCTGAACGGAACACAAGCCATCCTAGAGGATCCTAATTCACCATACGATGGCTGGGGAATCATGCACGACCCAATCTCTCTAGTTCGGTGGCAGAGAGATGGACTTGCTTACCCGAGTGCTACCGATTCTTGGTGGGTTGAAACGACGAATATTGATAACGATTCAAACAACGATTCGATACTCGACGCCCAAGGCTGGAATATCACGGGAATATCTGCCTCAATGTCGGGAGCATATCATTTTGGATTACATTCAGACTCAAAATTAATTCAACGTGCAGGAGGTGATGTAATCATACTCGTAGTAGATACAAAAATCTCAGGTGTATACGACACTGTATATATCGACATTGATCGAGATGGAGATTTTGGTGATGAAAGCCCAGTCAATAAGGCCAATCCAACCTATGGTAGGGACACAAATCAAGATGGTCTTTGGGATCAAAGCGCAGGTCTTCTGTGGTGGATTTCAGATGGAATAAATGGCGTTCCGTATGGCGATATCTACGCTGCTAGGAATGGGTATCAGAATCGAGTCGCGAACTCGGGCGACCTGATTTTGATGATGCTAAATGATGCATCCGAGGCTGGCGGAAATCACGGCACACTATGCGCATCTGCAGTTGCTGCCCAAGGGGTAGTCAACAATGGAGCTGTCTTGGGGATGGCTCCGGGTGCCGATCTAATCGCAGTCTCAAACCTATATGCTGGTGGATCATGGCTCGATTCATTCAGATTCATCTCTGAAGGATATGATGGCAATGCTTCCACTTCTCACGACCAAGGGCAGATTGGCTCATTCTCATTCGGCAATTCTGCTGCACACGACGACGGCGCTGATTACTGGTCACTGTATCTTGATTGGCTAACCCGCGTCCATTCCCCTGAAACGACATACTTCGTTGCAGTTGGTAACGGTGGGCACGGATATGGTACTACAGCATCCCCCGGTGGTGCCCATGGCGTAATGTCAGTGGGGGCATTTTCCTCAAAGGGTAGCACATGGGGTGAATCTGCTTCGTGGTCAAATCGAGGCCCCAATTCAATCAGCCGTTTGGACCCAGATATTGTAGCAGTTGGTTGGTCTGCAACAGGTGATAAGACCTTGAATGAAGTCACTAATGCCAACAGTGCATACACCACTTGGGCGGGCACATCATTGGCTACGCCTGTCGCCGCCGGGCTTGCCGCACTCATCTACGAGGCATGGTTTAACAACACAGGTTCATGGCCCGATTCGCAATCTTTCAGAGACCTAGCTATGTCTACTGCTGATGACCGCGGTTATGATCCGCTGGTACAAGGCGGGGGTTGGATGAATGCCAGTCGTGCAGTTGCCGCACTTGATGGCGACGCCGGCTCCTTACTTGTGAGTCCGGCAGCTTGGATGACTGGAGAGAACGAGGGAGCGCATCGTGATGGAAATCTCAACTACATCCTACCGGGTCAGAATCAGACCATGCAACTGACTCTCTCTAACTCAGGCAACGAGTCGATGAATGTGACACTGACTCCTTCCGAACTTGCTCCGGTAGCTGGATACCACATGGTATGGAACAGCACTGATACAGGAAACAACTCAACATGGGACGGTCATCAGAGTCACCCAGATTGGGCATTCCCTATGCACATCAAAGGAGATGCCAACCTATCTCTGCCGTCCTCTACAACTCTCCTACGCGCGCGAGCCGTCATGGAAGGTGAAGCATTCGATGGAAATCAGAACCTTCAATCGGAAAACAGACTCCATCTCCGAATCTATCGTTGGACTGACAGTGATGGGGATGGCAATTGGACGTCCGACCTTGACAACGACAGTTATGTCGACGATGGAGAATGGACTGAATCAAACGAGTTAGCCATGATTACTGAGCATGTTTACGAATCTGGGCAGGTCGAGGTACGCGTCGGTAATCCTCACGATTGGGAGGGCGATGGTCTAATTGTAGCACTTTGGCGGCAATTCGTAAGAGATCCGAACAAGGACCCTGTTCACATAGAATTTGATTGGACCGCATTCGCCCCAGCCAACGATTCTTGGATTTCGGCCCCTTCTAATCTGACGATACCTGCCCACCAGTCCACTCAAGTCAACGTCACCATCGATGTCCCAGCGACAGCGAGGGGTGGGTTGAAACAGCACGGATTACGCATCCATGCTACCACAAACAACACAACCCGAGACTGGTCATGGCCCGTGATAACCAATGTCGGGTTCAATGGACCATTCACACTAACACCTCCACCTATCGATGGGAATTTCAGCAATCAGACACTATACGATGAGACTTGGTTGCAAGGCGCACAGCGATGGGGTTGGAGGGCGGAATCAGGTGACTGGAAATTCCTGACAATGGATTGGCCATCATCATTGTCTGGAAACGGGTCAATCCTTGTCGATATCGATTGGCCCGACAATCCTTTCACAGATGTTGATGTTCATTGGATGAGTGAAGCTGATCATCCATTCTTTGTTGATGACCCTGCGGCATATGGGCCAAGGACAGTAGTGATGGAAACGGGTTCGGTTGGCCAGCATCAAGGAAGTGGGAAATATGCCCATTACACCAATGGAGGTGGTAGTCGTGAAATCATCGTCGCCGATGATACACCGGGGACCAAGCAGATGCTTCTGCACTCAGCAATGCACGGCGTCAACACAAACGACAACCCACTCAACATTAGCGTTGGATACATCTCTCCACTAGATGCTGGATTATCGACCACCCTCAATGATTGGAGTCAAATGAACGGCGTTTCTTCACATCGCATCGGCTCCACAGTACCAATCGATGTTTCGAGCATCAATGCACACGGCTTCACGATTCCACAGTATCTATCCAGTGAGACTGCCTATCAGGACGACCCAAGTGATATCACATCGTCTTCCTATATCCGGGAGTTCGCTGCTGAAGCGAACGAATTAATTGAAGTCGAAATCGGCTGCCATCAGTCCGGCATCGATCTTGACATGTACCTCTATCGAGATAAGAACAACAACGGCGTATTGGATTGGGGCAATGAACAGGTGGGCAGTTCCGGGAACTTCAACTGTGACGAATCAATTGCTTATGGTGGTGGGCAAGCAGATACTTACTGGGTCGTAGTCCATGGATATGATCTACGTGCATTTAGCACATCATTCTGGTTACGATGGTCGGAGATTGGTGGCAATGACCTAGGAATAGGTGGATTTTCAACATTTAATTCTACCCAGATATTGGCGAATTACACCAATGGTTCGAATGCTCTTGGCGGCTCCATTCCAGAAAGCGTCATTGAACTCAATATCACATGGGATCGCCCAACAAGTGCAGGCATTTGGGGAGGTTTCGTGGATCTAACTCTAGCCAGTGGTGGACTGATTCGTTTGCCCTATAGTTTCATTCTCATCGATCCCGCACCAGAGATGTCATTTTCACTTCCGAATGGAACTCGGACTAATGAATCAATAGACATCTCAATGCACGCGTTGGACCAAGGTACGGGATTCAATATCAGTGGCCTACAATTCGACTTTGATAACCAGATTGCTGGTACATTGCCGAATTTGACAACAATGGAAACAGTTTCGACTAATGGTGTTCACAGTAATGAAACCGTAGAATTATGGCAGCATTGGAATTCAAATCGTCATTACAGTCAAGGCGATCATTATTCTACAGAAAACAACTCAATTTCGCTAGAGGCCGAATCGGCAATGAGAATATACTCTGGCGATGGTCCTGATTGGTCATTAGATAGTGCTGGAGAGAATTATTCTGGAAGTGGCTACATGACTACATCGGCAGACGGTTTCGATTCGGCACATCTAACAACTGGTTCACGTCTTTCTTGGGATGACGAATTTGATGCAACTGGAATATACTGGATATGGGTAAGGATGCATCAACATGGTGAATCTTCGAATACAATCCATGTAGGTCTTGACGGGTCAACCCAACCTTCAGCACGACATGTAATGACTCCATTTTCCGAAGACTGGGCTTGGGCAAATTCATACACGTTCCAGGCAACTTCAGTACGAGCATTTCTGAATATCACTACCATTGGTCGACACACCGTCGATGTTTGGGTGAGAGAATCAGGTGTTGACTTTGATCGCCTTGAATTGACAAATTCATCAACATGGACACCCCCTACTGGCGATGCATCCAACTACACAGCTTCATCTATGCTCTGGAACGACCTAACATTCAGGTCAGCCTGGCTGAATTGGAGCCTGCCCGAGGACAATCAATGGCACAATTACTCTGGTGAAATATTTGATCTTACACAAAGGATTGATCAAGCAAATCTGCAAATTGAACACGATGATATTGCACCCACTATAGCCATCCACAATTGGCGCATGTTCACCAATCATGGACAAATATTGGATACTTGGGTAATGACTGAACCAGAAGCAACATTTTGGATAAATGGAACGCAATTACCAGTCGATGAAGAAGGACACGTCAATCTGAATCTTACCCTGCAACCTACTATCTGGGGGCCGTGGCAAAACGGCCCTCTTGACGCAGATATGTGGGATACATCGACATGGCGATGGTATGATTTGAATGAGTTCAACTTCACGGCCAGAGACCCGGCAGGAAATTGGAATTATGCCAATGCAAGCATGGTGTATGACCCTTGGGCTCCTGCTAATACTGGCCCTACCCCACAGTTGTCATTCGACTCTATCAAGGTGGGTGAATGGGGGGATGCATATGTCCCCGTGAATGCAAATTCAGCCTACAGTTTCAATGTGGGGGAAGTATCGATTACAAGATTATTCGATGGAAAGGAAATTTGCCTCACTGCGTATTCTTCACTTGGGTTGGAGATGTATCGTGAATGCCAAATTGATCATGCACCCCCATGGGGCGAAACTCCAGGTTCAAATCGACCTATCATGGAGGAAAATAGATTCACGATGAACATGACAGAATGGGCAGATGATTTGTACGAACTGCGACTGGATGTTACAGATTGGGCCAACAATACGGGCTCACACACGGCACATATTCAGATTGATCGCACATCACCAAGCATAGACATCATCAACCCTACTGAGGCACAGATTCAACCAGATCATCATCTCGAGATAGATTGGAATGTCAGCGAATCGAGTCACCAATGGGTTGAGATAAATGGCGAGACAGTGTGGTCATCAAGTGGATTCCAGAATGGAAGTCAGGAATTACTCATCGAGGTAGGCCGTACGGGTAATCATACGGTGTGCATCCATGCTTGGGACCAAACAGCAATCGATGGCATCATAGGGCCAAACATAGCAGAAAAATGTGTAGTCACTATTCTGCCGGAGGATACATACTGGCCAACTCTCGACGCTCCATGGAATGGAACCCATGTGAACACATCGAGAGTGTGGGCTGACCTAACATTGGGTCCAGACCAGATATTCTCTTGGTGGCATGAAGAGGATAATGGCACCATGTACGCGATTGATGATGGTCATGTCAGTGTACCAATCGATCTCCAAATAGGCGAAAATAATTTCGTATTCCATCTCAATGCACTAGAGAAGACTTTTGTTTACGAATTGGTTGTAATTCTAGATCAAACACCACCAGATTTGGACGTCAATAGCCCAGAAGATGGTCATTCAACATACCGCTCTATAGCAAATGTTACCGGATCATGTGAAGTCGGATTAGCGGTGTATATCAATGTCAGCGGACTCATCAGTCAGGACGATTGTAACGATGATGGATCCTTCACGATTGCAGCGAATCTGCCGATTCTGGAAGGTGAATGGCAGATGGTCACTCATCAAACAGATTTGGCGGGCAATACTATCTCAGATTCACGTACAATCATCACTGACAAAACCGCGCCCAGCGCCAACCTCATCTGGAATGAAACCAACTGTGAACGTCAACCGACAGCACCTGTATGGGGAATTCCAAAGGCAGCGGATTGCAATATATCTCTAAAACTATCAATTCTTAGTGATGATGTTATTGATTGGTCTCTAGTAATCCAGAATCGCGATGTGGATGTTTTCAGTCAATCTGGTGATGAATCTGATTTTGATGGTTTGGAACCACAGACATTCTCCGCCGATGGTGGGCCCGGTGGGTGGACAGCCACAGTCGAATTGATTGACGCAGCTGGCAACCGCCAACGTGTTCAAATTACCAGCAATTTGGATGCTCCAGAGGCAACGATTGGAGAGCAATTGAAAACACCCGGCTCCCTCGAAAACCTCGTCGCCTTCACCATCATCGCCGTACTGCTCTACGTGTTACAAATGATGAATGTTCGAAAGCCCGGAAATGGAGATCAGTGGGACTCGATAAATTCATCAGAAATATTGGAGTCAGATTCGATGTTTGAAGACGACGTAGTCGTCTAGCGCAACTAAGCGACACTATCAAACACTGAATGAGTATGTGACATCTATGAGTCATAGTCGAAGGACATCAATTTTCTTGACCTTCCTGATGGTTTCTTCGGTGTTAATTTGGACTCCATCTGTTTCCGCAGCCGACGGAGATAACGATGGTTTTGATGACTCAATCGACGATTGCCCATTCGCGGCTGGAAATTCCACAATCACGAAACTTGGATGCCCCGATACTGATGGAGATGGCAACCCCGACATACTTCAGGGGGTAATTGCCGATTTCACTGGCGCAAATTATGCCAGGACAGTACCGACCTCGAGTTCCCGCAGTTCGATGGCCCGCACCCTCGCAGTCGCTCCAAACGGAATGCTTCTTGCTGGTGCCGATGGCTGTGACTGTGTCAAATTGTTCGATGCGGCTGGCAATGAAATCAAGACACTGCTGACCATTCAATCCAATCCTCGAGATTTGTCTTTCACCCCAAGCGGAACAATGCTCGTCGTCTCGGCTTATGAGACCAACAACAATGCTTCAGTGAATGTTTACACAATTGATTGGACAACGCAGACAGCCACACATTTGATTGATCTGTCTGCAAATCATGCAGAGGATATGTATGCGGCCCACTTCAACCCAAATGGCAGCCTACTACATGTTGGCGGACAGGATGAGAAAGTCACTACATATTTCACCTCAAATTGGACAATTTCCAACGTAATTTCGTCCAGCATTGGAGATGTGTATACAATCAAATCTAGCCCCGATGGGCGTTTTGTTGCATTCACACATGGAGAAGAACTGAGTGTTCACTGGACATCGAATGGCACTGAATTCTTCAATGTCCACAATCATTCAGGTTACACGCTTGGATTAGATTGGAGCCCAGATGGAAATTGGATTGTGACGGGTAGTTCGGATAATGACATCAACATCTATTACGCATCAAATGGGACTCTTATGGATACTATGGATTACGGTGCTGATGTGAATGAAATTGCATTCAATCACGCAGGTACACACTTCGTCATTGCAACCAGCGATAATGACCCCACTTGGATTGTTAGAACGTCGGATTGGACCGTAGAGGCCAGTTTTGGAAGTTTTTCAGGCGGTAGTGGGGGCCAATCATCTGGCCGCCGTGGTGCTCGCGACGTCGCTTGGTCCTTAGATGAGAACAAGATTTACTTCGGTGCTAGATACTATGGCCGAGTTTACACCTACTTTTCCTCGGATTCTTATGCATGGCTGGGTGGCGATGTCACGGGCGAATTGATGGGCGAGCGCTTCTTTGAATATGTCAACAATCACAGTGATTACATTCCGATGCACTTCAACAGCACAACTATTCAGACGACCAATTTCTTATGCAACGATATCAATCCGCAGGGAGACGCTCCATTGTTAGCTGCTGCATCCAGTACAGCAGCGGAGAGATATACGACTCCACTGGCTAATTATTCAGAGAGTGGAATGCGTGATTGCGACTCCACGGGTGATCGACTAATAGAAGTCCCAGTAGCAAGAATGCCAGCTGTCATGATGGTGAATCCAAATACTGTGACGCACGATTGTATGAATGCGACAGGCGGACTATCAATGGGTCAGATTAGATGGATTCTCTCCAGTGCCTCAGAATCAACCCTAACATCCTCCAATCCAGTGCACCCAGGTGTGAACTGGAACTCAATTGTTCCGAATGATGATGGGGATGAAAAACCAGAATGGAGTGATTTGGATTCTTCATGTCCTGAACAACCGATTCACGTCATGCATCGTTGGGAAAATCGTTCGGTCTCACAAATGATCTCATCATTCCTCTTCTGTGACCATTGCAACTTCGGCGAAAATTGGTTTGCTGGCGATGGAATCGAACGTCTTCGATTGGTACAAGAAACTCGGGAAGATATCATCAATGGAGTCGCAAACAACGAACATGTGGTTGGAATCACAGAATTGGTTGCCGGTCTTGATACTAATGAGGTATATCAGATTCCTATTTTTGACAATTGGACACATGGCGCAGCCGCCGCTAGTTCAGCAGGAAATACAGCAATATTACCCTCGTATAACAACAGTTCAACTGGAGTATGGCCATTCCAAGACGACTATCGCCTAGTGATTAGAGAAGATGATTTGGAAATTCTTCGACCATTCCTTTCGTGGATGTTGAGTGAAGAGGGACAGGACAACTTCGATGAGATTGGATTCGTCCGTTTAGACACGATTGCCAGAGTACAAGCAGGTGACAGGATTGGAGTAAATCTACGACACCTTTTGCCTGATGATGATGGTGATGGAATCTGGAATGGTGACGACCTGTGCGCGAACACGGCACCGGGTCTTTCGGTAGATTCAACGGGTTGTGCACAGAATCAGCGTGACGATGATGGTGATGGCCTGAACAACACCGAGGACGATTGTCCTGAAACATTTGGAACGAGTACACAACCCACTGTCGGCTGCATCGATTCAGATGGTGACGGTTGGGCAGACACAGCAGATGCCTTCCCAGCGGAGCCCTCACAGTGGAACGACACAGATGGAGATGGATTCGGTGATGAGTCCGATGGATTCCAAGCCGATTCATGTGTATCGGAATACGGTTTGTCGACCGAGGATCGATATGGGTGTCTGGACAGTGATGGCGATGGTTGGTCTGATTTGAATGATATGTTCCCAAGCAATCCTTCGCAATGGATAGATGAGGATGGCGATGGTGTTGGCGACAATTACACATGGGGCAATGTAATCAATGGCATCAGAGTCTCTGAGTATGGTGATGCATTCCCTAACGATGCTACACAGCATAAGGATCGAGATGGAGATGGTTATGGAGATAATCCCGATGGATTCCTGCCAGATACATGTCCCGACGAGTTCGGCACATCGACAATGGGTGGAAGAATTGGGTGCCTTGATTCTGATGGTGATGGTTGGGCTGATGTGGATGATGCGTTCCCCAATGAGCCGACCCAACATAGCGATGAAGACGGTGATGGCTATGGCGATACACTAACAGGATTGATGGCAGACACTTGTCAGGGAACCCTGCCTGATGAAATCACCTTGGTCGACGGCTATGGCTGCGCCCCCTCACAACGAGATGGCGACTACGATGGTGTCACTGACGACCTCGATATTTGCCCCAATACACCTGAGACTGAAGTCTTAGATGTTGACGACAACGGTTGCTCGGAAAGTGAACGTGATACCGATGGTGATGGTGCCATCGATTCTGTCGATGAGTATCCGTTTGATCCCACTCAAACCATAGATACTGATGGTGATGGTTTCGGCAACAATCCCACAGGAAACGATGGCGATAATTGTCCAGACGAGGAGGGAACCTCTACTGGTAACCTGCGCGGGTGTATAGACGGGGATGGAGACGGTTGGGCTGATATCGAAGATATCGTCCCTAACATCGGAACACAGTGGAATGATACGGATGGTGATGGCTACTATGACAACTACGCTAACATCCTGTGGAAAGATGACGTGATGCGCGTCAACCTGTCGTGGCCCGGTCAATTGGTGCCTGGTGCTCGCGACCCCGATCGATGCCCCCTACATGCAAACTCATTCCAGAACTCACAAGGAAATCCAGGGTGTCCCGATGATATGTACCCTGCAGGGGATGATTCGGGTGACAACACCTCCAATACATTCGTCACTCGAGATACAGGCGGTGGGCTAGGTGCAACCGCTTGGATTTTGATTGCTGCGCTGGTCATATTGCTGATTGCTATCGGTGGCGGAACGACCATGCTGATGAAAAAGCCAAAGAAGAAGATGAAGAAACGTTCCATAGTACATTCAAATGATGAAAAACCCGTTGAATCAGAGGCAGACACCGAAGATGGATTGCCCCTCGAGGATGACCCGAATTACAAGGTCGATGAGAAGGGTTGTGAGTGGTGGTACGATGAAGGTGTCTGGTGGTACCGAAAGCCGGACATGGAAGAGTGGACTGAATACGACAGTTGAGTACCCGAAGGGGTAATCAATCGCTGCTCGCTCGACGACATCATGAGCATTGAGAAGATTGCCGTTCTTGGCGCTGGCCAAATGGGCAACGGCATAACCCAAGTCGCAGCATGTGCGGGTTATGAGGTCACAATGATTGACATTCAACAAGACTACGTCGACAATGGCATGGCCACTATTCAGAAGTCACTTGACAAACTCGTATCGAAGGAGAGAATGACACAGGACGAAGCTAACTCCGCACTTTCGAGAATCTCAGTGTCGGTCGAACG
Organism: Candidatus Thalassarchaeaceae archaeon; assembly: GCA_030751995.1. Taxonomy (GTDB): domain Archaea; phylum Thermoplasmatota; class Poseidoniia; order Poseidoniales; family Thalassarchaeaceae; genus MGIIb-P. Next base: position 23,251 of record JASMFB010000009.1, read on the forward strand.
CAGTTCTGCTGCCGATGCGGATCTCGTCGTTGAAGCAATTCCTGAGATTCCCGAATTAAAATTCTCTACATTCGCAGAACTCGATGAGATTTGCAAACCATCCACCATTCTTGCAAGTAACACGAGCAGCATCAGCATCAATGACATTGCCGCAGCCACATCACGCCCTAACAAGGTCATCGGCATGCATTTCATGAATCCAGTACCAATCATGAAACTGGTTGAAATCATCAATGGTTCAGATACCGAGGCGGCCGTGACAGATGCAGTCATTGCAGTCAGTGAAAAAATGGGAAAAACCGCTCTATGTTGCAACGACTCACCAGGATTCGTTTCAAATCGAATCCTTTGCCCGATGATCAATGAAGCCATATTGACACTCCAAGATGGTGTGGCTGAGCCATCTGCCATCGATGGAATCATGAAACTTGGAATGAATCATCCCATTGGACCGTTGGCACTTGCCGATCTGATTGGTAACGATACCGTTCTGCACATCATGAATGTCCTTCACGCAGGCTTGGGGGATGACAAATATGCACCTGCACCCTTGCTGGTTCAAATGGTTTCAGAAGGAAAACTTGGACGGAAATCTGGCCAAGGGTTCTATTCGTATTAATCATCCATAGTTCAGAATACTGAATTGACTGAGCCAGATTCTGACCTTGGGTTCCCGAACCCTGATAAGTCGCGACGGATGGAATCGTTTTGATACACATGGCTGGCACATCACGCGTTGAAGTTCGAACACTGAAAGTTGGCCGTTATGTCGCACTTGAAGAAAGTGCGTACAAAATTCTCGGTATGACAAAACGCAAGCCCGGTAAGCACGGTGCAGCCAAAGCTCGAATTGAACTTGAAGATATTTTTACTAAACAAAAGAAGAGCCATGTGGCACCCGTTACAGATACCATCAGCGTACCAATTATCGAAAAAGGTTCAGCTATTATTACTCACATTGAAGGCACTGAAGTTCACGCAATGGACAACAAGACCTACGAGACACTCATCCTTCCTCTAGAGGACGGAATGACTCTCGAAGGAGGATCTGAAATCCTTTGGATGGAAGCAATGGGTCGCTACAAAATCATCCGAGATCACTAATCTCTAGGTGATGCATTGGTCACAACATCTGAATCGTTATCGATTTCGGTAGCGACTCCTTCCGACCTGCAAGCGATTGAACCTGCATGGTGGCGCTTACTCCACCACCAACAAGGCCTCGATTACCGTGGTTCGGAGAGGGAATTGAAAACTCAAATCAATTCAGAAAGAGTCCGTCGATTTCTTGATTCTAGAGTTCGACAAGGACGCTTACTCATCGCCCGCTTTGAAGGTGAATTGGTAGGATTGTGTACGTTTTCTCCAGATGGTTTCATCCTCGATGCACCTATCCAAGTCTGGGAAATAGCCGATGTCTGGGTCGAACCTCATGCACGTCGACGTGGCTTTGCTACTGCAATGGTCCGTGAATGTGAACACGAATGCAGAATGCGTGGTGCCGACGAAGTACGCTTAACGGTCTATGCATTGAATGATGAGGCATTAGGCCTCTACCAGAGTTTGGGTTACGATGTTACGTCGTACACACTTTCGCGAAATGTTGGCTCGGAAAACTAACGCCTGAAATTGCCCACAAGCATAAGACCCCTGCTCGGTACCCACAGACCGCTCCGTAGGAGCGGGTGTTGTAATGTCGGGGGTTCGCAAGTCCGCATATCGGCAACCCGTCACGGCAAAAGGCCTCGCAGCGATTGAGGCAGGTACCCTCACATGGCTAGACGAGGATATGTACAACAATCTGAACACAGGATTGCTTGAGCAGTATTTTGAGGAGAAGAACCTCGAAGAATCCTTTGAGATTAGCCATTGGTCGCTTAGCAAGATTATGATCGGCATCCTCATCGGCTCAGTATTCAGTGGTGTAACTGCCTATATCGGCCTTAAGATCGGTCTAGCCGTATCGGCTGCTTGGTATGTTGCCTATCTTCTTGGAATGGCCCTCAAATGGTCTCCTTCTGAAGTAAATATCTCGACCAGTGCAACAACTGGGGCAACACACGCTTCAACCGGCTTCATCTTCACCTTCCCGGCCATTTTCCTTTTATCGTCTGAATTCAAAACGGAGTATCATGTGAATGGCGCCCCATTGCTTTCAGGAATTGATGTATTCCAATTGGCATTCATCGGCATTGTGGCTAGTATGTTCGCCGGATTTTTGGGCGTGATGTATTTCATCATCTTCCGCAGGGTATGGCTTGTCGAAGATCCACTCCCCATGCCAGGATTCGAAGCCACCCTGAAAATGCTTGATATTGCTGCAGATGTAAATTCTGGTGCAGCAGAAGCTGCCAAAGAGAGTCTGCAAACCGTTGGTCTGTGGACAGTTCTCACGATGGGATTCATGTTCATAATCGATTATCCGTTATTCTGGAAGGAACATTTGACAATCGCAGATAAGATTGCAGTCACAGCATCTGGAGACGAATGGGGGTTGGCATCAGTATATTCTGAACGCTGGATTCATCAACCAAGCGAATTGGTGAATGGTCATGCTCAGGCGAATGGCATCACATTCTTCGATGAATCAAATCCATTCTCGTACACATTCCTAGGTGTCGAACTCAGTCCCACGCTTTTTGCTGTGGGTTGGTTCATGCGAATGCGCACCGCCTTCTTGGTTAATCTCGGTTCATTTGTTGCATGGTTCTTCCTTATTCCAATGGCAGTATGGTTCAATGTCCCAGTTTTCACAGGCATCGATGGCCTGTCTGGGGCACCTGTGTACACGCCATTGCAAGAGATTGGAGGGCCCGTACAATGGATTGCCTACAAGAGTATCATCAGAACCCTCGCAATCGGCGCCATTCTGGGTGGTGGCATCTTGGGTCTACTGAAGATGGCGCCAACATTCATCTCAATCTTTGGCGACATTGGAAAGGCATTTGGGGGTGAAAAAGGACAAGAATACATCGAAGGGAAGGGCTGGTACGAGTGGCCACTACACCACATCCCTCTATTCATGATACTCTCATTCTTCGCGATGATTCTCATTTTCTGGATGGGCGGGTTCCCAATAGCGGCGGCACTCGTCTTTGCCTTGGTTCTGATCCTCACGACCTTTTTGCTTGGTGCGATTGCAGTGCGCGTCATGGGTGAGACTGGAATTGAACCAGTATCGGGTACGTCATTCATCGTTCTACTGATGTTACTCGGACTTTTCCTTGGATATGGCGACTTCTTCGGATTAGCTAAAGAAGAAGCCATTCTTATTGCATTAGTAGGCACCACAGTATTCGGCAGTGCAATTTCCATGTCTGGAACGGTTGTTGCGGACTACAAAAATAGCCTGTATATCGGCAATCGACCCTACCACATCTCCAAGGGCAACATCATGGGCGTGGTCCCGGGCGCAATTCTGGGTGCTGGGATGGCCATTTTCCTATCAGATTTACTCGCCAATGGAAAAATCGATCTATTGGCACCTCAAGCTAATGCTTTTGCAGGCTTCACAGTCATGCTCGCAGAAGGACAGGGAAGCATGCTTACCTTGGGCCTCGGATTCCTTTTGGGTGCCTTCATCGAATGGGTGACCGGTATGGGGACCGCGTTCGGATTGGGTATGTATTTGCCCACTCCCTACACCTTCCCGATGATGATTGGTGGTGCTGGTCGAGATTGGTGGCAGGCCAATCGCCTCGAACCCGTCGTCGATCAAATTCGCGAGCAAGAGGGTAGCGCCAAAGCAGAAAGCCGCTCGGCATTAATCCTTCTAACAACATTCATGATTGCTGCAGGCGCATTGACAGGAGAGGCATTCTTCGGTGTCGAGAGTGCAATTCTTGCTGTCATCGATGAATTGTCAATCGCCGAAGCATTAGGTAATTCATACTGGATTGCACGCTTAGTGGGCTTCACTATCATCAACATCATCATCTTCGGTGGGATATATTGGTTGTTCAAGCGCGCTGGCATCTTCGGCCGAACAGCCGTCGAATCTTGAGGTGTCGACTTGGAACATTCCCGGGCACCCCCGGTTCATGCGTGGATAATTCTCGGCATTGCTGTACTGGCAGTATCCAGTGCCGGTGCAGTATTCATGCTGATGTCGGATGTAACGCCATTACTCCGCGCCTCATGGCGGCTTCAAGCAACATCAATTGTACTGCTACCATTCTTCATCTGGCAACTCAGAAATGAATCGTTTGATTGGAATCGAAACACGTTATGGATAATCCTTGGATCAGGCATCTGTCTTTGGATTCACTTTGGCAGTTGGGTCTGGTCATTGGATCACACTTCACTGGCTCACAGCCTCCTCTTTGTCACCGCTCACCCCCTCATTATCGTCACCGGAATGGCTGCTATACGCATGCAACCACATCGATGGGAAACATGGGGTGCGTTAATCGGAGTGTTTGGGGCCATCCTTGCAGTCCAAGATGCCGGTTCTGGATCCGTGACTTTGATTGGAGATGCTGCCGCATTCTTGGGCGCTATCGCAATAGTCGGTTATCTTGCAGCAGGGCGTCACCTTCGAGGCGGGAAACAGATGCCACTATTTCTATACGCATTCCCAGTGACTGCCATTTGTGCCATATTCCTGACTCTACATGCTGTTTTGGTAGAAAATGCTACACTTGATTCTGCCATTGTAGACACCTCGGTATTCGGTTGGGCCGACGCATCTTGGATTCTACTTGTAGGATATCTTGCTCTAGGGCCTGGTCTAGCCGGCCACACGGGCATTAATGCAAGCCTCAGATGGTTACCTCCACTTGTGATTTCAGTCAGCGTGGTTATGGAACCTCTTCTTGGGGGTCTGCTTGGATGGATGCTAGGAGTCCAGTCCGTTCCAAACCTATGGACTTGGGTCGGCGGACCATTCATGATTATCGGAACCACACTCGCCATTGTCGGAACCAATCATCGATTAAGTGAAAAAGTCGACCCTGCCGACGATGTTTGAGGCGATTCAATGGCATGGCGAGCACCCCTCTTCCTGACCAACGACGATGGAATAGAAGCACCAGGATTACATCGATTAATCCAAATTTTACACAATCGCGGACATCCATTGGCAATTCTTGCTCCAGCGCAGGAACAGTCCGCATCAGCGATGCGACTATCGCTAAAGAGTGATCTTGAATTCCGCAATCGAAATGACCTCGTACAAACGCTCCAACTCGACCCAAACGGCCCCCCAATCCATGTATTCAGTTTGGATGGGACACCTTGTGACTGTGCGATTGTTGCTATCGATCAAGGGTTTGAATCATGGGCAGGAATGATACGTCCTCGGATGTGCATCTCAGGAATAAATCGTGGCCCCAATCTATCAATAGATGTCATCCATTCTGGAACTGTCTCAGCTGCTCGTGAAGCTGCGTTGTATGGGATGCCAGCAATAGCACTCAGTCTGGGTACATACTTGCACGAAGATTACACCGTCGGTACCGAAGCCATCTTGACATTGGTTGACCGCGCATTATCAATCGCTTCGGAAGAACCCACGAATCTAATGCGCACACGCGGAAGCAAGCATCGACCATGGTCTGATGTGGAGATGGATATGGACGAACGCATCCGTGAGGCGTTCAGGAGTGGCGATATCATGCTCAATCTCAATGTTCCACACGAATGGAATGGTGTTGTTGAAACAGTACCCTTGGGTGCACGTTGGTACCACGGGGCCACGCAAAGAAGTACGAAAATAGAAGGGTTCATCGTCGGGGCCACCTCGATAGAGGATGAACCAATTCCTCGGACCGATTGTTCCAGCATAATGGCTGGCAACGTTGTCATTTCCCCCTTAGCGACTTGGCCACAAACACACCCATTGAACCTACCAGATTCAATTCTACACTGTGCATTAACTGAGGACGATGAAGGCTACCCCGTGTGGTTGAGTTAGCTTAATCCAGTTGATGGTGAAGAATAGAGATGCAGGAATGTCCCTGTAACCACTGATTACCCAATGATATTCGTTCAAGATGTTGCATGATTTGGTTGTCTCCATCAGTGAATGGTTGATCATCAGATAGGATGAAACCGATCGATTCAGAGCCATGTCGTTTTGAGTTGAAAGATTCTCCATCAGCGTCCAGAACGAATAATCGAACTCCTTCACGATTCCACTCTAGAATAGTTTGTTCAATTCCCCCTCCTGAATGCCAAAAGCCTGGGTGTAATTCTACCAACTGTCCGATTGCTGGCACAGGTTCCTTCAATGCCTTAGCCACTTGACCTGCAATGGCCCGTTCATCGGGGTATAATCCACGCAATTTTGAGCCCTGAAACCATATCCGGCGTGCTGGACCGGGTCCACCCATCAAATGGAGGGCGATGTCTGTGTCATCACGGATGCCATGAGAAAGGAATAAGGCAGTGTTAACTGCACGGGCCAATACATCTATTCTACCGGATGAACCAGCCAAATCGTTTAGATTGATTTTTCCCGAGGATGGGGCGCGGTGACCAATGATTGCAAATCTACGATTCATAATCTCACATCGGCATATCCATGTCATCCATGTCGCCCATCATGCCTTTCATCTGACGTCTTAATTTGCGATTGCCCTTGATTCCTTTCATCATCTTTCGAGAGCGATTCCACTGTGCAAGGAGTTCGCGCACATTCTTTTCCTTTACACCTGAACCACGTGCAATTCTACGAATTCGATCTGCCTTGAGTAGATGAGGTTCATTCTTCTCTTCTTCAGTCATTGAATCCATGATGACTCTGAATCGCTCCAGATTTCCTTGCATCTCTTCCTTTTGCTTACGATCCATGGTCCCAAGGCCTCCAAAGAAAGAAGTCGGCAAATGTGAGACAATCTTGTCGATGGTTCCAATCTTCGACATCATCTCCATTTGTTTGTACATATCATTCAGCGTAAACCGGCCAGACATCATGCGTTCAGTGAGTCGCATGGCCTCTTCTTGATCCAGTGAATCTGGAGCGATATCTATCAAACCTCGAATGTCACCCATCCCGAGCAACCGAGAGATGAATCTGTCAGACTCAAATTTTTCCAAATCTGCTACTTTTTCACCTTCACCAATGAATACGATTGGCGCACCCGTAGTTGCTACTGCGGATAGTGCACCACCACCTCTTGCAGTACCGTCAAGTTTTGAGACGATGACACCAGATACGCCAACCAATTCGTGAAATCCAGCAGCAACCGGGCCAGCAGCCTGTCCGACTTGAGCATCGATGACAAGAAACCGTTCTGTAGCATTGGCAACCTTGTGAATGCGTTCCAATTCTGCTTGCAATTCATCATCGAGTCGATCACGACCTGCAGTATCGACAATTACCACATCTGCATTTCCAACTTTGGCCAATCCATTGCGAACTATTTCTTCCGCATTCTTGTTGTCCGGCTCACCATATACTTCGACCGGTGAATCCGCCAAGAGTTGCTGCAATTGAGCATAGGCGCCTGGACGTTGCACATCGGCTTCAATGACGGCTACCTTAATCCCGTGTCGACGACGCCACCATTCGGCCAATTTAGCCGTAGTTGTCGTCTTACCTTGTCCATACAGACCTACCATCAGAATAGTTTGATTGTGCGGTCGAATTTCTTTTGGTGGCCCGAGTAGACGAACCAATTCAGTGTAAATGATATTCATAGCGTGGGTCTGAAGGGTCACACCCGGAAGGGGCTCTTCCTCAACCATCCTCTCTTCAAGCCGTGCGGTAATTTCCTTGGATTGGCGGACATTGAAATCAGCCTCAAGAAGAGCCCGTCGAATGCTTTTGGATAACTCCTTTATTTCGGCCTCATCGAGTTTGCGTTTTCCCTTGAGACGACTTACGGCCCCGAAGATGCCTGCCTTCAACCCCTCAAGTGCCATGTGTCGGCCCTCTCACCTACCTCGTAAGAACCCCACGGAACGGCCCGAAGGGCCGGACAAGCATAAGAAGCGACTCTGGAAGCCATGGCCGTGGTTGAGTTAGGCATCCCGCTTTGGCAACTTCAGGTTGCGACGTCCCTCGGCCTCATCGGTGTTTGGATCGGTTGGCGAGGAGGGATGTCCAAGATGGTCGGATTCTATGACCTGCCAACAGCCACTAGACTACTCCTGTACGGATTTTTCACTGGTGCCGTGTACCAAGCAGCAGCATCAAATTTGGTTCTCGATTCGCTATGGATGGGGATAGCATTCCCACTGGTTCCACTACTTCTCTTGGCATTATTACTCTCATTACTCACCATGTTCCTGTTAACTCGAGAAAGTGTACGTCGATTGAATGGGCAACCGACGGCAGGGTGGACCTTTGGTTTGGGCACCGGTTCAATGCTCGCCGTCTTCCTAATCTATCGATTATTTTCGACAAAAGACGCGCAATTTGGTTTTATCACTACAGGTTTTGGCCTACCATCACTATTTTTCGGACTGATTCTTTCGGCAACAGTCCCATGGACTATGGCAATCATCGGATCGTGGCAAGGATGGCATGCACTCGAAGGAAGACGATTCAAGCCAGCCTTCAAAGCGACACTTCTACATTCAATGCTTCTCGTCACCATTGCCTTTGGTCTGACTATTCCAATCGCATTATCCGTTCTCCCAGCAGCAATTATTTGGGGCCAAAGTAAAGCTGACCGATTTTGGCTACCACATCGGCCTGGCCTTCCAGGTGATCGACGACATCCTCGATGTGACCCAGTCGTCGGAGCAGTTGGGCAAGACTGCCGGCAAGGATGCCA